>NZ_JARWKZ010000011.1:0-161908 GCF_050577975.1 Rhizobium sp. BR 315 | reverse complement strand
ACAGCGCCTTGAACATCAAGGTCGGATCCAGCGGCGGCCGCCCGTTGTCGGCGCAGTACAGGCCGGCGACGCGATCATGGATGAACGAGAAGTCGATCACCGCGTCGATCTTGCGAAGCAGGTGATCCCGGGGCACCAGACTGTCGAGCGTCACCATCTCGAGAGCCGTCTGTTCGGGAGCGGGTTTCTTCAACATGTCCCAGTGAATCATAAACCCCCAGCCAAGGCCAGGGGTTTGTCAGCAATCTGGGCCCCCGCCGGGGGGCCTTTTCTTTTGTCTTGCGATCCGCAGACATATGACGGAATACCACACGAACGCCATCAGGGACTTTCCGTCGACTTGCTCCTTCGCGAGGAGCCATCCGACCTGGTCGGAGAGGGGATCGATCTCGAAGTGCGTCTCGAGGCGGTTGCAGACTGTATAGTCTGATGTGTCGCAGAATTGGGTGGACGACGACCTTTCCCGTCGCAGGCATCCTCCCATCTGCAAACGAGAGCCGCACCTGGGTCGCCTAACGATATTAGCGCCCATGATTGCACCTAACACGGTCGTGCCGGAAACCGCCGGTCATGGTCGTTTTCCAATGGCGCCGAGGACGCGACGGTGCGCATCGCGCTGCGCCTCATCGCCAGCAATTCGGTTGCCGTCCTGTCCCACATTCTTGTCGGATATGACATCAAGGAAGGAAGGCTGATGAACCTCATGCCCGAATTTCCGCCGAGTCGATTCGCGATCAGTGTCGTCTATCTGATGGCCCGCCCTTTCGAGGACATCGAGTATGATGTCCGGTCATTGAAGGAAGAGGAGTCGATCCAAAATCAAAGGGAAGCATGGTTTGTAAGTGATCTTGAATTGGGTATTATAGATATTACTTATATACTTATACGTGAAATTCACGTCGGACGAAGCCACCGTCAGGCTTCTTGGTGTGAGGAGGTTGCCATGGCAATCAGTATGAGGGAAGGAAAAGGATACCAGGATTGGGCATGTATGCTTTTGGGCGCATGCTTGTTTGTCTCGCCGTGGATCTTCGGGTTCACAGGGGAGATGATGCCAAGCTGGAACGCATGGATAGTTGCCGTTTTGCTGATCGTGCTGGCGTCAGCAGCGCTTTCCGCATTCGCTGAATGGGAGGAATGGGCTAGTATGGCGCTCGGTGTCTGGTTGATTGCATCTCCCTGGCTCCTTGGTTTTGTTGCCAACGCTAGCGCAAGGTGGACGGATATCGTTCTCGGTGTGCTCGTTGTGGCTGCATCGCTATGGGGAGTCTGGAACGTTCATCATCCACACGCCCACGCTTAGCCGCCGCTCCAGCAAGAACGAGAAGAAGCACTCACGGCGCGCCCGCAAAGCGCCGTGAGCCTTTATAAAGTGTCTGCCACAGCCTATGGGGCAACCTCCAAGCCTCCCGTGGAAATCGACGTTGGCGGTTCAGTTTCCATCGAGAGCGACAATTTTAATCAATAAACGCGGGTGTTGCACATTCCGCACGGCTATCTAAAAACGAGCGTGCGAAGCCCTTCATAAGCGCCACTTTCCGCTGTATTTTCTTAGAAACCTGCTATTGGTGGATTAGGCCCATGATCGGCTACACCGCTTTCAGGTGCATCTTCATGATTTTTGACCGACATGCCGCTTGAGCAAGGCACGCCTTGCGCAAGCGAATGGCTTTGACTTTGGGTAGTTTTGTATGTCCCCCGCAAATAAGACACTTTCCATCAAGACTCTGACATCCGTCGCGCTTCTTTCGTCGACGTTGCTTGCATTCTCCGCAATGGCGCAAGAGCAGCCGGGACCGGCTGCGAATACGACTTCCGGCACCGCCGCTGAGAGCAAAACTCCCGCAGCAAGCGAACAGCAACCCGCACCCCAAGCGCGTGTTCAGAAATTTGACGATTGGTATTACCGCTGCATCGATGGAAAAGCTCAGGACGGCTCGGCAACAGCGAGCTGTGAAGTGGCGCAGATCGCGACGGTCAAGCAAGGTGATCAGGATGTCAACATCCTCACCCTGGCGGTTGCCAAAACGCCAGTTCCAGCATCGAACCCAAATCAAAAAGGCAGCAAGCAGCCCGCAAGCGAGCTCATCTTGACGACGCTCGTGCCGCTCAACATGTATCTGCCCGGCGGCATCAGCATCGATGCCAGCGACAAGCAGGTCGTGCAACTTGCTTACCGCAACTGCAATCAGGCGGGCTGCTGGGCGCAGCAAAAGCTGGATGCAAAGATGATTGCAGCCCTAGCCAAGGCGACAGACGGCACCGGTCACGTACAGATGATGAATGGCCAGAAGGTCAACATCAAATTCTCGCTCAAGGGCCTGTCAGCCGCCCTGGATGCATTGCAGAAGCCTGCCTCCAGGTAACCGGCGGTAGGATAGCCCATGATCTTGGCTTTGGGGCCGATCCGTCTACGGTTCGGCCAAGGCTTTTCGAAGTCGTGTCTCAATGCTCCGCTTGCGGTCGCGTTGCTGTCGGCAACTCTAGTTTCCTCTCAGGTTGCTGCACAGCAATCGCCGAGCGATGATTTCGCGCGGCGCCAGGTGCAGCAGGCAGAGCAGCAGCGCCTTGATGCGCTGCGCGACGCAACGCCGAAACCTTTAGCAGCTCCGATCGATCAGAAGCAGGCGCCGGCCTCGCAGAATGGCGGCTCCTGCTTTGCGATCGCCCATGTCACGGTGGAGGGGGTGAAGCAGTTTTCGCCGGCCACTATCGGCAGGATCACCGCCCCTTATGCGAACCGTTGCGTCGGCGTCGGCGAGATCAATGCGCTGCTGCGCGACCTGACGCATCTCTATCTCGACAAGGGATATGTGAGCTCTCGCGTCTACGTGCCGGCGCAGGACATTGCCAAAACCAAGGCCCTTCGGCTGGTAGCTGTCGAAGGCACGCTTGCGGACATTTATATCAACGGCAAGCCGGCGCCAGGCTCTGGTATGATTGCCACCGCCTTTCCCGGCATGAAGGGTGAGATCACCAATCTGCGCGACATCGAGCAAGGTCTCGATCAGATCAACCGTCTCGCCTCCAACAATGCCAAAACGGCAATGTTGCCCGGGAAGACGGATGGCACGTCGATCCTCAATATCGAGAGCAAGCCGGATCATCCCTGGCACCTTTCCGTCGGCAACAGCAATCTTGGCCAATGGCAGACCGGATATTCCAAATCCTCCGCCTCGGTCGGCTACGACAATCTCCTGCATCTCAACGACCAATGGAACTTTGCTTACGAACATACCGGCCCGGACTACCCGTGGCGCGATGATGGCCAAGGCAAGAGCAACAGCTATTCCGGCAATGTCAGCGCTCCCTACGGCTATTGGACGTTCTCGCTCAACGGCTCCTGGTACGAATATACCAGCTCCGTTCCCGGGAATTTCGGGCCGCTGGATACTTCAGGCAACTCCAAGCAGGCAGGGATCGGCGCCAATCGCGTGATTTTCCGCGACAAGGATTCGATCACAACCTTCAACAGCAGCCTGACCTACAAGGAATCCAACAACTTTCTGCTCGGCAGCAGGATCGAGGTTGGCAGCCGCAAATATACGGTCGGCGATCTCGGTATCTCGCATTCACGCCGCATGCTCGGCGGTCTTTGGGTTTTCGACCTTTCCTACCGCCAGGGGCTCAGTCTCTTCGATGCGGTTGCTCCTGGCGATGCCGGGGCAGGAGACGCGGATCCTCGTTTTTCCAAGTTCACCGGCACGATCACCGTGACGCGGCCGTTCGAATTCGCCGACCAGCGCCTGGAGATCAATTCCGTCGTCACCGGGCAATATTCTCCCGACAATATGTTCGGGGCCGAGCAGATCTCGATCGGCGGCTATTCCTCCGTGCGCGGGACGCGCGAGACTATGCTCTTCGGCAATAACGGCTTCTTCGTCCGCAACGATCTTGTTTGGCGCACACAGCCTTTCGCCGACAATGCCGCACTTGCCAAGATCTTCGGCGAATTCCGCCCCTATGTCGGCCTCGATTACGGACGGATCGCATCTCAGGCGCGCTACCGCATTGAAGGCGGTGACATGCTCGGCTGGACCGCGGGCGCCAAGCTCGCCGGCGGCAATGTGAATTTCGATATCGGCTATTCGGACGTTCTTGGCGGGACGATCGAGAAAAAGAATTCGGGGCTGCTTTTTGTCAGCGCTTCACTGCGTTGGTGATCATGGAACAGGGGGAAGGTCATGAATTGAAGGTCACGGATGATTTCTCATGAACACACGCATTCAACCAAACCGCCTCTCTGAACGTCAGGTCACCCGATGAACGCCCAATTTCGTGTTTGTATTCTTTCCCTTCTCGTCTCCTTGGCATTGACTGGATGCCAATCCGCAAAGCCGATCGCGATGAGCGTTAACGCCCTACCGACTGCCAAGGGCGTGCAATACGGTGATGTCCTGGCGCCACAGCGCGCAGCCGGACAGGACATTCCTTCGCTCAAGGGGCAGCGTGTCGTCACCGTGCGGACCTATGAGGATGTTCGCAAGAAAGACGCACAATTTTCCACCAGAGAGGAAATGGAAGGTGTCGATTGCGCATTGGAAAGCGAGGGCTATCGGGCGTCGGTGAAGACACCGGCCGAAATCCGGGTGCCTGACTATGGTTACGCCTCACGCCCAGTTGCCGTTCGCTGTCAGTCGCCCGGTTACAGGGCTGGCTATGCGACTGTGCAGCCGTTTGACAAGACCTCTTCAGAGCGACTGGGAGCCGCAAGCAACAATGGTCTTGCCGGTGTGGTTGTTGTTGCATTGATCGACGCTGCTACGGACAAGAAGAAGCACGAATTCAGCTACCCGCCCGTGTACGTGACGATGAACCGGATCGGTTGCGAAAAAGAAAGGTCGGGCTGCCGCTAACTCAATATGCCGCAACAAACTGGCTCTGGCACATAACCGCGCGGATGTTCGGACGTCTTAGGCTCCGAAGTTAATCGGTGCGAGTCAGAGCTTCTAGTCCCCGGTACATCCCTAAAGTGATGATTGAATATTCAGGAGAGAATTATGCATTCCATTGGAAAAAAGGCTAACAATACCGTCTCTCTCGTATCGTTTCCCTCTGTCGCGCTTGTTAGCTGTGCAATCATACTATCCAGCTGCGGGGGGCGTGAAGCGCATCCCATCGCATCGACCAATGTTGGCGACAGGGGAATTGAGTGCAGCGGGATATCGCGCGAATTTGCCGCCAATGAGCGACAGATCACTGCAACTGTTAAGGAGCGTTCGCAGGCACAGGGCAAGAATGTCATTCTTGGCGCCACGGGTGTGCTTCTGTTCCTTCCGGCTCTCTTCTTTATGGATCCGAAATCACCGGAAAAGATCGAGATCGACGCGTTGCGGAATCGCAATCAGGTGCTTGCGGACCTTGCCCGCTCAAGAAAGTGCCCGGCACCGAAGTCACAGTTAGGTGATCTCTATAAGAAGCTCGACGGCGGCGTGACGACGACGCCGGCCAAAAGAGGCAGTTGAGGTGGTTCGATCAGCGTTTGTTTGTCATCCGCGGTGAGCGACATCCGCATCGGCCGAACCAGTACCGTAAGCGACATATTTTGTTTGGAATAGATTTGCCTCAACTAGAAGCTGAAATTGACGCCGGTCTTGTGGCTGTGATGTCGCTTTCAGCTGGCTACTCACAACTGCGGCGAGACTAATTTACCGCGCAAATGCGAGTGAAGGCGTACAATGAGCAGGAAGATCGCATTGGTTGGATCGAAGCTTGCAACTGAGGGCAGGGAGGATGCTGGCGGCCTCGTGGCAAGGATTGTGCGCCTCGGACGCCAGTCGCTTGCTGTCACCCTTAGCGCTCTCCTGTTCCTGCAGCCAGCGATTGCCAACGCACAATCCGTCTCCGCGGCCGGATCGGCACCGACCACCAATCAACCGAGTATCGGTGCTGCGCCCAACGGTCAGAACTCACACAAAAACGTCTGTCGGTCCAGGATGCGCGACAGCCGCCGCTACCTATTTTGAGGCGCATCCGCATCCAGGCAATGGAACTGCTCATTGAAGGGCAAGTCGCTGGCGGTGACCGGATGCCAAGGCTTGATAGCGTTCAGCGTCCGTTTGCCAGCAGCTCTTTTGCAATTGCTGCGGCAGCCTGAACGTGCGTTCGACACGCTTCAGCCGCAATATCCGGCTCATTCCGTTCGATCGCCGCAAAGATTTTCCGGATCTGAGCAGGACCTGTGGTCGTTCTGTTCGTCGTAGACAACGTCATCACGCGCAGTCGTGAAATTCGACTGTTCAGGCGGCTGACGATGTCCCAGGCAATGTTATGGCCGCCTGATTCAAAAATGATCCGGTAAAACTCGGTGGTCGCATCGAGAATGCCCTGCGGGGACTGCTGGCGGGAAGTGCGATCCAATTCGTCCAGCGCCTGCCGCAATCTGCTCTTCACACCATCAGCGGCCGTTCGCGCGCAGTCCGCAACAGCAGTGGATTCCAATGAGGCCCGGATCTCGTAGATCTGGCGAGCGTCATCCCATTCGAGCCGCGCGACGATCGGCCCTTGTTTGGCCAGCATTTCGACGAGTCCCTCGGCTTCCAGATGCCGCAGTACTTCTCGGATGACGGAGCGCGAGACGCCAAGCTGTTCACAAAGGGTCCGCTCAACAAGGCGAGCACCCGGTTCGAACAACCCGTTGATGATCGCCCGTCGCATCCGATCGAGGGCAATTTCTCTCAAGGTTGCCGGCGGAGAATCGATGCGAAGCGCGGCGAGGTCGTTTGCGTTCTGGCTCATGACAGCTTTTTAGAACGAAAAGAAATTTCGCACAAGCTCTTGACGCGTTGTATTATGGTATACCAACATATGAGCAGATAAACGGACTGGAGAGGCAGATGGCGTCACTTATTCGCAAGACATTGTTGCAGGTTGAGGCAACCCATATCGAAGGGGGGAAGGAAGCCGCCGTTCCCCTTAAGCTGATTGCCGCCATCGCCGTCATAAAGAACCCTTGGGCCGGCCGCGGCTTTGTGGAAGATCTCAAGCCCGAGATCCACGCGGTCGCCCCCGTTCTCGGCGAGCTGCTCACGAAGATGATCATCGACACCGCCGGTTCGGGAGAGGCCGTCGAAGCCTACGGAAAATCGGCAATCGTCGGCCTCAATGGCGAAATCGAACACGCCTCGGCGCTGATCCATACGCTGCGCTTCGGCAACCACTATCGCACCGCCGTCGGCGCCAAATCCTATCTCGCCTTCTGCAACACGCGCGGGCCGGCAAATGCTCCGATCATGATCCCGCTCATGGACAAGAACGACGAAGGACGCCGCTCGCACTACCTGACGATCCAATGCGCAGTTCCGGACGCACCCGCTGCGGACGAGATTGTCGTAGCGCTGGGCGCTTCGATCGGCGGTCGCCCGCACCATCGCATCGGTGATCGCTATCAGGATCTCAAGGAGCTGGGTCACGATGTCGCAAACCCTGCAGCGGTCTAAGACACCGTCCGGCTCGGCCTATGTCGACCGCGGCAGCGGGGGCGAAGTCCTCGTCCTCATCCACGGTGTTGGAATGAGGATCGAGGCTTGGAGGCCGCAAATCGAGCAGTTGTCGATACGCCACCGCATCATCGCGGTCGATCTTCCAGGTCACGGGTCTTCGGCGCCGCTTATGGGCAAGCCGGATCTGTCGGACTTCGTGACCTGGTTTGGCGCTGTCATCGATGAACTGGAGCTTGGCGTGGTCAATGTTGTCGGCCACTCCATGGGCGCTCTGATCGCGACCGGGATGGCTGCAACGGCGCCCGAGCGGCTTCACCGGATCGCGTTGCTGAACGGGGTCTACAAGCGGACAATCGAAGCCCGGCAGGCCGTCGAAGCTCGCGCGAACGAAATAGTTACCGGCGCGTTCGATCGGGAAGCGCCTTTGGGCCGATGGTTCGCTCCGAATGAGACGAATAGCGATGCCTACCGATTGGTGCGGGAGCTTCTCCAGCAGGTCGATGCTGGAGGGTATGCTGCTGCCTATCGTGCCTTTGCGACGGGGGACACGCTTTACTGCGATTGCTGGCCGGCCGTCGCCAGTCCCGCCCTGTTTCTGACCGGTGATGGCGACCCGAATTCGACGCCGGAGATGGCTAAGGACATGGCAAAAGCCGCACGGAATGGCAGAGCGGTGGTCATCAAGGGTCACCGTCATATGGTCAATCTGACGGCACCGGAGGAGGTGACCGCGGCCTTGGCTAATTGGTTGACCTGGACAGCCTAACGAGGAGGAAGAAATGCTTGAAGCAAGGGCTCTGAGAGACGCATTCGGCGCATTTCTCACTGGCGTGACCGTCGTGACGACGACGAATGAGGCCGGAGCTCCGATAGGTTTCACCGCAAATAGTTTCACGAGCGTATCGCTCGACCCGCCGTTGCTGCTCGTGTGTTTGGCCAAGACCTCGCGAAACTACCAGACACTGACCACTGCCCGCGGTTTTGCGGTCAACATCCTGTCCGAAGATCAAAAGGATGTGTCGAATACGTTTGCCCGCCCTGTCGAAGATCGCTTTGCAGCCGTGGCATGGACGCCTGGACCATTCGGCTCACCCGTGTTTTCCGACGTTGCCGCATGGTTCGACTGCTCCATGCATGAGCGCATTGATGCTGGCGACCATGTCATATTGGTCGGCCGTATCGAGGCCCTGGAGAATACGGGCAAAACCGGGCTGGGTTACGCCCGCGGCGGCTATTTTACACCGGCGGCGACCGAAAAAGATCTTCTCTCCAATGTTGAGGGAAGCCTGTCTATCGGCGCAGTCGCCGAACGAGCTGGAGAGATGCTTCTTGTCCCGGCAGCGTCGAGCGGCTGGACACTCCCCTTTGTCGACAGGGCCGAAAGCGAAGGGATGGACGTTCTCGAACGACAATTCGCCGACGAGATCGGCCTGCAAATCCAGACTGGCCTTCTATACTCTATCTACGAGGATACGAAGACCGGCTGCCAACATATCGTTTATCGCGCAAGCTTGGGCGCCGGGACAGCGAAAGTCGGCCGGCTTTTTCCGCTCCACGATCTTCCGTTCGCTGAAATATCCGACAGCGCCGTGCGCGAGACCGTGAAGCGTTACGCGCAGGAAAGCATGCTGGGCAACTTCGGCATTTATTTTGGCAACCACGAAAAGGGCCGGGTTCACGCCGTGGCCAAAAAAGGTGACGCATGAAATTCTCGCTTTTCGTTCACATGGAGCGGCTGAACGCCAGCCAAAATCATCAGGAACTATACGAAGAATTCATTCAGCTCTGCGAAATCGCCGACAAGGGCGGGATGCACGCAATCTGGACCGGCGAACACCATGGTATGGATTTCACGATCGCGCCGAACCCATTCGTCAACCTTGCCGATCTCGCGCGCCGTACGAAAAACGTTCGACTGGGCACCGGCACTGTAATCGCCCCATTCTGGCATCCGATCAAGCTTGCTGGTGAAGCCGCCATGACCGACATCATAAGCGATGGTCGCCTGGATCTCGGTATTGCCCGTGGAGCCTATGGCTTCGAATATGAGCGGCTGCTGCCGGGGCTTGACGCCTGGGGCGCGGGACAGAGGATGCGCGAGCTGATCCCGGCGATCAAGGGGCTCTGGGCGGGCGACTATACTCATGACGGCGAATTCTGGAAGTTTCCTGCAACGACATCAGCCCCTAAGCCGGTTCAGGCGCCGCATCCGCCGATCTGGGTGGCTGCGCGAGATCCAAACAGTCATGAATTTGCAGTGGCCAATGGCTGCAATGTGCAGTGCACGCCGCTGGCGAACGGTGAAACTGAAATTGCAAGCCTGATGGATCGCTTCAATGCGGCCTGCGAAAAGGCTTCGAATGTGAAGCGTCCCAAGATCATGCTGCTGCAGCATACTTATGTCGGCTCCGACGAAGCCGATATCGCGCAGGCGGCCAAAGAAATCAGCATCTACTACAACTACTTCTTTGCCTGGTTCAAGAATGAGCGGCCCATTCAACAGGGGCTTATTCAGCGATTGACCGAGGACGAACTCGTCGCGAATGCGAACCTGTCTCCGGACAAGATGATCGCGAACATGCCGATCGGAAACGCTGCAACGGTGATCGATCGTCTCAAGGTCTACGAGAACCAGGGTTGGAACGAATATTCCTTTTGGATCGACACCGGCATGAGCTTTGAGCGCAAGAAGGCATCGCTCGAGCGCTTCATAGCCAACGTCATGCCCGCATTCCAGTGAGGACTAAGATGCAAAGGTTCCAGCAGTATATCGATGGCGTTTTTGATGACGGCTCGGCGCGTTTCGACAGTATCGATCCGGCAACGGGCCATGTCTGGGTGTCCATGCCGGAGGCGCGGGAGGACGATGTCGATCGCGCGGTCAAGGCTGCGGAGCAGGCGCTCTGGACAGGTGCATGGCCGGCCATGACGGCGAGCGTAAGGGGCAAGCTCCTGCTCAAGCTTGCTGACTTGGTCCAGGCGAATGCCGCGCGTCTTGCCGAACTCGAGACTCTCGATACCGGCAAGATCATCCGTGAGACCTCGGCACAGATTGCCTATGTCGCCGACTACTATCGTTATTATGCTGGGCTCGCCGACAAGATCGAGGGATCGACCTTGCCGATCGACAAGGCTGACATGGAGGTCTGGACCCGTCGCGAACCGGTCGGCGTCGTCGCCGCTATCGTGCCATGGAACAGCCAGCTTTTCCTTTCCGCCGTCAAGATCGGACCTGCGCTTGCCGCCGGTTGCACGCTCGTGATCAAAGCATCCGAGGACGGACCGGCGCCGATGCTGGAATTCGCACGTCTCGTGCATGAGGCGGGGTTTCCCAAAGGGGTCGTCAACATCATTACCGGTTTTGGACCGTCCTGCGGCAGTGCACTCACGCGTCATCCGGGCATCGCACACATCGCGTTTACCGGCGGCCCTGCGACCGCGGCACATGTCGTTCGCAACTCCGCTGAAAACCTCGCAAGCACGTCGCTGGAGCTTGGCGGCAAGTCTCCCTTCATCGTGTTTGCCGATGCCGACCTCGAAAGTGCTGCCAACGCCCAGGTCGCTGGCATCTTCGCAGCGACGGGCCAGAGCTGCGTCGCTGGTTCCCGCCTGCTGGTGGAAGCCTCCATCAAGGACAAGTTCATAGCCGTGCTGAAGGCAAAGGCCGAAGCGATCCGGATTGGAACGCCCCTCGATATGGCCACCGAGGTCGGACCCCTTTGCACTGCGCGTCAGCGGGCGCACATCGAGAACGTGGTGGCCGCGTCGGTCAATGCCGGCGCCAGGATCGTGACTGGCGGCAAGGCGCGAGCAGGTGAGGGCTTCTACTACCTTCCGACGATCATTGATTGCGACGGCGTCAAGGCGCCGTCGTTCGAAGCCGAATTGTTCGGCCCTGTCCTGTCGGTCGTCTCCTTCACCAATGAGGAGGAGGCGGTTGCCCTGGCAAACGATACTCCCTACGGCCTGGCTTCCGGCGTTTTTACCCAGAACCTTACGCGAGCCCACCGGATGATCAGGAGGATCCGCGCCGGCATCGTCTGGGTAAACACCTACCGTGCCGTCTCGCCGATCGCTCCATTTGGCGGATTTGGCTCGTCCGGCCATGGCCGGGAGGGAGGCCTCGCCGCGGCTCTCGATTTCACGCGGACCAAGACCGTCTGGCTTAGAACCTCGGACGATCCATTCCCCGATCCCTTCGTCATGCGGTGAGCTCATGTATTACGAGATCAGGACATATCGTTTGAAGAACGGCGGCACTCCCGAATACCTGCGGGTCGTCGGGGAAATTGGGATCGCAATCCAGAAAAAGCATCTCGGCCATCTCATCGGCTATTTCTCCTCGGAGATCGGTCCGATCAACGAGATCGTCCACATCTGGGGCTACGCGACATTGGATGATCGCCAGACACGGCGCGCTCAGCTGGCAGCCGATTCCGAATGGCAGGCTTTCCTGCCAAAAATCCGCGATCTGATCGTCACCGCGGAAAGCAAGATCATGTCGCCGGCGTCGTTTTCGCCGCTCGGCGGAAAAGATCCGATCTGAAGCAAGTAACTATCCAACAGAAAAAGAAAGAGGGAACATGACTAAGACATTCGCAATTGCAGTTCTTACCGCCGGTCTCGGCTTTGCCGGAGCCGCTGTGGCGCAGGACATGGTGTTTACCAGCTGGGGTGGCACCACCCAGGATGCCCAAAAGGAATATTGGGCAGAAACCTTCAGCAAAGCCGCGAAGGTGAACGTAACGCAGGACGGTCCGACCGACTACGGCAAGCTGAAAGCCATGGTTGAGGCGAAAGCAGTCGGCTGGGACGTTGTCGACGTCGAAGGAGACTACGCGGTTCAGGCGGGTAGCAAGGGCCTCTTGGAGAAGCTGGACTTTTCAGTCATCGACAAGAGCAAGCTCGACCCGCGGTTCGTGACTGACTATTCCGTCGGCAGCTTCTACTATTCCTTCGTCATCGGCTGCAACAAGGATGCAGTCGATGCATGTCCGAAAAGCTGGGCAGATCTGTTCGACGCCAAGAAGTTCCCCGGTAAGCGCACCTTCTACAAATGGTCGGCACCAGGCGTGATCGAGGCGGCACTTCTGGCCGACGGCGTGCCGGCCGACAAGCTTTATCCGCTCGATCTCGACCGCGCCTTCAAGAAGCTCGACACGATCAAGTCGGATATCGTCTGGTGGGATAGCGGCGCGCAATCGCAGCAGTTGCTGGCATCTGCGGAGACACCGTTTGGATCCTTCTGGAACGGCCGCTTGACAGCGCTTGCGCAGACCGGGGTGAAAGTCGAAACATCCTGGACGAACAATATCACGGCTGCAGACGCGCTCGTCGTTCCAAAGGGTGCGAAGAACAAGGAGGCGGCGATGAAGTTCATTGCCAACGCGACAAGTGCGGAGGCTCAGGCCAAGTTCGCTGCGAAAACCAGCTATGCGCCGATCAATCTTGGCTCGCCTGAAATGATGGATCCCGCCTTGCGCAACTCGCTGCCAGACCAACAGGCGGCAACGCAGGTCAACGCGGACATGAACTACTGGGCACAGCACCGAGATGAGATCGGTACACGCTGGTATGCCTGGCAGGCGAAGTAAGTCGCTCATGGCTCATCTGTCGACGGGCCGGCACCGCCGGGCCGTCGAGATCGCCAGAATCTCGGGAGATGCAAATGGCTCTAACGGCAACGATCGGCAGCGCTTTACGCAGATCGCCACGGCAAGGTAGCTTCGGTTATCTTCTGCCGGCGCTTCTCATCATCGCGTTGTTCTTTATCGTCCCAGTCTGCATGCTCCTGATGCGGAGTCTGCTCGAGCCCCAACTCGGACTGCAGAACTACGCCACACTGCTTGGCTCGACAACATATCTGCGGGTTTTCCTCAATACCTTCCTGGTAGCGGGCTTGGTTACGATCGTGTCGATCGTCATTGGCTACCCGATCGCATGGCTCCTGGCCATCATGCCGGAACGCTGGTCGCGGTTGGTGCTGGCAATCATCATCCTGTCCATGTGGACCAACCTCCTGGCGAGAACCTACGCCTGGATGGTTCTGCTGCAGCGGACGGGCGTCGTCAACAAGCTGCTGATTGGGCTCGGATTGATCGACAAGCCGCTTGCTCTCGTCAACAATCTCGTTGGTGTGACTATCGGCATGACTTACATCATGCTGCCCTTCGTCATCCTGCCGCTTATGGGCGTTCTGCGCTCGATCGATCCCGGCATCTTGCGAGCGGCAGCGCTGTGTGGGGCCAACAAGCGCCAATGTTTCATGCACGTCCTGCTGCCGTTGTCTTTGCCTGGCGTAGCCGCCGGGGCGCTGATGGTCTTCGTGATGTCGCTTGGCTACTACGTGACACCTGCATTGCTAGGCGGAACCTCCAACATGATGCTCGCCGAGCTTGTCGCCCAGTTTGTTCAGTCACTTGTTGACTGGGGTATGGGCGGAGCCGCCGCCTTCGTCTTGTTGCTGGTAACGCTGGCACTTTATGCGATCCAGCTTAAATTTTTCAACACCAATCGGGCGAGGTAAGTCATGTTGCTCGATTTCGAAAAGCTCGGCGGGCTCAAGCTTTTTCTGATCGGATTGACGGTTATCGTCTGTCTTTTCCTGATCCTTCCGATTGCGTTCATCGCTGCACTCTCGTTCGGTTCGTCGCAATGGCTGATCTTTCCGCCACCGTCCTGGACATTCAAATGGTATCAGGAATTATTTGCCGACCCGCGCTGGCTCTATTCCGCGTTGACAAGTCTTGAGATCGCGGCCGTCGTTACGGCTCTATCCGTCATCATTGGTTTCCTGGCCGCATTCGGCCTGAACCGCAGTACCTTCTTTGGACGTGAGGCACTGCGGGCTCTCTTCCTGACGCCGATGATCCTGCCGGTGGTGGTTCTCGCTGTTGCGCTTTATGCCTTGTTCCTGCAGCTCGGCCTGGCCGGAACGACGATCGCCTTCATCATCGCACATCTACTGATCGCGCTGCCGTTCTCCATTATTTCAATCGGAAACGCCCTGGAAGGTTTCGACAAGTCCATCGAGGATGCTGCGGTTCTATGCGGCGCCAGCCCTTGGGAAGCGCGCCTTCGGGTCACCGTGCCGGCGATCAGCCACGGAATCTTTGCCGCCGCCATTTTTTCCTTCCTGGCCTCCTGGGATGAGGTGGTCCTGGCGATATTCATGGCCAGCCCGACGCTTCAGACGCTCCCGGTCAAGATCTGGTCGACCTTGCGTCAGGACCTGACGCCCGTGATCGCCGCAGCTTCCACTATACTCATCGCCTTCACCATCGTCCTCATGGTCCTGGCAGCCATCTTCCGCAAGGGACACAAAGCATGACCGACGCATTTCTCTCTATCCGCGGCATTCGCAAGGTCTATGGCCAAGTTACGGCAGTCAAGAACGTGACGTTGGACATTGCCGAAGGCGAGTTCATGACATTCCTTGGCCCCTCCGGGTCGGGAAAGTCGACAACGCTCTACATTCTCGCTGGGTTTCAAGATCCAACGGAAGGGGACATTCTTCTAAGGGGCCAAAGCCTTCTTTCGACGCCCTCGCACAAGCGTAGTATCGGAATGGTGTTCCAGCGTTACACGCTTTTCCCGCATCTGACAGTCGGCGAGAACGTTGCCTTTCCATTGCGGGTGCGCCGTACCCCGCAAGCCGAGATAGCCGAACGCGTGAAGGCGGCTTTGCGGTTGGTGCGCCTCGAAGGATTTGAAGATCGAAAGCCCGCTCTGATGTCGGGTGGTCAGCAACAGCGCGTCGCGCTCGCTCGCTCGCTCGTCTACAATCCGCCCGTGCTCTTGATGGACGAGCCGCTGTCGGCGCTCGATAAAAAGCTTCGCGAGGAAATCCAATTCGAGATCCGACGCATTCATCAGGAAACCGGCGTCACCATTCTCTATGTCACGCACGACCAGGAGGAGGCCTTGCGCCTTTCAGATCGCATTGCGGTCTTCAGTCACGGCGAGATTGATCAGATCGGCTCCGGCCAAGAGCTTTATGCGAACCCGGCGACCCATTTCGTCGCCGGCTTCATCGGCGACAGCAACTTCATCGATGCTGAGGTTGTTGGACGCAGCGACGGCAAGGCGCGTCTGGCGCTTCCGGGCGGTGCCATAATCGATGGCGTGCCAATGCGTAGCGGCGGCGCTGGCG
This sequence comes from Rhizobium sp. BR 315, assembly GCF_050577975.1. Taxonomy (NCBI): domain Bacteria; kingdom Pseudomonadati; phylum Pseudomonadota; class Alphaproteobacteria; order Hyphomicrobiales; family Rhizobiaceae; genus Rhizobium; species Rhizobium sp. BR 315. Next base: position 146,314 of record NZ_JARWKZ010000011.1, on the reverse strand, counting down.
GCACGAAGGCATCGTTGTTGCTCCGACCCGAAAGACTGTCTTTGTCGCGGGCTCAGATCGACGCCGGCCTCGTCGTTACGATCAGCGACATCACCTTTCTGGGCAACAACGTCGAGGTCAGCACGCGGACTGCAAGCGGCGACAGCTTGTCCGTTCGGTTGCCGTTTGGACATGAAGCGATTTCGCACCTTGCTCGCGGTGATCAAGCCTGGCTCGGCTTCGAAGCCAATTCGGCACACGCTTTCGCCTGAACGGGCAACCTTAGGCGGCCGGGCGGTCGCCTCCGTCGATCGCGCCTTTTTGAATCCGTGAGGATGTTACCAATGACCCTTTCTGAATCCCTCCGTGGTCGGCTGAAGGACCCTTCGCTGCTCATCGACAAAGCGCTTATCGGCGGCAAGTGGGTCGCGGCAAGCGAGGCAGCCAAGACCTTCGACGTATTTAACCCTTCGACCGGGGAGACGATCGCCGTTTTGCCCGACATGAACAGGGTCGAGGTCGATCGCGCCATCGAAGCAGCCCATGGAGCGCAGAAGCAATGGGCGAAGAAGACTGGCAAGGAGCGCGCCGCCATCCTGCGCAATCTGTTCGAGCTGATGATTGCCAATGCCGACGATCTGGCGACGATCCTGACGACGGAAATGGGCAAGCCGCTTGCCGAAGCGAGGGGCGAAATTCTTTATGGTGCATCCTATGTCGAATGGTTCGGCGAGGAGGCGAAGCGAGTCTACGGCGATACCATTCCCGGCCATCAGGCCGACAAACGCATCATCGTCATCAAGCAGCCGGTCGGCGTCGTTGCTGCCATTACGCCCTGGAATTTCCCAAACGCCATGTTGGCGCGTAAGTTCGCCCCAGCGATTGCCGCTGGCTGTGCGATGGTGGCAAAACCGGCGGCGGAGACACCGCTTTCGGCCTTGTCGTTTGCGCTACTTGCCGAACGCGCCGGCATTCCCGCGGGCGTCTTCAGCATTATTACTTCGACAGAGCCCTCCGCGGTCGGCAAGGCGTTCACTGAGAATGACAAAGTACGCAAGCTGACCTTTACCGGCTCGACCAATGTCGGAAAGATCCTCATGCGCCAAGGTGCTGAGCAGATCATGAAACTGGGCCTGGAGCTCGGTGGCAACGCTCCGTTTATCGTTTTCGATGATGCCGATCTTGATGCTGCCGTCGAAGGTGCCATGGTCTCGAAATACCGCAACAATGGCCAAACCTGCGTCTGCGCCAACCGGCTTTATGTTCAGGCCGGCGTCTATGATGCCTTCGCCGAAAAGCTTGCCGAGAAGGTTCGCGCCCTCAAGATCGGCGATGGATTTGAGGAGGGTGTCGCAGCCGGGCCGCTGATCTCGCAAAAAGCGCTAGTCAAGGTTGAGGAGCACATCGAAGACGCCTTGTCGAAGGGGGCTACCGTGATACTTGGCGGCAAACCAAGCGAACGCGGCGGCCTGTTCTTCCAGCCGACGATCCTGACCGGGGTCACAACGGAGATGAAAGTAGCGGGCGTGGAGACGTTCGGTCCCGTCGCACCGCTCTTCAGGTTCGAGACGGAGGACGAGGTTATCTCCATGGCCAACAACACCGAGTTTGGCCTTGCATCCTACTTCTATTCCCGGGATCTGTCGAAAGTCTTCCGCGTAGCTGAAGCGCTCGAATATGGCATGGTCGGTATCAATACCGGCTTGATTTCCACCGAAGTCGCCCCCTTCGGCGGGATCAAGCAGTCCGGCCAGGGCCGCGAAGGCTCCAAATACGGCATGGAAGATTATGTTGAGCTAAAATACATGTGTCTGGACATAGGTTAGTCTCGCCGCTGAGTTTCGCCATGCAACAAAATCCGGCGACGAGGGTTCGGTGTGCTGAAGGATATCCGACGGGATAAACTCACAAAACTGCTTTGTTTTTATCGGCTGTAGTAATTCATCTGAGATTAATGGGATTTTGCGGCAAGTTGTCATCTCCCACACTATGACGGTTTCCGTTCGGAGACAGTTCCTGCATGTCTCTTAGGGATTCTCATTAAGTTCCGGTCGGCCCAAGGGTCAAGCCGAAGGCTACTGTTGCCCGCGGTACCTCAGCCGAGGGCCGGGATACTGCGCTTGTTGGGATCAGTCCCAGGGGATGATGGCCATCAGGTCATCGTCGTCCTGGCCAGGATCGCGGCCGAGATTGGCGTTGAGCCTGGCGTGGCCTGTGTTGACGCTGAGGGTGAAATAGTCGCCGCTATTCTGGTTCCGCTTTTTCCAGATGCCGCCGATCTCGATATGCCCGCCGCGTGGGCTCTTGGCGAAAAGGCATAGACGGGCGCCTTGGTGTTGGTGCTCTCGAATTCCTCGCCTGTTATGTCGAGGTGGTCGGCGACCGAGGCGATTGAACTGCCCACAAGTTGCGCGGCCGACTGAAAATTATTCATCCCCTGTTCAGCCGTCCGGTTTCAGGATGATGACAATGACGGAGGTTCACTATGAAAATCTTTAGAAATCTGCTTGCCGCGCTACTCGGTATCGGTCTGTTGATCGGTGCGGGTTCTGCATCCGCTGCGCCGATGATGAATATGGCCAAGCCGGAGGTCCAGTCATCCGTTCAGACGGTCCGTTATCATCACCGCCGCCATTGGCATGGCTATCGACATCACCGGCATCACCACTGGAGATCGCATCGCAGCTACCGGAGCCATTACTGGCGCGGCCATCACTACGGCTGGTACAAGCACCATCGCCACCACCCTCATCACCGCTACTATCGCTACTGAGCGGCGCATGCTGAAAGCTGCATAGGGATCGGGCCAATTTGCCTCTGGTCACAACGAAAAATGTGACCGGAGGCGTCAATAGCGCTTGGACGGTCGACTTGTTGAAAGCCTTACTGTTGTGGCCATGGCAGCTGTTATGGCTGTATATGCGACGCCATCGTTTTCACAGGCCATCGAAATAGGACCTGGCGGCGTGCGTCTTGTGGATCCGAATAGGGATCTGCCACCACGACCTCCTGCGGACATGGACATAGGCTCAGCCAGCGCCAGGCTGTTCGAATAGCCCGGCATGAGGGCTTGCAGGAGGTCGAAAATATCGACCGCAAGAGAGACCGGTTCATTGTCGACGGAACGGACAACGACGGCAATGATATCACCGTTAGCGTTGACCGGCAGACGGGCGAGTTGGTTTCCGCCGCGTGGGGCGACGGCGCAATACCCTTGCCGGAGAGATGCTCCCAAAACGGCACCTCATTACAGAAGCCTTGCGGCTCGAATGCGCGCAGTGTGGCAGTAAGACCTCAGTCGGCATTGAGGCCCTCCAAATAATCGCACGCCGCGTCGTTGAGAACGTAATCCCGATAATTGCCGTGTAGCAACGACAGGAAGTCCAGCCGCGATTTCGATGTCGCGGTGCGGGAGACCATAAAGTGCCCACCGCCGATCTGGGTGGCATAAAAGTTAGAATGAGCATGGCCGGCGCCGGTGCCATCGACTGTGATCTACAGGGCGTAGCGTTGGTCTAGCTTGGAGGCAATTAACCGACGCCGCATCGCAACTTCGCGCGGGCAACAAAACAGTACAGTATGACTGACCTATTCGTGCCGGAAACGACATAGGAATTCGTGCGGCGCAGCATCCGGCTCAGCGCATTGCTCCGGGCCTAAATCGACACAATTCACTGACACCTGGTTTATGTGACAGCACCGCGCCCAATTCTTGAGCAATATTCAATCACCGATCGGCCGGAGATGAGCGATCTGTCCGGATCACAGTACGGTTGACGGCGGCATTCAGTCGATTGGCCCAGGTCTTGCTTTGTCCTTCAGCGTACATAGCCTGATTGGAAGGACATTTGATGAAGCGCAGACAATTGCTCATGGCACTCGGCATCGCGATATTCGCGATGGGATCGCTTTCCGCCCCGCAAGCAGTAAGGGCGGATGCCCTGAGCGATATAGCATCGCGCGGTACGCTCCGCGTCGCCGTTCCGCAGGATTTTCCGCCCTTCGGCAGCGTCGGTACGGATATGGCACCAATGGGCTATGACATCGACATGGCCAATCTGATCGGCGAAAAGCTTGGCGTGAAGACGGAGCTTGTGCCGGTCACCAGCGCCAACCGAATTCCCTACCTGCAGACGAACAAGGTCGATCTGGTGATTTCGAGCCTCGGCAAGAACGCCGAGCGCCAGGCCGTTATCGATTTCTCCGACGCCTATGCACCCTTCTTCAACGGGATCTTCGGTCCTGCCGACGCTGCCGCTGCCAAGCCGGAGGATCTTTCCGGCAAGACGATCGGCGTCACCCGCGGTGCGATCGAGGACCTCGCTCTGACGAAGGTCGCACCGCAGGACGCGACGATCAAGCGCTACGAAGATAATAACGGCACCATTTCGGCCTTCCTCTCGGGCCAGGTGCAGCTGATCGCCACCGGCAACGTCGTCGCCGCGGCGATCCTTGCCAAGAACCCGCCGAAAAAGCCCGAGATGAAATTCCTCATCACCAACTCGCCCTGCTATATCGGCCTCAACAAGAGCGAGCCGGCCTTGCAGAAGAAGGTCGATGAGATCATCGCCGCCGCCAAGGCCGATGGGACGCTGAACAAGATCTCGCAGAAGTGGCTCGGCGCCGACCTTCCTGCCGGCTTCTGATCAACGCACGACGGACGCACCGCCAGCTTGGCGGCGCAGTCTGTCCGAGCGAGGCATCTTCCCATGCGCTATCATTTCGACTTCGGCTGGCTCGCCGAATATTACCCGGTCCTGATCAAGGGCGTCCTCGTCACGCTCGAGCTGACCCTGATCGGCGCCGTGCTCGGCATTATCCTCGGCATCGCCTGCGCCTGGGTGCGTGCGCTCGGCCCGCGCAGGCTCAAGCCCCTTGTCGCCACCTATGTCGAGCTGATCCGCAACACGCCGTTCCTGATCCAGCTCTTCTTCATCTTCTTCGGCCTGCCCGGCATCGGCGTCCAGATGAATGAGATGACGGCGGCCAATCTCGCCATGATCATCAATCTCGGCGCCTATAGCTGCGAGATCATCCGCGCCGGCATACAGGCAACGCCGCGCGGCCAGTTCGAGGCCGGCGCGAGCCTCGCGATGACGCCATTCGAGACCTTCCGCCATGTCGTCCTCATCCCATCCCTGCAACGCATCTGGCCGGCGCTGTCGTCGCAGGTCGTCATCGTCATGCTCGGCTCCTCGGTTGTCTCGCAGATCGCCGCAGAGGATCTCACCTTCGCGGCAAACTTCATCCAGTCCCGCTCGTTCCGTGCCTTCGAAGCCTATTTCGTGTCCACGGCGATCTATCTGGTGCTCGCGATCCTGCTCCGGCAGACGCTTGCGGGCGTGGGCGCATTGATCTTTCCACGCAGGGCCCGCCGATGATCCAATTCACCACATGGGATGTTCTCCGCGGCCTGCTGCTGGCCACGCGCTGGACGATACTTCTGTCGCTGGTCTCCTTTGCAGGCGGCGCGATCGCCGGCGCCATCCTGCTGTTCCTGCGCATCGGCAAACGCAAGGCCGGCCGCGTCGCCGTCAGATATTTCGTCGAGCTGTTTCAGGGCACGCCGCTGCTGATGCAGCTTTTCCTCGCATTCTTCGGGCTGGGCTTGTTCGGCATCGACGTGCCGGCGTGGCTGGCCGCCGGTGTCGCGCTCACCCTCTGGTCGGCCGCCTTCCTCACCGAAATCTGGCGCGGCTGCGTCGAGGCCGTCGCCAAGGGCCAGTGGGAGGCCTCAGCCAGCCTCGGCATGGGCTATATCCAGCAGATGCGCTACGTCATCCTGCCGCAGGCACTGCGCATCGCGGTGCCGCCGACGGTCGGCTTCTCCGTGCAGGTCGTCAAAGGCACCGCGCTCACGTCCATCATCGGCTTCGTGGAGCTGTCGAAGGCCGGCACCATCATCACCAATGCGACCTTCCAGCCATTTACCGTCTATGGCTTCGTCGCGCTCATCTATTTTGCCCTGTGCTGGCCGCTGTCGAAAAGCAGCCAGATTCTGGAAAGGAAGCTCAATGTCGCTCATCGAGGTCACTGAAGTCCGCAAGAGCTTTGGCACCAACGAGGTGCTGAAAGGCATCAACCTCGATGTCGAACCAGGCGAAGTGATCGCGATTATCGGCAAGAGCGGCTCGGGAAAGTCGACGCTTCTGCGCTGCATCAACGGGCTGGAGACGATAAATGACGGCTCGATCTCGGTCGCAGGCGCGCAACTCCTGCCTGACGACCTGCACCTGAAGGCGCTCCGGCTGAAGGTCGGCATGATCTTCCAGCAATTCAATCTCTTCCCGCATTTGAGCGCGGGACGCAACGTCATGCTCTCGCAGATGGTCGTCAAGAAGATAGCCAGGGCCGAAGCCGAGGCCATGGCGCGGCGAATGCTCGACCGCGTCGGCCTTGGGCACAAGTTCGACGCCTATCCGGATGAGCTCTCCGGCGGTCAGCAGCAACGCGTCGCCATCGCAAGAGCGCTCGCCATGCAGCCAATCGCGCTTCTCTGCGACGAGATCACCTCGGCCCTTGACCCGGAACTGGTGGCAGAGGTTCTCGCCGTTGTCCGCGAACTGGCAAGCGAAGGCATGACGCTGCTGATGGTAACGCATGAGATGAAATTCGCCCGCGACGTCTGCTCCCGTGTCGTCTTTATGCATCAGGGCCGGGTGCACGAAATCGGCCCACCCGGCGAAGTCTTTGCCAATCCGCAGACGCCGGAACTCAAGCAGTTCCTCGGCCTTCACTGAAGGATTGATCTGATCTTTCAATCCGCCGATGAAATCCTCGCTTCTGTCAGAAACCAATGAACCGAACTTTGGATTCAGGTGACGAGAGAAAGCGAGTCTTCCAGGAGCGACCTATTAGGAGCCGCTTGCTGCCTCGTCCGGCAATCTTATTGAGGCATCCTTATTAGACGTTCACATAGCGCCGCCAATTGTGCTCTTCCTTGAAATCCAGCACCCCGCGAATCTTGCGGTTGGACAAGAGGCCTTCATACTCCCCGATCTCGCGCGTGAACGGGACGTTGGGAAAATGCCTGGCGGCAAGCTCGCGCGATGGCGTATTGGCTGACACGGTGTCATTCGCAGCATTGAACACCTGAAAGCCCAGGCCGCTCTTTTCGATGCAGAGGTAGACGATCTGGCCAAGGTCGCGAGCGTCGATATAACTCCAGGCAATCCGCTTGCGGATTTCGCTATTGGCGAAATATTCGGGGAAGCGCTCATACTCATGTGGCTCTATGACGTTGCCGATGCGTAGCGCATAGATATCGATGCCGAAGCGTTCTGCAAAGGCGCGCGCCGTCTTCTCGTTCACGACCTTCGACAGGCCATAGGAATCCATCGGATTAACGTCGTAGTCCTCTTCGAGTGGGAACTGATGAAAATCACGATGGCCCTCGGCGAAGCAGACGCCATAAGTCGTCTCGCTGGAGGCGATAATGATCTTTTTCACGCCAAGCTTCGCAGCCGCCTCGATGACATTATAGGTACTCATCGTATTGATGCGAAATGTCTCGTTGTCAGGTTTGATCAAAATGCGCGGTATGGCGGCGAAATGCACGACGGCGTCGAAAGGCTGCGTGCCTTTGCCGTGATCGAGATCCGGAAAGTCGCGATGCATAGTCAGGACATTATAGACTTGCCCGGCATCGGTGACATCGGCCTGCAGATTGGTGACGCCAGGGCTGTTCAGCGGCACCAAGTCGATGTTGTGAACCTCATAGCCGGCGTTGACCAGCCAGGGCACAGCATGACGTCCCGCCTTGCCGCTTCCGCCGGTAAATAAAATACGTTTCTTCATGAAATTTCCTCCGCATGAAATTGAGCGGAAGATAGGCTCTCACACCTTTTTCGCAAGATACGACTTTGTGATCCGACACGATCGAAATCCGCGGCATTCCGGGGCGCGGGGTAGCTGACCGTTGGCAGGGAATATCGAAGAAAGCCGTCGAAACACTCGTAAAATATCTGCCCGTATGCGACCTTGGATAGGTTCGGATCTGGGAAGGAGACCGCATGCACGAGCTCGAAGGTAAAATCGCTGCCGTTACGGGGGCGGCATCTGGGATTGGCCTGGCGTCGACCGAAGCGTTGATCGCAGCAGGCGCGAAAGTTGTAATGATCGATCGGGATCAGAAGGCGCTGGACATCGCTCGTGAGCGTCTTGGACAAGGCGCGATCCCGCTCGTCATCGATTTGCTGGATCCGGCAAGCTGCGCTTCTCTGCTCGAAGGAGTGCTCTCAAAGGTGGGCCACCTCGATATCTTCCACGCAAATGCCGGCACCTACATCGGTGGGGATCTTGTCGACGCAGATCTCGATGCGATCGATCGAATGCTCAATCTAAATGTCAACGTCGTGATAAAAAACGTCCGAACGGTAATCCCCCATATGATCGAGCGGGGCACTGGCGACATTGTCGTGACGAGCTCGGTAGCGGGCCATTCCCCGGTTCCTTGGGAGCCGGTCTATTCCCCTTCCAAATGGGCGATGCACTGCTTCGTACAGACGATGCGGCGCCAGCTTCTCAAGAACGGCATCAGGGTTGGTTCTGTATCCCCTGGACCTGTTGTCAGTGCCCTCCTTGCAGACTGGCCCGAAGAGAACCTGCGAAAGGCAAAGGAGGCGGGAGCGTTGATTGAGCCTAAAGAGGTCGCGGATGCGGTCATCTTCATGTTGACGCGGCCGCGCAATGTGACGATCCGCGACGTCGTAATATTGCCGAGCGCTTTCGACATCTGATCAAGGCGACGGGCGGCAATTTGGCCAGCCCGCAAAGATCTTCAAAAATGTCGCTGCTGATCTCGGCGCGACGGCGAACGTCTAGGCCGGGAAGCTGCGTTTTGCTCTAAATTCCCGACGGCCAGGCCGAATGCTGCGGGGCTGCAACGACGGCGTTCATATTGTTGCGCTGTGGGCGCAGGCCTCACGGTGTTTGCTCGCGTCTGGTTCAAGACACAGGATGCACAAATCACTCTGCAATTTGCTGAGGCTGTAGGGCGGTTTTCCGAAGCCATGGAATGTTATCTGACAACGAGAGAGCATGATGCTGTCGCGCGCATTGTCACGGCCGACCATTTCACGCATATCCCGAGCGCATTGAACATGAAGACTGACGTCCCGATGGGAACCCTGAAACGAATCTATGAGTTGCCGTTGACCACGTAGTGACACGGCGCCGACGGTCATTGAGCCTGCTCGCTTTGAACGACTTCGGACCTTCACAACACGGTGGACATTCGCAATGAAGTTCTGCCTTACGGTACAACATAGGCAGATTGCGCTGAATGGAGCCGCGTACCATCGGCAGGCAGACGAAATCAGAGGACGATCCCTATGAGCTATCTTGCGGTAGATCGATAGGCCAGAACCGACGTCAGCGCCCCCGCATTGGAGAACCGTCCGGGCAATAGGATTGGGGAACCTCGCCGAGAGCATCACCGAAACGGTAAACAGCGCGGCCAACCGACGGAGAAAGCTGTGAAACATGCGCATAAGTTCTATATCGGTGGAAACTGGATCGACCCTACGCTCTCAACCACTCGCGAGGTCATCGACCCGTCCACCGAGCAGCCGATAGGAGCGATTGCGATGGGCTGTGCCGCAGACGCCCATAAGGCAATCGCAGCTGCGCGTAGCGCCTTTGTTTCTTTCTCTCAGACGACGAAGGAAGAACGCTTGGCGCTTTTGAAGCGAATTCTGGCAATCCTCAAGCGTCGTAACGACGAGATTGGCGACGTCATATCTCACGAAATGGGAGCGCCGCTTGCCATGGCCCGGGCTGAACAAGCTGCCCTCGGCGCTATTCATTTCGAGCAAACGATCAAGGCCTGCGAAACATTCGCCTTCGAATACATGCAAGGCTCGACTCGCATCGTGCACGAACCGGTTGGCGTGGTAGCAATGATCACGCCTTGGAACTGGCCGATCAACCAGATCGCGTGCAAGGTCGCAGCGGCACTCGCGACCGGCTGCACGATGGTGCTCAAACCCTCAGAGATCGCTCCGTTCAACGCAATCGTCTTTGCTGAGATCATGGCTGAAGCTGGCGTACCGGCAGGAGTCTTCAATCTGGTCCAAGGTGACGGTCCAACCGTCGGAACGATACTCGCCAGCCATCCGGATGTTGACATGGTGTCCTTCACGGGCTCAACGCGTGCCGGCATCGCCGTCGCGCAGGCAGCTGCACCGACGGTCAAGCGGGTGCATCAGGAACTCGGCGGCAAGTCGCCAAACATCATCTTACGGAGCGCCGATTTCGCCGCATCCATCAGCGCAGGCGTGCGCCGGTGCTTTGGCAATTCCGGGCAGTCGTGCAATGCGCCGACGCGAATGCTCGTGCCAGCCGAGCGAATGGATGAAGCAAGTTCAATAGCCGCGAGAGAAGCGGCCATGCTTGTTGTCGGTCCCCCTTCGGATACTCACACCGACCTGGGGCCGGTGGCAAGCGCGGCCCAATTCGCAAAAATCCAGGCGCTGATCGCGGCAGGTATCGCGGAAGGAGCTGAACTTGTCGCCGGCGGTATCGGGCGCCCCTCACATCTCAACATAGGTTACTACGTGCGCCCAACCGTTTTTGCTCGCGTGACAAATTCGATGACGGTTGCGCGCGAAGAAATCTTCGGTCCCGTGCTGTCGATTATCGGCTATCAAAACGAGGACGAGGCGGTGGCAATTGCCAACGATACGCCCTATGGACTCGCCGCTTACATTCAGGGCGACCCCCTGGAGGCGCGGTCGGTCGCTTGCAGGCTTCGAGCCGGCACTGTTCGTCTTAATCAATCGGCATGGGATGGCGCCGCGCCATTTGGAGGATACAAGCAATCCGGCAATGGTCGGGAGTATGGGAAGTTTGGCCTGCATGAATTTACCGAGATCAAGGGTATCGTCGGCTTCGTATCGCACTGAGCCAATTGTTGACCTCGATAGGCCGGTATCTGGGAAGAATAACGGGTCAACCTCTTTCGAAACCCATTTCCGAACCGGCTATTGGTGCTTTCGCTGGGGGATCTGTTTGCTTTGCACAGCGCTGAGCTTGCAGTGCATGCATAGTGAGGGACTCAGGAAATGGGGCTCTTCTTTCCCATCAGAAATCCGCGACTTTCCCCCAAACGGATGACGCAAACCGACTTGGATGATAAGGCAGCGGATCGACGATGGGTTCCGCGCCGGTCACCATATCGGCAATTAAATGGCCGGCCCCGGGTCCGATCCCAAAACCGTGACCGGAAAATCCGGCGGCGAGAATAAAGCCAGGGAGCGTCGGGATTTCGCCAATGCCGGGAACACCATCCGGTGTGCTGTCGATATAGCCTGCCCAAGCGGCCGTGATCTCGGTCTTGCGAAGCTCCGGCAGAAGTTCAACTGCCCTTGCGTGCGTCAGTTCGATCGTAGCGCGATCCGGCCTCGGATCGAGAATGCGCATATGTTCCATTGGCGTCGGCCGGTCGAGCCGCCAATGTTTCAACGATTCATGTCCGGAGCGGAAGCCTTCGAGCCCACCGGGCGATAGGCTTTTTCGTCGCTTGAGGAACATCGGAATGAATTGCGACGAGAACCGCAATTGTTGGGCTGTCAGGTCGACCCGACCGCGGCCGCTGATGGCGAGCGTATACCCACCGTCGCCGCGGCGGGTAATCGATACACCGCTGGTGTGCAATGTATCCGGCAGCCCCTCGGCGCCAGAGGAGACCGCCAGGATCGAGGAGCGAATGGAAGCCTGGGGAAAGCGGATCCCCAATTGCCGGCAGAAAGATGATGCCCAAGCGCCACCGGCAAGGATCACCGTCTTGGTGCGGATCACGCCGCTCTCGGTGACCACACCGCTGACGCGCCCGCCCTCTGTTTCCAGGCCGCGGGCGGCACAATTCTGATGAACGGTGCTGCCGAGCTTCACAATCGCGCGCGCCACCGCAGGCGCCGCATTGGCCGGATCGGCTATTCCATCGGTTGGCGAGAAGACGCCTCCCTTCCACACACGCCCCGTTGCTCGGCCGCGCTCGGTTGCGGTGGCGCCGTCGAGCATATGGGTGGTGACATCAACCGTCTGGGCAAAGTCGTGCCAGCGCGCCCAACCGGCGATCTCCTGTTCGTCATTGCTGAGATAGAATAACCCGCAACGCCGGAAGCCCGCGTTTTCGCCGGTATCGCCGGCAAATCTCTCCCACAGATCGAGGCTCTTCGTCGCCATCGGCAGTTCTCGGGCATCGCGATTTTGCTGCCGGCACCAACCCCAGTTGCGGCTGGATTGTTCCGCACCGATCAGGCCTTTCTCGACAAGGGCAACGCGTAGGCCCGATCTTGCGAGATAATATGCTGCGAAAACACCGACAATACCGCCGCCGATCACCACCGTGTCGGCTGACTTCGGCAATATCGGCGAGCTTTCGATGAGACAAAGCGGTGCAGGCATGCGTGACCTCCAAATTCTACCCAACCCTAACCCATTGTTCGGCCAAACGTTGCTGGAGATCACCGGACCGCCGAATTTTATGCCGTACCCGATACGGTCTATAAACTATTGTGCTTCAATGGAGATTTGTCTTCCGCATAGACATGTTCAGGCGATGTGCTACCCTCAACGCCACTTGGTAACAGCATTTTGTGCCGCCTTTTCCCGGCACTTTCTCAACGGCGGACCTCACTCATGAAACTGGATCGGATCGATATCAAAATCCTCTACGAGCTTCAGAGAAATGGCCGCATCACCAATGTCGAGCTGGCCGAGCTTGTGGCTCTTTCTCCTAGTCCATGCCTCATGCGCGTCAAGCGCCTCCAGGCTGAAGGATACATCGAAGGCTATTCCGCCCAGATCAACCTCGCAAAACTCGGTCAAACACTAACCGTCTTTACCGAGATCACCCTCAAGAACCACAGGCAGATCGATTTTGCTCGCTTCCTAAACGTGGTCGAGAAAATTGATCAAGTGATCGAGTGCCATCTCGTTTCCGGCGGCTACGACTATCTCATCAAATTTGTCACCGCCGGGATCGGTGAGTATCAGACCATTATGGAACGGCTGACCGATATGGATATTGGGATCGACAAGTACTTCAGCTTCGTCGTGCTCAAGTCGCCGATCGTCAAGGCGCACATGCCGTTGACCAGCCTGTTTCCCATGTGATCGGCATCCGAGGTCATGTCATCGGTTAGCCATGGCCGTATTCACGCTTGAGTTCCGGGTCCTGAACAAGACTGTCGAGCCATTTCGGATCGAGTTTCGGAACGGACTGGAACAGCAGTTGCGAATAGGGGTGGCGGGGCGCATTGGCGGATTCGCGTGTGATTTGCTCCACCTTCCGGCCGCCATACATCACGACGATTTCGTCGCAAATTGCCTCGACGACCGAGAGATCATGGCTGATGAAGATGTAAGACAAATGCAGCTCACGCTGCAGTTCCTTCAAGAGCTCGATGATTGCCGCTGCGACAACGGTGTCGAGAGCAGAGGTGATTTCATCACAGATGATCAGGCGCGGTTCTGCTGCCAGCGCGCGGGCAAAATTCACGCGCTGCTTCTGTCCGCCGGACAGTTCCGACGGATAGCGATAGCGAAGCGCGCGCGGCAATCGCACCATGTCAAGCAGTTCGTCGACCCTGGCCTCTCGAGCCTTGCTGCCCATGCCATGGTAGAAGACCAGCGGCCGCTCGAGAATATCGCCGACGGACTTTGCCGGGTTGAGCGCCGTGTCGGCATATTGAAAGACAATCTGCATCTCACGCAGTTGGTCGCGCGAGCGCAACTTTGCGGCGCGATTCATGTCGCTGCCATTGAAGCCGATGGTGCCTGATACGGCGGGCAGAATGCCTGCGATTGCACGAGCCAGCGTCGACTTTCCGCATCCGGATTCGCCGATGATGCCGAGATTCCTGCCCTTCTCCACTTCAAGGCTGACGGATTGAACTGCACAGACTGCCGGCAGGCCATTGGCCTGCATATCACCATAGCCCGCAACCAGGCCGTCGATCCTCAGCATGGGTGCGATCGACCCTGCGATACTCCCTCTACGGAACGCTTGTTTCGGTTCGAAGGCCGCCAGTAGCTCGCGCGTATAGGGATGGCTCGGTCGCGTAAGGATCGCTTCGGTGGACGCCAATTCCTGGATTTCGCCGCCCTTAAGCACGGCAATGCGGTCGGCGATCTGCGCCACGACCGCTAGATCGTGCGAAACGTAAACACCGGCAATATCGCCAGCGCGGATGACGGACTTGAACGCCTTCAGTACGTCGATCTGCGTCGTCACGTCGAGCGCGGTGGTCGGTTCGTCAAAAATAATCAGCTTTGGTTCGCCGATCAGGGCCATGGCGGCAGCCAATCGCTGCAGCTGGCCGCCGGAGACCTGATGTGGATATCGTTCGCCGATCGTTTCCGGGCTCGGCAGCGACAGCGCCCGGAAAAGTTCGATCGCGCGCCGGCGTGCTTGCTCCGGCGACATCAGTCTGTGAATGCGGGTGACCTCGATGACCTGCTCCATGATCTTCGAGGCCGGATTAAAGGCCGCAGCCGCGCTTTGCGGAATATAGGCAACTGTGGTGCCGCGGACCTTTGAGCGTTCGCTTTCCGACAGAGCGGCCATGTCCTGCCCGTCGACATGGACCTTGCCGCCGGATATGCGGCAACCCTCTCGCGCATGCCCCATGAGAGTCAACGCTATCGTCGTCTTGCCCGAGCCGCTTTCGCCGATCAGCGCGACGATTTCTCCCTTGGCGATATCGAAACTGACGTCCTTGATGATTTCCACCACGCGGCCGGAGTCAGTCGTGGCTTCGACCTTCAGATTTTTGATTTCAACGAGGTTGGCCATTGTCACGCGCTCCTGTCTCTGATCCTGCGCGGCAGGTTGTCGATCAGCAGGTTGACGCTGATGGTGAGGCTGGCGATGGCAAAGGAGGGTGCGATCACGGCAGGTGCTGCGAAGGGCAGTCCGCCGATATTTTCGCGAACCAGAGCGCCCCAGTCGGCATAGGGCGGCTGCAGGCCAAGGCCGAGGAAGGAAAGGCCTGATAGCAGGAGCACAACAAACACGAAGCGCAGCCCAAAGTCGGCCAGGACCGGTCGGATAATGTTCGGCAGGATTTCAGAGGAGATAATATAGCCGACCCGCTCACCGCGGGTGCGCGCAACTGTGATGAAATCCATCGTATTGATGTTGACGGCGAGCGCGCGGGCAAAGCGGTAAGCACCCGGCGTGTAGATGACGGCGAGGGTGATGATCAGCACCGGAATGGACGATCCGACGGCAGCAACGACCACGAGGCCAAAAAGCTTGCTCGGGATCGAGTTCAGGGCGTCGAGAAACCGGCTCAGGATTATGTCAAACCATCCGCCGATAACCGCAGCGATCATGCCGAGCGTCACGCCGCAAAAGCAGCAAAGTGCGACAGCTGCAAGCGAAATGCCCACGGTGTAGCGGGCACCCATCATCACGCGCGAAAGCATGTCGCGGCCGAGATAGTCCGAGCCGAGCCACAATTGATGGCTCATGGGGCCGAAATAGTCCGTATCGACGATTTCACCGACGGAATAGGGGATCATATAGGGTGCGAACAGGGCGACGATCGTCCAGCCGAGGATGATGGCAAAGGCAAAGACGCCAACAGGGCTGACGTTGTAGCCGAACATGGACGGAGCGTGGCGAAGCAGGCTTTTCGTGGTCATCGCAGCCTCGGATTTGACAGGATAGCAACGATGTCGGCAGCGGTGATCAGCAAGAGATAACCAAGGCAAAAAATCATCGCACAGCTTTGGATGAGTGGCAGGTCTCGGGTTGCGACGGCGTCGACCATCAGCTTGGCGACACCCGGGTAGTTGAAGATAGTCTCGACGATGATGACGCCGCCGACGAGGTAGGAGAGCGAAAGCGCGATCGCATTGACGATCGGACCAAGGGCGTTGGGCAATGCATGCATAAACACCATTCGGCCGCGCGAGGCGCCCTTGAGCAGGGCCATTTCCACATAGGGCGTCTTTAGCGTTTCGATCAAGGCCGCTCGGGTCATGCGGATCATCTGCGCCGAGATGACGAAGGTGAGCGTAATGACCGGCATGGCATAGATCTTCAGGAGGTCGAAGAATGTATGCGCTTCATTAATGGAGGAGAGTGCAGGCAGCCAGCGCAGATAGACGGCGAACACGAGCACGGCAAGCGTTGCAACCATGAACTCGGGCACCGATATGACGCCGATCGAAATGATCGTGACAATGCGATCGTAGTAGGAGCCACGGAGCATGGCTGAGGTAATGCCGAGTAGCAGTGCAAGTGGGACCGAAACGAGCGTCGTGATGGCGGCAAGCTCCAGCGTCGCCACCAGGCGACCACCGATCAGCTGCGCAACGGGCATGTTGTTGGCATAGGATGTTCCAAGGTCACCCTTCACCAGTCCCAAAAGCCAAGCCATGAACCGCAGAATCGCAGGCTCGTCGAGATGCATGGCCTTGCGCAGGCCTGCAACCGCCTCGGGCGTGGCCGCCTGACCGAGCAGAATGGAGGCGGTGTCTCCTGGCAGCATACTCGTTGCAAAAAAGACGGCGAACGACACGATCAGCAAGGTGATGATCGCGATGAAGAGCCGGTTTAGGACAAGAATGGAAACCTCGGATCTCAAACGAATACTCCTGCGGCGGTCTACGAAACGAATGGCGTTCGCGGGACGGAAGTCCCCGAGCGGCTTGTGCCGCCCGGGGAGGTTCCACAGCCGTCAGGCCTGGAGCCAGAGATACTCCGCCATTGCATAACCCATCATGCCACCGAGCGGGTTGGCTTCCAATCCGTTCACCTTGCTCGAAATGGCATCCACATTCGAGATGTAGGCAGGGATGATAGTACCTGCCTCTTCGGCAATCATCGTCTGCATTTCGCCATAGATTTGCTTGCGCTTGGCTTGATCCAGCAAGCCACGGGCCTCGACAAGCATCCTGTCGAATTTTTCGGATTTGTACTGGCTCTCGTTCCACGGAGCGTTCGAGGCGTAAAGCAGCGAAAACAGAATGTCGGGCGTCGGGCGCGGATTGATGTTACCGAAATGGATCGGCGCCTTCAGCCAGTAATTATCCCAATAGCCATCGGAGGGAACACGCTGGACATCGAGCTTCATGCCGATGTCGGCGCCGGCGGCTTGGATGATCATGGCCATGTCGATCGACGAGGTCGCTGCGTCGGACGCTATGACCGGAATAGACTGCCCGAGCACGCCCGCCTTCTGGAAGTGGAATTTCGCCTTGTCGGGGTCGAAGGTTTTCGGCTTCAGATCGTTGTTGTGATAGATGTTGGCCGGAGAAACGGGCTGATCATTGGCGACTTCGCCAAGGCCACGCAAGGCTGACTTGACGATCTGCTCGCGATTGACAAGTGACTTCATCCCGTCGACGAAATCTTTCTTGTTCCCCGGAGCCATGTCGAGGCGCATGTTGAGATTGGTATAATTGCCGCTCGTCGTCTTCGACAATGCAAAGCCCGACTGACCGTCGATGAGCTTCATGGCACGCGGATTGATCGCCGCAGCAAGATGAATGTCGCCGGAAAGCAAGGCATTCACGCGGGCATTGTCATCGCTGATCGCAAAGAACTCGAAGGAGTCGAGATAGGGTTGGCCAGACTTCCAGTAGTTCTTGTTCTTCACTACGATCGAGCGATTGCCGGGGTCGAAGGTCTCAAGAACGAAAGCTCCGGTCCCGTTGCCCTTCGAGAAGTCCGTCGTGCCGTTGGCAACGATCATGAAGTGATGTAGGGCCAGAATGGTCGGCAGGTCGGCATTCGGGTCGGCCAGGGTGATCTCGACCGTCGACTTGTCGACAGCCTTGAAGCCGGTCATCTGTGCTGCAATCTTGGCGACTTTCGAGCCGACCCCTGGATCGAGATGGCGTTTAAGGGAAAAGACCACGTCGTCGGCTGTCAGCGCCTTGCCGTCATGGAATGTCACGCCCTTGCGCAGCTTGACCGTCCAGGTCTTGGCATCCTTGCTCTCGATGCTCTCGGCAAGCTCCATTTGTGTCACGCCGGCCTTGTCGATGAAGGTCAGGCGATTGTAGAGCGAACAGCAGCGCACATAGTCGGTGGACAGCGACGCTTTTGCGGGGTCCAGTGTGTCAGCCGTCGAGGACGACCAGCCGGCCGCCTTGAAAGCTCCGCCTGAGACCGGCGTGGCCGCAACGGCCTGGGAAGCCCGGCCGAGAATAATGCCCGCCGATGATACCGCCACGCCTCCTGCCAGCATCAGCTTCAGGAGATCGCGCCGCGTTGCGCCGCGCCTGATGGCGTTCTCCACCATCGCATCGTCAGCAGCGGTCCAGTTTGCAATTTTGTCAGTCATCTCATTCCCCTTTTTCTGTTGATTGATTGATGGGATGCCCGTCTTGACCGCGAGCTTTCCCGGGTTGGGTCACTGTCTTTCGGTTGGCCTTTCCCTGACGGCGCAAGCGAAGGCCGCCATCGACTTAAAGTGGTAGTCGGGTTGAGTGAATGTGTCGGGTTCTATCGTCCCGCCATAACCGTTCTGGGCATGACGGCGCTCGATCCAGCAATTGGTCAGGCCAAGCTTTCGCGAAATACCGATATCGTGATACTGGCTTTGAGCAACATGAAGAATATCGTTCTTGCTCGCCCCTTCGCCGGCAACGAATTCGAATACCTGTTCGAAGAAGGCGGGATCCGGCTTTTCCGTGCCGGTATCGTCGGCGGTAAAGGTCGCAAAGAACGGCGAGCCCAGTTTCTTTTCGAAATGATCGAGCGCCCAGCGGCGGGCATTGGTCATCGCAACGAGGCGATGAGTCTTGGCAAGCTCGGCGAGTGCTGCCGCACTGTCGTCAAACGCTTTCCAGCTTGCCACGGAATCGCGCAGCCGCTGTGCGTATCGATCTTCCGGCGGCAGGCCAAGTGCGGGCGCGATGACCATATAGACCCGTGCGAGATCGTCCGGAAAGAGATCCGCATCTTCGCTGTAGCGCGCCTGGCGATAGAGCCTCAGCGCTTCCTCGCCATCGATGGCGATACCGCTCTCTGTCGCAATCTCGGCAAGGCAGGCCTTTATGCCACCCTCGAAGTCGATGAGCGTACCGACGACGTCGAAGGTAAGATACTTGAAATCTTGAAAGTCTCTGGCCAAGTCATGCTCTCCTTCATGATCTGCTCGCGGACAAATCGCTTGCAGCATAAAATTCTGGCCCAAGGGGCGGAATTCTTCCTGCCAAGGCCCGGAAAAGCCGGTTTCAGCCGTTCTGGGAGGCAGTTTGGCAGTTCCTGAGCGGCGGAGTCGCCGAATCAATGGTATGCTGCGGCACAAAATTTCGAATTTCCGGGTCTGTCCGACATTTCGCCGATGGAGAATGGCAATTATCACATCAACGCATGGCTTCTCGAACGTCCGGATCCTCCAGGGTCTGGTCGAGGGTCTTGCGAGTGCGCTCCAGGATGGCGTCGATGTCGTCGTCCGTGCAGCAAAGCGGCGGCGCATATCCAAGCACGCCTTGGGCGAATGCGCGGATGACAAGGCCGTTGTCCCAGGCCCGGTCGAAAATCCGGCGTGCCGGTGCGGCGTTACTTGGCAGTGGTGTCTTCTTGGCTTTGTCGACGACGAGTTCCACTGCGGCCAGCAGTCCCCGACCACGGACGTCGCCGACCAGTGGGTGATCACGCAGGCTTTCCAACCCCGCCATCAGACGCGTGCCTGCCTTGATGCCGTTTTGCAATAGACCGCCCTCATAGAGCTTCAGCACCTCGAGCCCGACCGCTGCACTGACGGGATGGGCAGAATAGGTGTAGCCATGGCCGACCGCTGCATTTCCGGCGCCGTCGGCGATGACATCATAGACGCGATCGGACATGAACACAGCGCCCATAGGCACATAGCCGGAGGTCAGGCCCTTGGCGGTAGTCATGAAATCCGGCACGATTTCGTCATGCGTGCAGGCAAATAGCGGTCCCGTCCGCCCAAAGCCCGTTATCACTTCGTCGGCGATGAAGAGAATGTCATATTGGCTGCAGAGATTGCGGATCGCCTTGATCCAGCCTTTCGGCGGCACGATCACACCGCCGGATCCCTGGATCGGCTCGGCATAAAATGCCGCCACTCGGTCCGCGCCAATAGCCTCGATCTTCGCTTTTAGATCGGCGACGGATGCGGCAATAATCGCATCCGCATCGGTACCAACTGGGTTTCGATATGGGTAAGGCGAGGGGATCTTATGCTGCCAATCGAAGGGGACGCCGAAGCCTGCATGAAATCCGGGCAACGCAGTGAGGCCGGCCCCGACGGTCGAGGAGCCGTGATAGCCTTGCTCGATCGAAATGAACTGGTCGCGCTCCGGCTTGCCCTTGGCATGCCAGTAGTAGCGTACAAAACGCACTGTGCTGTCGACCGCATCTGATCCACCGAGCGTGAAGAAGACATGATTGAGATCGCCAGGGGCGCGGTCGGCAAGCTCGGCAGCGAGACGAATGGCGACTTCGCAGCCGAGATCGAAATAGCCGGTCGCATAGGGCAGTTCGCGCATCTGGCGGGCGGCCGCCTCGACGATGCTCTCATGCCCATAGCCGGCATTGACGCACCAGAGCCCGGCAAATCCATCGACGAGCTGGTGACCGGATGCATCGGTGACGGTCGCGCCCTTTGCGGATCTCAATACCCGCACGCCCAGCTTTTCATGGCCGCGATAGGATGAAACCGGATGGATGAGATGTGCGCGGTCGAGTTCGATGAGAGAGTTGGCGAGCATAGTGATCTCCAGATTATCCGAGGGCCTGATTGGCCAATGCAAATATTCTTGCGTCTTGGCTGACCGCCACTCCGCCGGCCGGCCGCCGCATCGCGATCCCACCACCCACAAGGTTGAGGCCGATCTCAGCCAGCCAATCGCCCAGCCCCGAGCCGTCGTTCGTATCGACACGCAGGAAATCACTCGACCTGCGAAATGCGAGCGCTGTTATCAACGACTTCGCGTCCTCGGCACTCGGTGCGATCACAGGTCCGATCACATCGCCGCGGCCAAAGGCGCGAAGCGCGCCATAGGCTTCGATGCGGCCGTTCCGCCGAATGACAACCGCTTGTGCGACGTCCGCAAGGAAATCGATCAAAGCGCTGCGGTCGGCGCCAAAGGCTGCACGATCGAGCGCTTTGATTGCGGAAAAATCACCTGCAGTCGCAGTCTCGACTTCCCCGCCCTGAGCAAGGTGGACGAGGTGACCCTGATGTTGAAAAATCTCGCCTTCAACGACAAAGCCGAGCTTGCAATAAAGTGGCAGCCCCTCTGCCGTCGCAATGAGCCTCAGTGATCGATCGCCTGCAAGCGTGATGGCCTCATCCATGAGCTTGCGACCAAGGCCGCGGCCGCGCATCCCCTCATCCACGATCACCATGCTGATCGTCGCACAATCGCCTCCATAGGGGGTCATGAAAATGGTCCCCACGACACGGCCGGCCTCGTCGACCGCCGCTACGCCGTGGCTCAACCGCAAGACCAGATGCCAGTCTTCGGCGCGATGGGGCCAGTTGGCCTGGCGTGAAAGGGCGACCGCGCCGTCTATATGCTCTGATGTGAAGCTGACCAAATTTATGTCGTCGGTTCGCATGAGGTATCCTTTCCTTGCCTCAAGTCTCGGTGATCCTTGCGGGGGAGATCATCTGAAGGCGTGGTTCATCGTGATATCTTTCGCCGTAGCGGATGCGATTCGCCGCATCTTATGCTGTCGACAATCTTTCGGTCGCCCTCCAACGGTCCAAAAACAGCATCGCATTGCAAACCCGCTGCAACACTGTGCCAAAGGACGCCGTGCATACGAAACAATATGCTTTGAGGAGACGCCAATTCGATCATGTCCGTCGCAAGACTTGAGCCTATGATCGTTTCAGCAAAGAACGCAAATGCCCTTTAGATAGAGGACGAACGGACATGGCGCCTTTCCGGCCGAAATACATCACCTTTGACTGCTACGGCACGCTCACCAATTTCGAGATGGCCGAGGCAGCGCGCGACATCTATGGCTCTGAGCTCGATGAAGCGAAGATGCAGCAGTTCACCAGGAACTTTGCTGCTTATCGGCTGGACGAGATTCTCGGTGATTGGAAGCCCTACGCTGATGTGGTTCATAACGCCGTCGAACGAACCTGCCGCGCGAACGGCGTCAAGTTTCACCCAGAAGACGCCAAGACGATCTATGAGCGTGTACCCGGCTGGGGGCCGCATCCCGACGTGCCGGCCGGGCTTGCGAAGGTTGCCAGGGAGATACCTTTGGTGATCCTTTCCAACGCAATGAACAGCCAGATCATGTCGAATGTGGAGAAACTCGGCGCGCCCTTCCATGCCGTCTACACGGCAGAGCAAGCTAATGCCTACAAACCGCGCTTCAAGGCATTCGAATATATGTTCGACATGCTGGGTTGCGGGCCGGAGGATATTCTGCACTGCTCGTCGTCATTCCGCTATGACTTGATGTCGGCGCATGATCTCGGCATCAAGAACAAGGTCTGGGTCAATCGCGGCCATGAGCCCGCAAATCCCTATTATGGATATGTCGAGATAGCAGACATATCCGGCTTGCCCGGCGTCGTTGGGTTATAAGGGGAGGATCGCTCTATGAAACTCGTCTCTTATTGGCACGATACTGCGCCTGCCTTTGCCGGAGGCCGGCAAGGTCCGGTCGAAGGGCAATACGACGCTTGTGTCATAGGAGGCGGCTTCACCGGATTGTCCGCAGCGCGGCAATTGGCGAAGGCCGGTGCGAGCGTCGTCGTTCTTGAAGCTGAGCGCGTCGGCTGGGGCGCTTCGGGCCGCAATGGTGGTCATCTGAACAACGGTCTCGCCCACAGCTATCCCGCCGCCAAGGCTGAACTCGGCAAGGAGAGGGCGATTGCGCTCTATAAGGCGATTGATGCTTCCATCGATACGATCGAGACGCTCGTTGCCGAGGAAGGGATCGATTGCAATTTTCGCCGGGCCGGAAAGCTGAAGCTGGCATCGAAGCCGCAACATTTCGGGCCGATCGCCCGCAATTTCGAAGCTGTTCATGCCGAGGTCGATCCGGATACGGCGCTGCTTACGCCAAACGATCTCAAACAAGAGATCGGCTCACCCTTCCATGGAGCGATGCTCTTCAAGAAAAGTGCGATGATGCATATGGGCCGCTATGCCGTCGGTCTTGCGGATGCTGCGGTCCGCCATGGGGCAGTGATCTATGAAGCGGCGCCGGTGACGAACAAGATCCAGGACAACGGCCGGCATCGGTTGATGACGCCACGTGGCGAGATCACCGCCGACAATGTACTGGTGGCGACTGGCGCCTACACGACCCCGAATTTCGGCTACTTCCGTCGGCGGATCATCTCCGTCGGCAGCTTCCTGATCGCGACCCGGCCGCTGACAGCGGATGAGGTGGCTGCAGTCATGCCGGGAAACCGCACCTGCGTCACCTCGATGAATATCGGCAACTACTTCCGCCTGTCGCCCGACAATCGGCTGCTGTTTGGCGGTCGGGCGCGATTTTCCGCTGCGTCCGATCATCGCTCAGATGCCAAGAGCGGTGCAATCTTGACGGCGGGCCTGGCTGAAATCTTCCCCCAGCTCTCTGGCATCGACGTTGATTATTGCTGGGGCGGTCTCGTCGACATGACCAAGGATCGCTATCCGCGCGCTGGTTATCACGATGGAGCCTGGTATGCGATGGGCTATTCTGGCCACGGTGCGCAGCTGTCGACGCATCTCGGCATGATCATGGCTGATGCCATGCTTGGCCGCGAAGATCGCAATCCCATGAAGGACGTCGATTGGCCCGCAGTGCCCGGCCATTTCGGCAAGCCGTGGTTCCTGCCGCTCGTGGGCCTTTATTACAAGATGAAGGACAGGTTCCAGTAACGACAGCTATCAACTTTACAGCGGGCCGATCAAGAACCGATTGGCCCGCTGTTGCTTTGGCTGCCGACCTAGCTAAGTCCGCCAATGTGAAAGCTCTTCATTTCGAGATATTCCTCGATGCCGGCCTGTGCGCCCTCGCGGCCGATGCCCGATTGCTTGATGCCGCCGAAAGGTGCGACTTCCATCGAAACGGATCCGGTATTGAGCCCGACCATGCCGAATTCCAGAACTTCGCCTACGCGCCAGGCGCGCTTCAGATTATCGGTATAGAAATAGGACGCCAATCCAAAGGGCGTGCCGTTGGCGATCGCGATGGCCTCCTCTTCGGTCTCGAAGCGGAAGAGCGGCGCCACCGGCCCGAAGGTCTCTTCGCTGGCAAGCTCCATGTCCGTCGTCGCCCCGGTCAAGATGGTTGGAGCGGTATATTGCCCGCCATCGGGTAGCTGTCGAGCGGCAGTTATGATCGTTGCGCCTTTCGCCAAGGCGTCGCGGACATGCCGGTCGATCTTCTCGATTGCCGCCTGGTTTATCATCGGGCCAATCGACACGCCGGCTTCGGTGCCCGGGCCGACCTTCATGGCATCGACCTTCGCCTTCAGCTTTGCCGCGAAGGCATCGTAAACGCTCGATTGAACCAGAAGCCGGTTGGCGCAGACGCAGGTCTGGCCGCCATTGCGGAACTTTGAGGCAAGCGCGCCATCGACGGCAAGGTCGAGGTCGGCGTCGTCGAAGACGATGAAGGGCGCGTTGCCGCCGAGCTCGAGGCTGAGCCGCTTGATGCTGTCGGCAGCGCCGCGCATCAACAGCGCACCCACTCGGGTCGAGCCGGTAAAGGAGATCTTGCGCACGGTTTCGTTGCGCATGATCTCATTGCCGATCTCGGTCGGCATGCCGGTGACGATATTGATGACGCCGGCCGGGATGCCGGCGCGCTCGGCCAGAACCCCGAGCGCCAAGGCAGAATAGGGAGTGAATTCCGAAGGCTTGATGACGACCGTGCAACCGGCGGCAAGGGCCGGCGCGACCTTGCGGGTGATCATCGCATTGGGAAAATTCCAGGGTGTGATGATGCCGCAGACACCAACCGGTTCCTTGAGCACGATGATACGGCGATCGGGTGTGGGAGCCGGTATCGTGTGACCGTTAATTCGGCGCGCCTCCTCGGCGAACCATTTTACGAAAGAGGCGCCGTAACGGATTTCACCACGAGCTTCGTCGAGCGGCTTGCCCTGTTCCGTTGTCAGAATGAGGGCAAGATCGTCGATGTTTTCAAGCATGAGATCGTGCCAGGCCTCGAGAAGGGCGGCACGCTCTGCATTGGTCTTGCGCTTCCAGCTTCGTTGCGCGCCCTCGGCCGCCGCGATTGCATTGCGCGTCTCAGCGGAGCCCATATCGGGCACCGTGGCGATCACAGCTTGTTTCGCCGGGTCGTGAACATCCACTGTCGCGCCTGACGCTGCCGCGACCCAGAGCCCGTCAATCAATCCCTTGTCACGGAAAAGCTGCTTGTCTTTCAAATCCAACATGATGTCCTCTGCAGTCAGGAGAGTGCGGCGATGATGCCGTTGGTGATGGTTTCTGTCCGATCCCTGCCCGGAAAGATGCCGATGCCACGCGCCGTTGCTGCCTCTATGGCCGCGATGATGCGCACGGCTACATCCTTTTCGCCTAGATGATCCAGCATCATTGCGCCGGACCAGATGGCGGCTATCGGATTGGCGATGCCGAGTGCGGCAATATCCGGGGCCGAGCCATGAACCGGCTCGAACATCGAGGGGGCGCTGCGCTGCGGATTGATATTGGCCGATGCCGCAAATCCGAGCCCACCCTGAATGGCGGCTCCAAGATCGGTCAGTATATCGCCGAACAGGTTGGAGGCGACGACGACATCCAGGCTTTCCGGCGCCATCACCATACGGGCTGCCATGGCGTCGATGTGATAGCTCGAAACCTCGACATCTGGATATTCGGCAGAGAGCTCAGCCGTGATCTCATCCCAGAATACCATGGAATATTTCTGGGCATTGGACTTCGTGACCGAGGCGAGCCTGCCGCGCCGGGCGCGCGCCTGTTCGAAGCCGAAGCGCAGGATCCGCTCGACACCGGTGCGGGTAAAGATCGATGTCTCCACCGCGACTTCATCGACTGTACCCTGATGGACGCGACCGCCGGCACCTGAATACTCGCCCTCGGTGTTTTCACGGATGCAGAGGATGTCGAATTTCTCCGCCCGCAGCGGTCCCTGTACCCCCGGCAGCAACCTGTGTGGCCGGATATTGGCATATTGCACGAAAGCCTTGCGGATCGGCAGCAACAGGCCGTGCAGGGAGACCGAATCCGGCACTTCGGCCGGCCAGCCGACGGCGCCGAGCAGGATGGCGTCGAACGCTCTCAGCGTCTCGATGCCGTCTTCAGGCATCATCCGCCCGGTTTCCTTGTAGAATGCGCATGACCAGGGGAATTCAGTGCCGTTCAATGCGAAGCCGCAGGTTCTGGCGGCGACTTGTAGGACTGACCAGGCAGCGTCTGTCACGTCCGCGCCGATGCCGTCGCCAGGGATCACGGCAATGGAATAGGTCTTCATGGCTTTAAATCCTCAAAGGCTGATGAGCACGCTCTTCGTCTTGCGGTTGGCAAGGTAGGCCTCTCGCCCCAAGTCCTTGCCGATACCGGAGCGCTTGTAGCCACCGGTCGGCAGGATGTGATCCCGCGAGCGGCTGTAGCGATTGACCCAGACCGTGCCTGCCTGGATCAGCCTGCTCAGGCGGATGGTCCGCGACAAGTCCGATGTAAACAGGCCCGCGGCAAGTCCGTAGGTCGGATGATCGGCAAGCCTCATCGCGTCCTCCTCGTCTACGAAGGTCTGCAGCGTTAAGACCGGCCCGAAAATTTCCTCAAGGATGGCCGGAGAAGACGGGTCGAGGTCGGTCAGAAGCGTCGGCTCGTAGAAGTAGCCCTGTCTATCGATGGGCTTGCCGCCGGCGACGCAGCGGCTGCCGGCGTCGATCGCAGCGCCGACGATCGCGTCGATCCGGTCGCGTTGACGCTCGGAGATGATCGGCGAATAGCGGGTCGCTTCATCCCAGGTCGGGCCGTGCCCGACATCGGCCATCCGCGCGACAAGCGCGTCGGTGAACTCTTCGGCCACGCTTGCCTCCACGATCACGCGCGTCGCGGCGACGCAAGCCTGGCCGGCATTGAAGAGAAGGCTGCCGACGATCGCATCGGCTGCCTTCGAGAGGTCGGCATCGCTGAAAACGATCTGTGGGCTCTTGCCACCGAGCTCCAGGGTCACCGGCTTGATGCCCGAGCGGGCGATATTCTCCATGATCGCCGATCCGGCACGCGTCGAGCCGGTGAAGCTGACCTTGGCGACATCGGGATGACCGGTCAGCGCAGTGCCGGTGGCGAGCCCATCTCCGAGGACGACGTTGAAGAGACCGGCCGGCAATCCCGCCCTTACGGCAAGTTCAGCCAGATAGACCGTCGAAAACGGTGTCATTTCGGACGGTTTGAGGACGACGGCATTGCCGGCTGCAAGCGCAGGGCCGAGTTTCCAGCCGGCCATCGAGACTGGGAAGTTCCAGGGCGTGATTGCACCGACGACGCCGTAGGGCTCGCTGAGGATCATGCCGAAGGTCTTGTCATCGGTAGGCACGACATCGCTGCCTTCCTTGTCGGCGAATTCGGCAAAGAAGCGGATCTGCTCAGCCGTGACCGCTATGTCACCTGCCACCAATTGATTGATCAGGCGGGTGGACGACAGAGCTTCGATCCGGGCCAAATTTTCCGCCTCAGCCTCGATCAGGTCAGCCCAGGCATGCAGCACTCGGACGCGTTCTCGCGGCCGCAGGCCGCTCCAGTTGCTGGCCTTCAATGCGGCCTTGGCAGATTCAACGGCCCGATCCACCATTTCCGGAGCGGCGATCGGGCAGTCAGCATAGGACTTGCCGTCGGAAGGCCTGTTCATGCCGATCTCACCAGAGGCCCTTACGAGCTCGCCGTCGATGAAATGGCCGATTGGCAATGGCAACGTATCAGGATCGAAACTCAAGCTCATGCTAAGCTCTCCCAGGGGAATTTACCGAAGCCTAGCGCGGCCCCGCGAGCAGCATGCGTCGTTGACGGTACGGTTGCCGACGATTCTTGCGTTTTAGCGGGAGCGGACAGTGATTTCTTTTGCGGATGCCAGCGCTTCGCGCAGGCAGCGGAGAAACGGCGGTGCGAAGCGCGCCTCAGGCCGGGATTGGTTGACTGAAACGCTAAGCTGCATGGTGACTTCGGGCAGGAAGCGCCGGGCAATAACATCATCGGCCCGCCAGATGGACAGGGTGTCCACGAGCGCCACGCCGAGCCCTCGGCGTACGAGAGGCAAGGCACCGATCGACGATGCGATCTGGATGGAAACGTCACGCTTCTCGCCCTCGGCTTCGAAAGCCCTGTCGAGCGCGGTGCCAATCTCGGCATGCGAGCCGTAGGAGATCAATCGTCGACCCGATAGATCCGCCGGCCGGACGAGTTCCAATGCCTGCAACGAATCGTCTGCGGTGCAGACGACGACGATCGGGATATCGCACAGGGTTTCGACGCGGACGGTAGGCGCCAGGATCGGGCTGAGTGTGATTGCAACGTCGATATCGCCGAGCAGCAGAGCGTCGGCGATTTCGCGCTTGGGCAGCGTGTGAAGATGGATCTTCACCTCACTTCTTTGATGTTGAAACAAGGCGAGTGCTTCCGGCAGCAGCGAATAGGCGATTGGCAGGCTAGAGCCTATCCTCAGCAAGCCGATACGGGCTGCGCCGACGTCTCGCGTGAGGGCCGAAAGCTTGTCGAATTGCCGAAAGGCACGATCCACATCGGCATAGATAAGCTGCGCTTCCATCGTTGCCACCAGCCGGCCGGCAATGCGGTCAAACAAGGCGTAGCCAAGCTCATCTTCAAGATGGGCGAGGAGCTTGCTGACCGCCGGCTGCGAGATGCCGAGCGAATTGGCGGCAGCCGTTATCGTTCCATCGCGCATGATGGCACGGAAGACTTCGAATTGGCGCAGATTCATCTTCATCCGGTCACACGGGTTTTAGAAAGCGTAGCGGATTCGCATCTGCGCAAACAGCCCCTCCATTTGTTCGGCGACGGGGCGCAGGTCGCCCCGCATGACCTCGACTTGCTCGAATGCGCGGTGTTTGAGGAAAAAGCGCCAGCCCACCGGAGCCTTTGCCAGGAACTCAGTGAGAAGATCATAGCGTTCGCGTGTCCACGTGGATTCAAAGGCTATGCGTTCTGCACCATAGGTGATGATGCCGGTCGGAGCTTGGGCGTTTCTCGTTCGGAGTTCGTTAGTCGCCTTCTCTTCGATCCGACCTTTGCGGATCACGACGCCGTAATCGAACTGCGCCCGCTCAATGCTGACGGCGCCTTTGCTTACGTCCGCGAGCACTTCTTCCAAGGGGCGGTCAAAGGGATCGCCATAGCCGCCAGCGCCGGGACCAATGATCCGAATGATGTCGCCGGGGCCGCAATGGACCACATCCGTATTTCCAAGCGAGAGGGCATCCGGACGGTCGGGATTGCGCACGAACAGCGAAATTGCGCCGGCCTTTGCTCCCACTACCCCCCAGGACGGCATGATCGAGCGGTTTCGGTTGCGCGCCGTCACCACTGTCTCGGGAGACGAAACCTCGAACTCCATGATGGCCGACAGTCCGCCGCGATGGCGGCCAGGGCCTCCTGTGTCTGGCTGGAGCCCATAGCGATGGAAGCGAATGGGAACCTCGGCCTCGCTGATTTCGATCGGGGTATTGCGCAAGAAGCCGGTGGCGCCCCCGGCGCCGTCGCCGCCGTCGCAAAAGGGCGTTCCGCCACCGCCGCCGCCGACCGGGCCGATGGAGGCCATGACGGGTCTGCCGTTTCGGCCGGTGGTTTTGATGTTCATGATGGCATTGCCACCCGGCGAGGCAGCCGGCATCAAGTCGGGAAGTGCCTGAGCGAAGGCACCGAGCGTGACGATCTGGGTCATGGCACATGTGAGCGAGCGCATGCCGACTGCGGCCGGCCGATTGCAGTTGACCACCGTGCCTTCCGGCAAGACCGCTTTCGTCGGGCGCAGTGTGCCGGCATTCAGAAGTAGGTTATTGTCCAGTGTATAAAGCACATAGGTGAGCCCGACCATGACAAGCGGATGGCGTTCGCGGCCACCGGTCGGCATGTTCAGCGAGGAGCCGAGCTGCGGATCGCTGCCGGTATAGTCGAGGATCACCTCGTCGCCGCGCACCTTGAGGGTGAGCGCAATCCGGCAGGGTTTGCCGCCGACGGAGTCCTCGTCGGCATAGTCGGCAAAGAAATAGTCACCGTCCGGCACACCAGCAATGATTTGCCTGGTCTGTGCCTCAGCAAGGTTGAGTATCTGCCCGACCCCTTCAATGAAAGTGTCGAAGCCGAAACGGCGTATGATGTCGTGCATCTTGCGTTCGCCGATATTGACGGAGGCGATCTGCGCGTGAAGATCGCCGAGGTTCTGTTCCGGCATGCGGACATTGGCGCCGATCAGCGCTAGCATTACCGGATTTACCGTTCCAGCTTCGACAAGCTTAACCGGCGGGATCCGCAATCCTTCCTGTTCGATTTCCGACAGCGACCGCGACAGGGAAGCCGGCACCGCGCCGCCGACATCCGTGTTGTGGATATGGCCGACGACAAAGCAAGCGATCTTGCCTTCGAAGAAGACCGGCTTCCAGATATGGATGTCGGGCGAGTGTGTTGCGACGAAGCCGCTATAGGGGTCGTTGGTGATGCAGATATCGTTCTCGGCATAGCTGTCGAATGCCTGTAGTAGCGGTGCATAATCGATGCCGGAATACCACGGTGCGCCGAATTGGCGCGGATTGGCAAATGCTAGCCCTTCTCGGGTCACCACCTGGCAAGAGAAGTCCTCCGTCTCTTTGACGAAGGCCGAATGGGCGGTGCGCATCAGCGTGAACGCCATGGCGTCGGCTGCGGCTGCGCAGAAGTTGGCGAGGACCTTGATGTTGCGTCTGTCTATCGTCACGATCAGGACTCCGACTTGGTGATGACGAGATTGCCGAAGCGATCGACCACAAGCTCAAAGCCGGGAGGAACGACTGTTGTCGTGTCGTCCTGCGCGATGATCGCCGGACCTGTCAGCTTGTCGCCGGCCCCGAAATCCTGGCGTTGATAGACGCCGGTCAGCCAGGAGCGACCATTAAACCAGCCTTCGACTTGTTTCAGAGGCAGAAGCGGGCGTCCGGTGGCGAGCATTTCCCGCAACACAGGCTTTTGCGTTTTGCCGACGATCACGAGGCGAAGGTTGACGAGTTGCACGGAGCCATCCGTGTCGGCATGGCCGTAAAGCCTCTCGTGCTCCCGGTGGAACGCCGCCGCAACGGTTCGTGCATCGCCGATGCGCAGCCAATCGGCTTCGATGTCAGTCTCGATCTCGAAGGACTGTCCCTCATACCGCATATCCGCCGTCAGTCGCATGATACCGGGACGATTGTATCCTTGTGCGGCGAGCCAAGTCCGAGCATTGGTTTCGAGTTCGTCGAGTACCGGTGCGAGTGCGGCGAGTTGGTCGTCGGTGACGCCGCAATACACGGTCCGGATGAAATCGTTCTTCAAGTCGGCGACGAGGCCTCCAAGTGCCGACACGACGCCGGGTGCAAGCGGCACGATGACACCCCTCATGTCGAGTTCCTTGGCCAGGAAACAGGCCAACATCGCGCCTGCACCGCCGAAGGCGAAGAGATGGAACTCGCGCGGATCGATGGCGTAGCGGGAAAGCAGAGCGCTGACTTCGGCATACATGCCGGAAACGGAAATATCGATGATGTTGCCAGCCAAAGTCTCGACATGTGTTTCGAGCTTACGCGCAATCGGCGCCAGCGCTTGCCTGGCAGCTGCATGATCCACCGTCACCGCGCCATAGCCGAGCGGCATGTGGCCGATGAGATTGGCTGCGGCCATTGCATCGGTAATCGTCGGGCTCTTACCGCCTCGGCCATAACAGGCAGGGCCGGGCGTCGAACCGGCACTTTGCGGGCCGACATGCAATGTCCCGAGCGTATCGAGCCACGCAAGGGAGCCGCCGCCCTGACCGACGGAACTGACAGAGACCGATGGGATATGAATCTGGAAATCGCCGATCAGTTCGCCGCTCCCATATTGTGCCTGTCCGTCGATGATGACGGCGACATCCGCGCTGGTGCCACCGATATCGAGGCTCAGGATGCGATCGAAACCGCTGGCATGAGCGAGGTAGCTCGCTCCGATAACGCCAGACGCAGTCCCTGAAAGGATCATTTGTACGCATTCCGCCCGTGCCTGATCGATGCTCATCAGGCCGCCATTGCTCTTGGTGGTGGTCAGAGGGCCGGTGACGCCCTTTCCGCGCAGGACGGCTTCGAACCTATCAAGATAATGCGAGACCCGCGGCTGCACATAGCCGCTAATGACGGCTGTGATGGTCCGTTCGTATTCGCGGATCACCGGCCAGGTCTCAGCCGAAGAGATGACGTTCAAATGTGGCGCGGTACGCTTGATCATTGCCTTCACGGTTTTTTCGTTGGCCGGATTGCGGTAGGCGTGCAGAAAGGCGAGCACAATGCCGTTGCAGCCCGCCGCGACGACCGCTTCAACGGCGCGCGCGACATCGGCTTCGTCGGGCGCACGCAAGACCTCCCCGGTCGCAAGCATCCGCTCTTTGATGCCAAAGACGCGCTCACGCGGCACGAGCGGCCGTGGCCGCGCCGAATATAGGTTGTGGATCTGAGGGATTTTTAGCCGGGCGACTTCCAGTACGTCCTCAAAGTTCTGCGTGGTGAACAGTGCGATGTCGTCACCATTGCGCTGGATGACCGTATTGATGCCGACCGTGGTGCCGTGGGTGAAATAGGCGATATCGGCCGGGTCCATGCCATCTCGGGCCTGAAGCCTGTCGAGGGCGAGGAGAATTTCCTCGCCGGGCGCGTCCGGTCGAGAAAAGACCTTGAGCGTGGATAGCGCATTCGTTGCTTCATCGAAGACGGCAAAGTCCGTGAACGAACCGCCGACATCTACGCCAACCCGATAGGTCATGCTTCCACTCCGTTGTTTGCGAGGGGAAGCTTCGCAAACCGGTACGAAGGGCACCACAGAAAACTCGAGGGGAATCCATAACCAGGAGTTATGGGTGATCTCAGAGCTTAGGCACCGTCATATAGTTGCCCGGCCGAGGTGCGGGCCGGTATCCAGCCTTTTCATAGACCGCATGCGCATCCTGCGTCGCCAGCATCCAGCTTTCCACGGTCGCAAGTTCAGGATGATTGCGTATTTCCTGGGCAAGCCATGACGCAAGCCCTTGACCGCGATGGTCGGGAAGGATGAAAACATCGCGGAGATAGGCGAATATCGCATAATCGGTGACGAGGCGGCCGAAACCCACCATCGCTCCGCCGGCAGCATACATGCCGATCACCAGTGAATGATCGAGCGCGCGCCGAAGCGTCGAGAGCTTCAGATCCTTTGCCCAATAGGAGTCGTTGGCGAGAAAGCCATGCACGATACCGATATCGATCAATGCAGGATCCGTACTCAAGATATAACCGTTCCGATGGGCGACGTGGATAGACATGCGGCCGCCTCCAGCCATTATCCTACCGTTACGTAGATCTTGCGAACAGTCTCGATCGTTTTCCATCGGCCCACGAACCCCGGTTTCATCACAAAGCTGTCGCCAGCCTTGTAGACCACAGGTTCACCGCCGTCAGGGGTGATTTCGACGATACCGGACAGGATGTGGCAGAATTCGAAGGTCTCGCCTTTGATCGACCGGGTCTCGCCGGGCGTAGCCTCCCAGATGCCGGTGCGCACTGCACCGTCCTTCGCCTCGTCCTGTGCCCAGGTCCTGAATGATGGATCGCCGGCAATCAGTCTTTCTGGCAAGGCTTTGGATTCACGCGGGGCCGAACCGGGGTTGGTCATAACGGTCTTGAGGAGAGACATGTTGATCCTTTCATTGCAGTGGGTTCAATATCCGCGCCGCCGATCGACGAGCCCGATGGGGGCAAGGCCGGCGCGATGACGTTTGATGTTGTCGATCACCGTATGCGCCGCTGTGCCGGGCTGCGTCACGCTGGCGATATGCGGGGTAAGCATTATTCTCGGATGTCTCCACAAAGGGTGATCAGGGGGCAGGGGCTCCGGGTCGGTAACGTCAATCACTGCTGCTGTGAGATGACCGGTATCAAGCGCTTCGATCAGGGCCGGCGCATCGAGCTGTTGGCCACGGCCGGCATGCACGAGCATCGCACCTGCAGGAAGGGTGCCAAGCAATCTGGCATCCAGGAAGCCCATGGTCTCTTGGGTCAAAGGCAGCAGGCAAATGAGAATGTCCGTCGTCGCTACCATGGTCTTGAGGCCAGCCTCGCCTTGATAGCACTCGACACCTTCGATTGTTCGGGCGGATCTGCTCCAACCCGCAAGCGGAAAGCCGAAGGGCTTCAGCCGCTCGAGCACCGCCGTTCCCAATACACCCAATCCCAGAACACCGATCCGTCTTTCATGCGCCTGACGTTGAGGCAGGCCGCGCCATTCTCCGGCGCGTTGCTGGGCAAGATAGGAGAGAAGGTCGCGATGCAGCGCAAGCACGGCAAGCGTCACATATTCCTGCATCATCTTGACGATGCCATCCTCGACCATGCGGACGATCTTCACATGATCGGGCACGAGCTCCGTCTTGAACTGGTCGACGCCGGCCCCGATTGAAAACAGGATTTCCAGATTGCGATAACGGGCAAGATCCTCCGGTACCGTCCATGTGATCAGAAAATGCACCTCATCGGGATCGACGCTCGCCGCATCCATGGAGAAGACTAGATCCGGCAGTTCGTCGGCAAAGGCCCGGGCAAAAATCGCACCGCGCTTGGCGTCTGAATTGAAGAGAAATGTCATGACAATCGCTTTCTCATGGTGATCGCTCCGTTATGCTCGTGCACATCGCATGGCCAAGGCCAGGATTGTTCGGCGGCACTCGTCGAGCTCATCCTCCAGAATATATTCGTCGGGCTTGTGTGCGCGATCTATGTCGCCAGGCCCGCAGATGATTGCATCGATCCCGGCCGCCTGATAGAGGCCGGCCTCGGTCCCGTAGCTGACTGCTGCAAGCGATGGCCTGCCGGTGATCTCCTCCAGCAAGGTTGCGAGCAGTGCCTCCTTTGCAAGCGACAGCGCAGGATAGACGCTGAGCGGGGTCCACTCCACGGAGAAGCCCTGTTGCGTCAGTATCTCGGCGCTACGCCGAACGGGGGCGAGCAGTTCCTCGGGCTTCGCATTGGCAATGCCGCGTGCCTCAAGCTCGAGCCGACAATTGTCGGGAACGATATTCAGCGCCAGTCCGCCGGAAATGATCCCGACCTGAAGCGTCGAATAAGGGGGCTCGAATACGAGGTCGAATGGGCCACGCGTCAGTTTCTGGGCTTCGTCGACCGCGGTGTTGAGCACTTTCGACATGGCATGAATGGCATTGAGCGCGATATCTGGCCGAGAGGAATGGCCCGCGCGTCCACCGATCGTGACGCGAGCCGCTGCCTTGCCCTTGTGCGCACGCACGGCCTGCATGCGACTTGGCTCGCCGATGATAGCGCCTAGCGGAT
Organism: Rhizobium sp. BR 315; assembly: GCF_050577975.1. Taxonomy (NCBI): domain Bacteria; kingdom Pseudomonadati; phylum Pseudomonadota; class Alphaproteobacteria; order Hyphomicrobiales; family Rhizobiaceae; genus Rhizobium; species Rhizobium sp. BR 315. Next base: position 110,852 of record NZ_JARWKZ010000011.1, on the reverse strand, counting down.
GAGCACAAAGCTCCTTCAAGCGCGCTAGCAGATGCGGCACGCCACGGCATCCGGCCTCCTCATCATAAGAGAATGCCAGATGAATAGGTCGGCTAAGATTTGCCCTGGCAAGTTCCGGCGCAGCAGCGAGCGCAGCGGCAAGAAACCCTTTCATATCGGTCGTTCCACGCCCGTAAAGCCGGCCGGTCTCCCTTCTGAGCGTGAAAGGCTCCGAGCTCCAGTTTGGCTGTGCGGCGGGGACGACATCCATGTGTCCGGACAGGACATAGCCAGCGACATCCCGGGGACCGATCGTGGCGAAGAGGTTGGATCGGTCGCCTTCGGGTCCAGGAAGCACGGTGACGTGGATGTCGAGGCCTTCCAGATATGTCCTGATCCAATCAACGATCGCTGCATTCGGCGTACCGACGACGCTTTGAAAGGCAACAAGGCGAGCAAGGATTTCAACAGTGTCCACGATGTCCCTCACAGCATGCCAGGCTTGCCGAGATCGGAGCCGTCGACCATGCGTTCGTAGCGATAGGGCGCGGGATCGACGCAAGGCCTGTCGCCGCGAATGAGATCGGCAGCAAGCTGGCCCGCGGCTGGGCCTATGCCAAACCCATGGCCGCTGAAGCCGGAAGCGATGAACAGCCCGGGCCTGGAGCGGACCGGCGCTATCACGGGAATGGCATCGGGTGTCGAGTCCACCATGCCGCCCCAGCTTTGTGCTGCCTTGATGCCGGTGAGCGCAGGATAGATCTCCTGAAGTTTGGCCAGTCCTTTCCTCACCAGATGCAGATCTGGTGCCGGATCGAGTGTGCGTATGCGCTCGAACGGCGAGATGCCGTCGGCACGCCAGCGTGTCAGTGCCTCGGGGCCATCGATGAACTGGCGTCCGATCGCGTAGGTCAGGCCTTTTCGACGGGCTTTGAATGTTCGCCAGAAGGCTTTGGCCTGCAGGAGGCCCCAAGGCGTCACCTGCAATTGGCCCCGGCCGCTTAAGCCCACGGTGTAACCGCCATCGAGGCGACGCCGGATCGTCACATCCTGCATGGACACTCCGCCTTCGGTGACAGCCTCGGCGGCTTCGGTATAGAAGGATGTCGATTTCACCGATGCCTGAAGAAATTTTATGCCGTGATGGCGAAGCAGCATGCCGCTCCATGCGCCGCCGGCCACCAGCAGCGCCTGGCAGCGGATCAGTCCCTGTTCCGTTACCACGCCGCAAATGGAACCGCCGCTCGTCTCGAAGGCGCGGACGGCGCAATTCTGCACGATGGTTGCTCCGGCGGCCATTGCAGCTTTTGCGAGTGCGGCAACCGCAAGGGCCGGCTCCGCCCGACCGTCCTTCGGAGAATGGACGCCTCCGAGCCAGTGCCGGCTGTTGCCGGGCAGCTTCGCCTTGACCTCGGCGCTTGAGAGCATGCGTGTGTCCACACCGTGTTCGCGAGCAGTCCTGCCCCAGTTTTCCCAGGTCGCGATGTCCGCAGCGCTGTTGGAGGCATAGACTAGGCCCGTTTCACGAAAGCCGGTTTCCTCTCCGATCTCCTGGTTGATATCCCTCCAGACACGAAGGGCAAGCTGTGCGAGCGGCAACTCGCGGGGATCGCGGTTCTGCTGCCGGCACCAGCCCCAGTTTCGGCAGGATTGTTCGCCGGAGATGATGCCCTTTTCGACAACGGCGACTGAAGTACCACGGCGTGCCAAATAGAGTGCGGCCGCGATGCCTGCCATGCCAGCACCAACGATAACGACATCCGCAGATTGGGGGATCTGGCTGGCGGTAGCGACTTTCCGCACGGGTGGAGACATTGTTCGATCTCGTCGGTAGATATGGCAATTTGCACATACTTCGCCCAAGAGGATCGCCGTCTATATTCGTGATTGCATGCCGAATGTCGGAGTGTTTCAGTCAATTGTTGTGTTGGCATGGGCAATTCGAGCAAATTGTACCGACCCGCATCGCCTATCCTTGTTTGCGGGGAGCGCCTCAATTTGGCGCGTGGCTATGGGTGGCAATCTTTGAGGTGATCCAGTGAAGGTATCAGACAGTTTGCGGGTCGATGCTTTCTCGATGCATATCGGCGACATTAAAGACGTGGAGCTCGACCAGTTGCACGCGCTGTCGATCTCGGTCCAGTGGCCGCATCGAGCCGAGGACTGGGAGTTCTTGCGACAGACGGGCAGTGGGATCGTCGCACTCGATGAGATCGGGCGCGTAATGGGATCTGCCATGTGGTTTCCGCATGGAGACGGGTTTGCCACCGTTGGCATGGTGATTACTTCGCCACGCCTGCAGACCAATGGCACCGGCCAATGGCTGATGAACCAGATTCTCGATGCGGTTGCCGGTCGCCATCTTAGCCTCAGCGCAACGCGGGCGTCGCGTCGCTTGTATCTTTCGCTAGATTTCAAGCCGGAGAAAACGGTCTACCAATGCCAGGGGGAGGCAAGGATCGCAAAGGGTTTTGCTTCGCTGCCTTTGAAGGGCGCGGTACGGCAGCTTGTTGCCGACGATCTTGCGGCGATCTCCCAGCTCGACGCCGTTGCATTCGGTGTCGATCGGTCGGAACTGATCGGGCGTCTCGATGAGCAGTCGATCGGCTATGGCCTGTTTCATGGCCAGGATTTGCATGCTTTTTCTCTATGCCGGCCGTTTGGACGCGGCCATGTCGTCGGACCGGTCGTTGCGTCGAATGATGCCGACGCAATTGCAGTCGTCTCTCCGCATGTGGTCCGCAATACCGGCCAATTTCTTCGTCTCGATACGCATGTGGGCGCAGGTGATTTTGCGTCTTACCTCGTGCAATCTGGAATGATCGTCGACGATACCGTCCTGACCATGTCGCTTGGAAAACATCCCCCCAATAGAAACAGGGCAGCAACTGAGACAACGACCACATATGCACTTGCCAGTCAGACGCTTGGTTGACGTCTAACTGCTGTTGCCGTTGCGGTGTCTTTTGTAGCGGGAGCCGTTATGTACGATGTTGCGATGGGCCTTCCCGCTGATGCTCATCTTGTTACCGAAATCTAGAAGATAGAACACTGGAAGTTGATCGCCTGCGGTCGCCCAAGGTTTATCTCGCTGCGAAAGTTAAGTCTCTCGATAGGATCCCGGAGGCTTGCCGTCTTTGCCTACTGCAACGGCAGTTACAAACAGCTTGTCTTTGTCCTTTCGATCTGACTGTAGACGATGTTGACACGGCTTGCGACGGCGAGGTTCGGCATATTCTCTTGAACGTTTCTCCCGTGGAGAAAAGGGAAGACGGTTCTATTGCGAACATGCGGTCTAATCGCCGCGGGATGAAAGTTCAGTGGCAGGTCAACACCACAACATGCTCCGTAAGATGATCGCCTGGGTGAATTGCTGCGACCCTCTAAGCGGTTCGCGCCATTTCCTCAGTTCTACGGCGGTGTCGAAATCTTCCTCGAAACTCCGGACCAGCCCCTACGACATCAAGCCGATGCCGGAGGTCTGAACGGTTCGCCGAGAACCCTGGCTTCCTCCCGTTGCTGGGTTGCCTCGCTTGCTAAAAAGCTCCCGCAGGCTTGGGCTTGGGCATGTCAAAGGCACTTCTGGCGCGATCGGCCAGTCTTAGAGCCTGACCGAAAAAGAGTTGAGTGAAATCAATCGTTTGTGATTCTGTTTGTTTGCTTAGGACGAACGGAGACCACAATGGGCTGGACTGATTTCACCCGTGGGCAATATGCCCGACGTGCAAGGCGGTATGCAGGCGATCTGACGGACCGGGAATGGGGGTTAATTTCATCTTGCCTGCCCGGCCCGAGGCGGTTGGGCAGGCCGCGCAGCACCGATCTTCGCGAGGTCGTGAATGCGTTGCTTTACATTGCCACGACGGGGTGCCAGTGGCGGATGCTGCCGAAGGATTTTCCGCCCTTTACGACGGTTCAGGCTTACTTCTACGAATGGCGAGCCATTGGATTATGGGGCCGGATCAGCCACCGGCTTGTGATGGAAACGCGCGAGCTGGAAGGCAGACAGGCCTCCCCATCTGCTGGGGTGATCGACAGCCAGAGCGTTAAAACCACCGAAAGCGGAGGAGTTGCCGGCTATGACGCCGGTAAGACGCGACAAACTGCGTTTGCGCTGACATCAAGGGTCGCAAGCGGCACATCGTCGTTGACACGCTCGGATTGATGGTTGGGCTCGTGGTTCACAGTGCCGATATCCAGGATCGCGACGGCGCACCTGCCGTTCTCAAAACCATTCTCAAGCGCTGGCCCTGGCTGAGGCACATCTTCGCCGATGGCGGCTATGCCGGACCAAAACTGAGGGGCGCATTGCAGAAGGTCGCGGCGTTCACGCTTCAGATCGTCAAACGGACCGATAAGGCCAAGGGTTTCGAAGTCCTACCGCGCCGCTGGGTCGTGGAGCGCACCTTCGCATGGCTTGGCAGATGCCGACGTTTGGCAAAGGATTGGGAGAAATCGATCGCATCAGCCGAAGCCTGGATCGTCATCGCCCACATCCGAATACTGACCCGACGCCTCGCAAGATATTATGTTTATTGAATTCTTTTCGAGTCAGGCTCTTACATTTGCAAAATGACGCAGGTAGCATAACGGCGCGTCGTTCACCAATGAAGATTCTGGTGGCAGTTGCGGCTCAACAGCGGGGATAGTGGAGGCGCTAAAGCCTGAAGATAAGTGAAGATTGTGGCATCGAATGACGAATACTTCCGCCGACACGCGAGGCGTCGGCGAAAAAGGACCGTCAAATCGTCCGGGGGGCATAGACTCCAAATCGGCTTCTCTCTCGGCCTTTTCTCGTTCTTGATCCCGGCTAAAACATGCGTGGAAGCACATCCGTGTCTCCGCCCTTGTCTAACAGCCTGTGTTTCAATGTACCCGCGACATGCAGAAGTATAATGGCCAGCAGTGCAAAGGAACTATACTTGTGAAGCATTTGAAATATCGCAAACGCGGTGTCGTTCTTAGGTAGAAGTTCCGGAATTTGTGAGATGAAAAAGAACGGTACTCCATCGCTTTGCGTGAAGCTGCTCGATAGGGAGTAACCAAGCAATGGAGTAATCAAGGTCAGCACGATAATAAGTTGATGTACAGCGTGCGAAAGCCATTTTTCCCACGGCGCCAAGTTGGAAGGCGGATAGGGGATTGAGGACTTATACCACCAGCGTAAGGCGAGGTGTATCAGGGCCAGAAGCCAGACTAGAACGCCAAACTGTTTGTGGTTGGGATATAAAGTAGCCGCGACATTACCCTCCGGTAGGCCGGTCATATACAGACCAGACCCTATTAACCCCAGGACCAGACTTGCGCGCAGCCAATGAAGAATCCGCATGAATAGCGGATATTTCGCAACGCTCGCTGTTGGCGGCCGTTCGATCATGCAAGTTCCTTTCTAGAATGGATAATTCGTCTTGAAGAAGAGGGCTTCATGAACTCAGCGCAGACAAAAGGCATTGAATTGTTGGTCGTTCGTGGACGATTCATGGAGAAAGCGTGGATTGAAGATATCCATCGTCAATCGCGGAATTAAGTGACAAATGCCACCAAATCTGACCCGCTCCTGAGAAGGCCTGTGACCATTTGCAAAACAACAAAATAGTGTCCAGTCCCATTTGGGATGCTCCGGGCGGGGCATTTGTTCTGAGACAAGTCGAGGAGACATCTCGACAGCATCTGTGGGTAACAGATTGGTCGCCAATAGAGTTGGGGAGTTCCGCCCAATTTGGAAGCCACTTTGGGATTGTTGCACTTCCGCTATCTGTGCGATGCTCCCTCTAGAGGTCGCAGCCTTAGAAGCGAAATATGGGGTGAAATGCGCGTATCAAATTTAGAAAGCGGCGGCCCGCGCAAGACTAGCCTCTACGAGGAGCTTCATGGGCGGCTGAAGGCGGCGATCCTGGGGGAAGCCTTGCCCGAAGGACTTGTTCTGACCGAGGCCGCCCTTGCCGAACTGGTTGGGAGCAGCCGGGCGCCGGTTCGCCAAGCACTGCAACTCCTGTTCGATGATGGACTAATCGCGCGGTTCGATGGACGTGGCTTTATCGTAGGTACCGGCGTGGTGCGACCGAAGCGGGTCAAGCTCGGTGCCTATCTCGGCAAATTGTTCCATGAAGATGACGACAGGCCGATATTTGCCTGGCAGGCGCTCTACGAAGATGTCGAGCGCATCGTCGTCTACCGCTCCTTCTTTGGTCGTTACCGCATCAATGAAATCGAGCTCGCGCGACATTTTGGTGTGGGGCGCGCCGTGGCCCGCGACGTTCTGTTGAAGCTTGAGACGCTCGGCATAACGGAAAAGGACGATAATTTCCGCTGGTCGATCGTGCCGCTCGACAGCCAGCGCATCCGTGACCTTTATGAGGTGCGCGAACAGATCGAGCCGGTGGCTCTTTCAAGCGCTCTGGGAGGACTTTCGCAAGAACATGTCGGCGCGATGCTCGCACGCCTTTCGCAGGCGCTTGCGGATTATCCCGATGTCTCGGCCTCGACCATGTACGAATTGGAGCTCGACCTTCATCAGCGCAGCCTTCAGGCCTGCCCCAACAAGGAATTTCTCAGCATCCTGAAACGGACGCACTGCGTTCTAACGCTCAGCAAGCATGTCGTCGGCAGCCACATCAAGATGCCGGAATATGAGCCATTTCTTGCCGAGCATATGGGTGTGTTCAAGATGGTGCAGAAACGCGATGAGGAGGGTTTACGGAAAGCTATGCGCGATCACATCCACAACTCGCAACCCAATGTCCAAGCCCGCGCCGCCTATATTCGCGAGCACTATCGGCCGGACGAATACAGCTTCATTTCCTAGGCGGTGTAGACGGACTTGACCGGTATACACAATGCGGTCATGGAAACGCCAGCAGAGACATTGCTCTCGGCCTTCTTGCAGCCTCCCGCGGCTCTCTTGAAACGCTCGAGATTACCGGCGGACTGTTCGATGCACGCGCGGCCATTTTTAAATAGTCGCCGCGAAGAACGTCGGTTTGTCGTTTCGTTGAATTTATATCGGACCACACGGAGGCATGCCGCGTGACCGGCTGCATTGCGATTGGTCTTGCTGGAGTAGCCATTGCCGACAACCGCCACCCCGGCTTGGATGTCAGAGCTCAAGTCTAGCTGAACCGGGAAGGGCGGTGTGTCACCCATTGTGCCGCCGGTCGGGTCCGCACAAAATGCGCCAATCCCCCCGCGCCACGGCCAATTAAATATCCGGTATCCGCCATCTTTCCGGTAAATCGGCAAAATAACCCAACGACGCCCAAGACAGATCATTCCTGTTGCTTGGTCGCGTCGCTAGCCTCCATTCTGGAGGGTCGGGAAACCCATGCCAGTTCAACCGCATCAGAAGCATATCTTCACCATCACACGTCGCGTAAAATTAGACATCAAACCCGCGAAGTTCTCCAACTTCTGTGCCAAATACCAACTGGCCAGCATCAAGTAACGAAGTCCAGGTAATTGACCTGGCTGCCCTATCCTGAAATCCTGCGAGCTTTAGGTCTGCCACCTCGTCAGAGGCGTCCCATGGATCAGCCTCCCAGATATTGGCCGACGAGTTCATGCGATCCATTTGCTTCATCAAACTGTCCACTCGGCCGGTTTCGGCATTCCGAAGCGACAGTTTACCGTGCTTCAGCAAGGTCAACCAGGAGGAAGCCTCATTTTGTCGCTGGCCTGGTCAGAGCCACTAGATAAGCAAATTTCAAATGGCTCACATTCGTCCACGCGCCAGAGAGAGGCTGTATCAGGTGATGGCGCCGACCTGCCAGGGAACGAATTCGTTGTCACCATAGTCGAAGGTCTCACTCAGCGTCTTCTTGCCTGAGGCGACAGCGATGATTTCCTCGAAGATCCGTTCGCCGGCTGCCTCGATCGTGTCGTCGCCACTGACGATGTCGCCGCAGTTGATGTCCATATCCTCGCGCATATGGTTGTACATCTCGGTGTTGGTGGCGATCTTGACGCAAGGCGCAGGTTTGAAACCGGAGACCGAGCCTCTGCCCGTCGTGAAGCAGATCACATTGCAGCCGCCAGCGACCTGGCCGGTGACGGCAACGGGGTCATATCCAGGCGTGTCCATGAAGACGAAGCCAGGCTCATCGACGATCTCCGAATACTCGTAGACGGCCTTCAGCGGCATGGATCCGCCCTTGGCGACCGCGCCCAGCGACTTCTCGAGGATCGTCGTCAATCCGCCGAGCTTGTTGCCATAGGAGGGGTTATTGTTGAGTTCCGCGCCGTTGCGGCGGGTATAATCGCGCCACCAGTCGATCCTCGAGAGCAGCTTCTCGGCAACTGCTGGAGTGACGGCGCGGCGCGTCAGCAGATGCTCGGCGCCATAGATCTCCGGGGTCTCCGCCAGAACCGACGTACCGCCATTGCGCACGAGCAGATCGGAGGCATAACCAAGTGCCGGGTTGGCCGAAATCCCCGAATAGCCATCGGAGCCGCCGCATTCCAAGGCGAGCTTAAGTCCTGAGAGCGGCTGAATGGTGCGTCTGGCGGAATTCACCTCCGGCAGCATGTCGCGGATCATTTCGGATGCGGCTGCGATCGTCTTGCGTGTGCCGCCGAGATCCTGGATGGTCATGGTGCGCAGCCGGTTTCCCTCCTCGAGCTTGTAATGCTCCAGAATGGGCGCGATCTGATTGGTTTCGCAGCCAAGGCCGATCATCAGGATACCACCGAAATTCGGATGGCGGGCATAACCCTGGAGGGTGCGCGCCAGATAGCGATAGCCCTCGGAATTGGTGTTGATGGCGCAGCCGCCGCCGTGAGTGAGGGCCACCACGCCATCGACATTGTCGAAGCCGTCCAGGCCGCCGGTGCGATTGAAATGCTCGGCGATATATTTTGACACGGTCGCCGAACAGTTGACCGTGGTGACGATGCCGATGAAATTGCGCGTACCGACGCCGCCAGCGCCACGATCGAAGCCCATGAAGGTCCGACAGTCCTCTTGCGGCAACATGCCCATCTCGTCGATATCAACGCTGAACTGGTAAGGGTGATCGGACTCAATCACCGCCAGATTTTGCAGATGGACATGGCCGCCCGCGGGAATGAACTGTGTCGCGACGCCGATCGGCTGACCGAACTTGCGGATCTCCTGGCCTGCCTGAATGTCACGTACCGCCACCTTGTGACCGCGCGGGATCTGGTCTGCAGCGGTCAAACCGTCGATGCCGGTCGGGCTGCCCGCGCGGATCATCGAGCGAGCGACCGCGACATCGTCGATGGGATTGAGCAGGATAACAGGCGAAACGGCGGACATGAGAAATTCCATACTGGTTGAATGAATGTCTATTGCTAGCAATAGACATTCATTCGGTGGATGACGTCAAGCATGATCGATCTCGACGATCGGTTTCTCTCGCTCAATCGTGTGGTTGGCGCGCCAGCCACACGCTGAGATCGCCTTCCGCCCGCTCGAGTGCACTGTGATTGAGCAGCTTTCGAAGAAATGCGACGGCAACCGCACGCGCTCTGAGATTGAAACGGCCATCATCGTCTTGGCTACCAAGCGGCTGATAGACCCCAAGTTTGACATAGAGCTGCTGCAATCGATTCTGGACGCTGCGTACCGAGAGGTTGCGCCTTTGGGCGATGGCGCGATCCGTCAATCCGAGAGCGATATCGACCAGGATTTCATATTCGGCCTCGGTGAACCCGTTGACGTTTCCAAGGCTCTTTTGCTGCATGCCGCGCACTTCGCGGTCGATCACACACTGGCTCTCGATGAAGATACTGCGGAGCGCCAGTTTCAGCCGGTCGTCGGAGGCCGATTTCAGAACATAGCCATAGACCGCACCGCCAGGCACGATGCGTGAGATACCGCGGACATAGGCCTCGTCCGAATAATTTGACCAGAAGAGAATGCGCGTTTCCGGCCGCTCTTTCCAAATGGTGCGGGCGGCCTCGATGCCGTTGCGCTGGTTCATCTGGAGATCCATGACGATGTGCTCGGATTTGCAATCCCGCGCTAGCCGTTCGCCGGCATTGCCATTTTCGGCCTCCAGCACGCCGTCGCATTCGGGAAGTGCGGCGCGGATCGCCTCGTTGAGATAGGAGCGATGAAGCGGATCGTCCTCGATGATCAGGACCTTCATGCCGCGGATCCTCCCGCCGATCGCGTCTTGGCTGGCAAGCTGACACTGACAATCGTTCCTCCGGAAGCTGTTGCCGGTCTGATCATAAAGCGCGCCGAGATCAGGCGCGCTCGGGTCCTCATATTTTCTAAGCCGCCACCTGACGTTCTGCGGGCATTCCCAAGTCCAAGCCCGTCATCGATGACATCGATGGTCACCGCGCCTTCAGCCGCCTTCAGTTGAACGGCGATACTGCTTGCTTGGGCGTGGCGGATAGCGTTGTTGATGGCTTCCTGCGTAATGCGGAATAGGGCAATAGAAACCGATTGATCAAGGCTATCGATGGCGCCGCTGGTTTCATCTTTGAGGTTCCAGGTCAAAGTGGCCCCGCTCTCCTGGATTGATCGTTCAAGATGATTCTCCACGGCTTGCGCAAAGCCGAATAGCTGAAGAACCGAAGGCTTTGCTTCTTCGATGATTTGGCGAAGGTCATGCATACTATGCTGCAAACCACGAAACAGCGGTTCAAGCGCTTCACCGGTGACATCGGGTTGGCGGGCAAGGCGCTCCAGCCGCCGGGAGAGGCGGGTCAGATCGGCCAGGATCTGGTCGTGCAGGTCCATGCCGATACGTTGACGCTCAGTCTCCAAGGCTTCGGTCAGTTTCAGTGCGCCGAGCCGCAAACCCTCTTCGCGGGCGCGGGCTTCGGCTTCGACAATTGCCGAACGTTTAGCCTGGTCGGCGGCGCGGATGGCGAAGAAATGAGGCGCCAGGAGGTCGGCAATCACGCGGGCGCTCTCAATGTCCTGCATGGTGTAGAAGCCGGTCTGATGACTTGAGCAGGACAGAGCGCCGATGACATGGCCTTGCACCTTGAGCGGCACATGCAGACGACTATGCAGCGACTGATGAAAGATCGGATGCGAGAAGGCGCCCTGAAAGTGGAACTGGGGGTCGCTCCAGGCATCGTCGGTGAGAAGGTAATCTGTCTCACCCCAAAGGAGCGTGCGGATGGGGCTGTTGCTCACTGGCGCTGGAAAGCGGCGGCCCCAGTCTGTTTCCAATCCGCTCTCGTAGGCCGTGTGAAACTGCTCGTCCACGAGGATAATGCAAACATCAAGGTGGTCATGTGGGATGACATGGCTGATTTCAACGGCAACTGCTCGGATGACCGAGTGAAAGTCGAGCTGGCCGGCAAGTAGCCTCGATATGTTGAGATAGTGGTCGAAGACCGAGGTCGGCGCCAGATTGCGCAAAACAAGCCCTCCCAGGCAACGCGTCGACCGCTTATCCTCCAGTCGATCGCAGCACGCGAATTCCCATGCTATTAAGCGCTGATCCAAGCCATTCGTCCTGCGGATTTACGCATCTTTTCTGCGGGATCCCGCAGGGTCCAATGCGTTAAGCTCCTGTACAAGCGAAACAATCTCGGACATCCTGCTTGTACTGACAGGGGAGCCTTCAGTGCAAATACTATTTTCGATCGTTCGTTGAGGAGCGCGTTCGAAAATCTTAGCCTGGAAGTGGAAGTACGGGCTCATTGGGAGGAAAATATGAATATTGCCAAGATGCTTCTGGCATCCGCCGTCTTCGCTTGCGTTGTCGTGCCGGGTTCCGCTTTTGCCGATACAGCATCCAAGAAGATTGCATTGTCGAACAATTATGCCGGCAACTCCTGGCGCCAAGCCATGTTGACCAGCTGGCAGAAGGTAACCGGCGAAGCGGTCAAAACTGGTGTCGTTGCGGCCGCCGATCCGTTTACCACGGCGGAAAATCAGGCAACCGAACAGGCTGCCCAAATTCAGAACATGATCCTGCAGGGCTATGATGCGATCGTCATCGATGCAGCATCTCCGACCGCGCTGAATGGTGCCATCAAGGAAGCCTGCGATGCCAAGATCGTCGTCGTCTCTTTTGACGGTATCGTCACCGAGCCGTGCGCGTGGCGCATCGCCGTCGACTTCAAGGGCATGGGCGCCAGCCAGATCGAATATCTCGCCAAGAAGGTGCCGAAAGGTGGCAACGTCCTCGAAATTCGCGGACTGGCCGGCGTCTCCGTCGATGACGAGATTTCTGCCGGCATTCACGACGCTGCCGCCAAATATCCGCAGTTCAAGATCGTTGGCTCGGTCCATGGCGACTGGGCGCAGGACGTTGCGCAGCGCGCCGTTGCCGGGATCCTCCCAAGCCTTCCCGACATTGCCGCGGTCGTGACCCAGGGCGGCGACGGTTATGGCGCCGCTCAGGCATTCGCGGCCGCAAAGCGCACGATGCCGACGATCGTCATGGGGAACCGACAGGACGAGCTTGCCTGGTGGAAGAAGGAGAAGGATGCCAGCGGCTACGAGACCATGTCGGTCTCGATTGCGCCAGGCGTCTCAACTCTCGCCTTCTGGGTGGCCCAGCAGATCCTCGACGGTCAGCAGGTGAAGAAGGATCTGGTCGTCCCCTTCCTGCGCATCGATCAGGGTAATCTCGAAACCAACCTTTCCACGACGCAGGCGGGCGGCGTCGCCAATGTCGAATACACACTCGACGACGCCAAGAAGGTGATCGCTACGGCGAAGTAGTCGATATCAGCCAGCAAATGAAGGCCAGCGCCGCCGATCAAAGGCGGCGCCGGTTGGACCCAACGCCCGGCCGGACGATCCATGATTGCAGTTAAAGATAATAGCTTGATGAGAGAAAATGCCGAGCGGCAAGCCGTCGTCTCGGCCCGAGGCATCAAGATGCGTTTCGGCGCCGTCAAGGCGCTCGACGGCGCCGACCTGACTATTCATGCCGGCGAATGTATCGGTCTTGTCGGACACAATGGCGCCGGGAAATCGACGATCGTCAACGTCATCAATGGCGGCCTAAGCCCCCATGAAGGAACAGTTGCCTATGACGGCAATGATAGGGTCCATGGTATCAATGCGGCGCGCGCGCATGGCATTCGCTGTGTTTTCCAGGAGCTTTCGCTCGCGCCCAATCTAACCGTCGTCGAGAACATGCGGATCGTCCACCACGGCCTTTCCGGCTGGAGCTGGCGTCGGCGGGCGGCGGCGATCGTTCGAGCCAAGCTCGACGAGATCTTTGTCGGTCACAAGATCGATGTCATGCGCACGGTTGGTGAGCTTTCTATCGCCGAACGGCAAATGGTGGAAATCGCGATTACCTTCTCTACCGTCAGCGAGAAGCCGAAACTTGTCATTCTGGATGAACCGACCTCATCGCTCGATGCGGGGCTGGCGGCACAGCTGATGGCCTATGTGCGAAGCTTTGTCCAAGCTGGCGGTGCGGTCATGCTGATCTCTCACATTCTTGGCGAGATCCTTTCGACTGCGAGCCGCATTCTCGTCATGAAGGATGGTCGCGTCGTGGCTGATCGTGCCGCGCAGGACTTCAGCGTCAACAGCCTTGTCCAGGCGATGGGCAGCGTCGTCAAGGAACAGGACCGCAAGCTAAGGAATGAGGCGCATGCCACCAGGCCTCCCATCCTGGCCTTGCCTTCGCGCGGCGGCAGGGGGCTTGCCTTCGAAGTTCGCAAAGGAGAGGTGATTGGCCTTGCCGGTCTCGCGGGCCATGGTCAGACCGATATGTTGCTCGATCTCCATCGATCACTATCAAGCAACTGGCTGCCGGGCAGGCGGGACAATATTGCCTTCGTCGCCGGTGATCGCAGCCTGAACGGGACCTTCCCTTTGTGGAGCATCCTGAAGAACCTCAGTATCGCATCGCTCGGCGATCTATCGAAGATGTTCCTCGTCAACAAACAGCAGGAAGAGAACCTCGGCGCGGACTGGAAGGCACGTATCGAAATCCGGACGCCAACGATGGAAAACCGCATCCTGTCACTGTCCGGCGGCAATCAGCAAAAGGTCCTGTTCGCCCGCGCTCTCGCGACCACGTCGCCGATCGTGCTGATGGATGATCCCATGCGCGGCGTCGACATCGGCACCAAGCAGGAAGTCTATCGGATCCTGAATGACGAGGCCTCCGTCGGCCGGACCTTTATCTGGTACTCCACTGAAATGGACGAGATCCGCCTGTGTGATCGCGTCTACGTCTTTCGCGACGGTGCCATTGTCGCGGAACTGGTCGGAGAGGATATCACGGAGGAAAATGTGCTGGCGGCTTCTTTTGCCGGGGAGGGCGCATGATCCGCCCATCGTCTTCCACCTTGCGCCTGCTAATCCCGGCGCTATCACTGGTCGTTCTGCTGAGCGCGGTCTTCTATCTTCAGCCGCGCGCCATGAGCTATGTCGGTCTCAATCTGCTCTTCAATCTCGCCGTGCCAATCGCGTTGGCGACGATCGCCCAGATGATGATCATGTCGGTCAATGATCTCGATCTGTCGATGGGAACATTCGTCAGCTTCACCGCCTGCGTGGCTGCGACCTATCTACAGTCAGCACCGCTCCTGGGCATCCTCATTCTTCTCGCCTCGATCGTCGTCTACGCCGCAATGGGCGTGATCATCTATATCAGGGACTTGCCGTCGATCGTCGTCACCCTCGGCATGAGCTTTGTCTGGGGTGGCCTTGCCGTATTGCTGTTGCCTGCGCCGGGTGGCACCGCGCCCGACTGGGCTCGCTGGCTGATGACGTCAAAGCCGCCGCTGGTCCCCATGGCGATTGTTGCAAGTGTCGTGATCGCGTTGATTTCCCAGCTGATCCTCATGCGCTCTTCCTTCGGCGTACTGATCCGTGGCGTCGGCGGCAACCAACGGTCGCTCGAGCGCGCCGGCTGGTCCGTTGTAACCTTGCGCGCGGCCGCCTATGGGCTTGCCGGTCTGTTCGCGGTGCTATCCGGCATTGCGCTTGTCGGGCTTACCACATCGGCGGACGCCAACATCGCGCTACGCTACACGCTGCTGTCGATCGCCGGCGTCATTCTTGGCGGCGGGGAATTTATTGGCGGCAGGGTTTCGCCGATCGGTGCCGTCATCGGCGCGTTGACCCTGACATTGGCAGGCTCTTTCCTGTCATTCTTACGGATTTCGCCGGACTGGCAGATCGGCGCTCAGGGCGCCATCCTGATCGTCGTGCTGGCCCTGCGGCTGCTGCTCAGCCACGTCGAGAAGCGGGAGAAACACTCATGATCGCTCTTCGCGTGCTCGGGCGGAAGCCTTGGATCTGGTCGTTTTTTGCCACCATCACCGTATGGCTCGTCACTGTGCTTTTCACCGGTGGCGCAAGCTCCCTTGGTCTGTCGCAGGCCGCATTGACCTTCGCAGCCTTCTCGGTGATCGTCGGTATCGGGCAGATGTTCGTCATCACGCTCGGCCCGGGCAATATCGATCTTTCCGTGCCAGCCACCATGACGCTTGCCGGCACCGTGGCGCTGAAGCTGATGAATGTCGAAGACGGCATGATCGTGCCAGGCCTGCTGGTGTCGATCCTGATCGGTCTTGGCATTGGCATCGGCAATTATGCCCTGATCAAGCTTTTGCGCATCCCGCCGATTATCGCGACGCTGTCGATGAGTTTCATCATTCAGTCGACGGCAATCTGGAGCAATCGTGGCCTTCGCATCAAGCCGCCTGAGCAACTCGCTGATTTCACGACATCGGGCTTTCTTGGCATCCCGAATGTTGCCATCGTTGCGCTCCTGCTCTCGCTGCTTGCCTGGGCGCTGCTGGAGCGAACGATCTACGGCCGGTGGATATCGGCAATCGGACAAAGCATGTTTGCGGCGCGCATGGCAGGCATTCCCGTCGATGGAACGCGGCTTGCAACCTATGTGCTCTGCGCCATCCTCGCTTCGATTTGCGGCTATCTGCTGGCGAGCTTTTCCGGTGGGGCTGCCCTTAATATGGGTGCCGAATATCTGCTGATGTCGATCGCCGTCGTCATCATCGGCGGAACGGCGGTCGCCGGTGGAGACTCGAACGTTCCGGGCATATGGGGCGCGTCCCTGTTCATGTTCCTGGTCGTGTCTATGCTGAATACCTATGGCTTTGGCGCAGGCCCCAGGCTCGTTCTCACCGGCCTCATCATCATTGCCGTCATCCTGGTTGCAGGCGGCCGCCCAACCGGCGGTCGCTGACACTGATCCCCAGCAGTTTTAGGACATCCGAAATGCCGAACGACGCATCGTCTCTCTATGAAATCTACGATACCCGCTTTCGCAACCTCGTGGTTCCAAGCGCTGGATTGGAGGAGCTTTATTCAGATTGCCGCTGGGCAGAAGGCCCAGTCTGGTTTGCCGATACCGGATGCCTTATCTGGAGCGACATTCCCAACGAACGTATGTTGCGATGGGTGCCAGGCGGCGGCGTGTCGATCTACCGGGCACCATCCAATTTCACCAATGGCAATACTCGCGACCGTCAGGGGCGCCTTATATCCTGCGAACACGGCGGCCGTCGGGTGACGCGCACCGAAATCGACGGTTCGATCACGATCCTCGCCGATAGCTATAAGGGCCAGCGCCTGAATTCGCCGAACGACGTTGTTGTCCGTTCGGATGGAACCGTCTGGTTCACCGACCCGACCTACGGCATCCTCTCAAACTACGAAGGCTATAAGGCGGAGCCCGAGCAGGCAACCCGCAATGTCTACCGGCTCGATCCGTCTAAAGAAGAGCTGGATGTCGTGGTCGAGGATTTCGCCCAGCCGAACGGCCTGGCCTTTTCTCCCGATGAGACAAAGCTCTATGTGGCCGACTCTGCTGCAAGCCACGACGTCAATGCCCCAAGGCACATTCGTGTCTTTGACCTCGTGGATGGCAGAAAACTCGCAAACGGTCGCGTTTTCTGCAACATCGACGCCGGCGTCCCGGATGGCTTCCGCGCCGATGTCGAGGGTAATATCTGGACAAGTGCCGGCGACGGCGTCCATTGTTTCGCGGCTGATGGCACCTTGATTGGCAAGATAAAGATATCGCAGACGGTGGCCAATCTCACTTTCGGTGGCCCGCGCCGAAATCAGCTGTTCATCACCGCGACGCGATCGCTCTATCGTGTCTTTACGACGGCAACCGGCGTGCAAATGCCATAAGGTTCGTCGTCGATAAGCCAATACTCGAAATAGCGGCCACCGGGTCCACCTCGTCCGCCGCGGCCGCATCTGGCACGACAAGCTCGAAATTCCGCGCTGATTTGCGCTGATCGCCCGGAAGCTACGTTTCAAGCAGGTGTCGTTTATCCGCTTCTATAGTCAGCCTTATCCAAATGCTGCTCATCGTGACCGCGAGTGCCCGTCGTTTCAAGAGCTACCATTTGCGATGCTCTCTCTCATTCGCAACTGTACAGGTGAAGTGATGACCTTTTGCACGGGCCGAGATGCAATGCCTAGACATAAGCAATGGGCTGGCGTTAAGCTTTGGCTTTGATAACGGCGATACCAAAACCATGAACATGATAGAACCCCCGCGCAAATCGGGAGACGTCGGCGAGGAAAAGATACTGACCAATCCAGTGCGGCTTGGAGGTCGCTTGAAGCTCGCCCGGCAGACACGGGGGTTGACCCTCAAGGCTCTTGCCCTGGCGGCAGATTGTTCTGAAAGCCTGCTGTCGAAGATCGAGAACGGCAAGGCTTCGCCCTCATTGCCAATGCTCCATCGGCTCGTCGGCGTTCTCGGCACCAATATAGGCTGGATGTTTGAGGAGGCCGATGGTGAGGAGGGCATCGTCTTCCGTTCGGGAACGAGGCCGCTGATCGGACTGGACCCGTTGCGCAGGGGGGAAGGTATCTCTCTCGAACGAATTATCCCCTATTCGCAAGGTCATCTGCTCCAATGCAACATCCATCATATCGAGGCCGGCGGTCAAAGTGCCGGGCCGATCCAGCATGTCGGCGAGGAGGTCGGTTACGTCCTTGCGGGTGAAGTCGAGCTTATGGTCGGTGAGCGTACTTTCCGGCTCTCTCCTGGCGATAGTTTTGTTTTCAACTCCGAACTGCCCCATTGGTATCGCAACGTGGGAGCGGAACGCGCCAGCATCTTCTGGGTCAATACGCCAGCGACTTTTTAATTCGTGCGGATCCAGTCGGAGCAAGCTCGCGACCATCTTGAAAATCATCCATTCAAGTCACTTGACAAGAATTCAAGTTACTTGAATACTCCTCATGCAATCCAAAAACATGGGGAACGATCATGCGTCTTAAGAAATATTTGTTCGGTTGCGCGCTTGGCGCAACCGTTGCGCTTGCCTGCAGCGCCGGTGCCGCCATGGCGGATACGCTGGCACTGGTGACGATCAACCAGCAGGCTCTCTTCTTCAACCAGATCAATGATGGCGCCAAGGGGGCGGCAAAGAAGGCCGGTGTCGATCTTGTCATCTTCAACGCAAACAACGTGCCCAGTGCACAGAATGATGCCATCGAGAACTACATCACCCAGAAAGTCGACGGTATCATATTGGTCGCCATCGACGTGAACGGGGTGAAGCCGGCAATTACTGCTGCCAAAAAGGCCGGTATCCCGGTCATCGCCATCGATGCGCAGATTCCGAACGGCGATAACATCGCCTTCGTGGGTGTCGACAATACCGAGGCGGGCGGGGAGATCGGCAAATTCTATTCCGATTATGTCAAAGCCAAGTTGAGCGGCAGTGCCAAGATCGGCGTTGTCGGCGCGCTCAACTCCTTCATCCAGAACCAGCGTCTTGACGGCTTCAAGACGGCGGTAAAGGCGGGCGGGCAGAAGGTCGACTTCCTTGATACCGTAGACGGCCAGAACGTCCAGGATGTGGCGCTCAGCGCAGCGGAAAATCTCATCACCGCCAATCCCGACATGACGACGCTCTATGCGACCGGCGAGCCTGCGCTGCTCGGTGCCGTTGCGGCCGTCACCAGCCAGGGCAAAACGGGTAGCGTGAAGGTCTTCGGCTGGGATCTGACCAAGCAGGCGATCGAAGGCATCGATCAGGGCTGGGTTACGGCTGTCATCCAGCAGGATCCGGCTGGCGAAGGCAAAGCGGCGGTCGAAGCGCTCGTCAAGGTGAAAAAGGGCGACAAGATCGATCCAATCATCAATGTGCCGGTGACCATCGTCACCAAGGAAAATGTCGACAAGTTCCGGGGCATGTTCAAGTAGCTCTCACACCTCGTCACGTCATGGCCGTTCGCATCGGCCATGACGTTGTGGCATCATGGCTCAGGCCATTTCCGCAAGGCAGCATTGATATGACAAACGCTGATACCTACCGCGTCAGGATGACCGGTATTTCCAAACGCTATGGTACGATGCAGTCCCTGGACAATGTATCGTTGACCTTGAAGCCGGGCGAGGTCCTTGGCCTTGTCGGTGACAACGGCGCAGGCAAATCGACCTTGAGCAAGGCCCTGTCGGGCGCGGTGATCCCGGATTCGGGGACGATCGAGATTGACGGCAAACCGGTTTCCTTTGCGTCGCCAGCCGACGCACGCGCTGCGCATGTCGAGATGGTCTACCAAGACCTGTCCCTTTGCGACACGGTCGACGTCGCAGGAAATCTCTTCCTTGGGCGTGAGCCGAAATGGAAGCTTGCCGGCATCCCGATCCTCGACAAAAAGACCATGCATGAACGGGCGCGCCATATGCTGGAAGGGCTTGGCATCGTCATTCCTGACACGCATCTCAAGGTCGAAAATCTTTCAGGCGGCCAACGCCAGTCCATCGCAATCGGACGCGCGGCGTCATTCAATCCGTCGGTCCTCATCATGGACGAGCCGACGGCAGCCTTGGCAGTTGCCGAAGTCGAAGCGGTACTGGAGCTCATCCGCACAGTCAGTGCGCGGGGCGTCAGCGTCATTCTGATCACACATCGTCTGCAAGATCTCTTCCTCGTCTGCGATCGCATCCAGGTAATGTACGAGGGACAGAATGTTGCCGAGCGCCTTATCGCGGAAACGAATATCGAAGAGGTCGTCAACCTGATCGTCGGTCGCAAGTTTTCTGCTCGCTCGGCCGGACAACCCACTGAGCGAGGTGCTTCCGTATGACCATAGCCTCTTCTCATGCCCAAACCAGCCAGTCGTCTCGCCTGCGTAAGGCGCGCCTCTACGACAAGGCGATAGCCAATGGCGGCATCGTTTCGATCGCCTTGTTTTTCATCGTCGTCTGCGTTTTCTTCTCCCTCTTTACCCATGTCTTCCTGACGGCTCCCAACCTCCTGAACGTCGTCAGACAATCCGCGCCCTTGTTGATCGTGGCAGCGGCTATGACCTTCGTCATCACAACAGGCGGCATCGATCTTTCGGTCGGATCCGTATTGGCCCTTGCCGCAACGCTTTCGGCTGCCTGCATTCAGGCCGGAATCCCATGGCCGCTCGTTGTCGTTCTGATGATGCTTCTTGGTGGCGCAACTGGATTGATCCAGGGATATTTCATCGCTTACGAGCGGATCCCAGCCTTCATCGTCACCCTGGCTGGGCTATCGGTCATCAGGGGCCTGGCGCTGCTCATCACCGGCGGCTATTCGATCCCGGTCGATCCGCAGAGCCCGTTCACGGCGATTGGCCAGGCCTGGTTCTTTGGCATTCCTGCACCTGCAATGATTGCGATCGTGGCCCTTGCCGCGGCCTATGTCGCCTTTAATGAAACGCCCTTCGGCCGCTATGTCACCGGCATCGGCGCCAATGCCGAAGCGGTGCGCCGCGCCGGCGTCAATACCCGGCGCGTCACCTTGTTCGTCTATGTGATATCGGGTGTCGCTGCCTCAATCGCCGGCATCATCCTTGCCGCGCGCCTGGGTTCCGGCTCTTCAAATGCCGGGCAGGGTTTCGAACTCGATGTCATTGCCGCAGTGGTACTGGGTGGTACAAGCCTGTTCGGTGGGCGGGGCTCGGTTGTCGGCACGGTGCTTGGAGCACTGACCGTTGCCGTTATCGCCAATGGTCTGATCCTCTCGCACATGTCGCCTTTCTTCACGCCGATCGTGACTGGCGTCATCATCCTGGTGGCAATCTGGCTGAACTTCCGCCTCTTCAAGGGCGCGACGAGGAGCCGCTGAGCATGATGGACCATCTCTTTGCGGATACGACCAAAGCGCATCATGCCATCGGCGTTCAAACCGGATGCGCCATGACGGTGCTGGGCCCGATACCGGTCGTGGATATGGGCGTGACGCTTATGCACGAGCACATTTTTCTGGATGGGGCGAGTTCGTGGAAATGCCCCTGCCATCCCGATGAAAAGGCGATCGCCGAACAGCCGGTGGGAATCGAGATCATCGGCGAACTTCGGATGAACCCCTATATGAACCGCGACAACGTCTCGTTGGATGACGGGGATCTGGCGCTAGCCGAACTCGGCCGCTTCCAGAAGCTTGGCGGCCACACCGTGGTGGAAACCACCAACTTTGGCATAGGGCGCGATGCCGAACAGTTGCGCCGTATTGCTCGCATGTCCGGTCTGAAGATCATCATGGGTACGGGCTTCTATCTGGAACATACCCATCCCGAATGGCTGAAGGGCATGGATCTCGACGAGGTCACGGCCTTCATCGTCAACGACGTCGGCGGTGGCGAGACCCAGCCTGATATCATGGCTGGCGTCATCGGCGAGGTCGGCGTCAGCAAGGACTTTACGGCCGAGGAGCAGAAGTCCTTGCGGGCATCGGCGCGAGCCTCGCGGCTGACAGGCCTGCCTTTGTCCATCCACCTGCCGGGATGGGAGCGCCTCGCCCATCGCGTACTGGATGTGGTCGAGGAAGAAGGCGCGGACCTGCGTCATACGGTGCTCTGCCACATAAATCCCAGCCACAATGATCTCGATTATCAAAAGAGTCTCGCCGAACGTGGCGCTTTTCTGGAATACGACATGATCGGCATGGACTATTATTACGCCGATCAGGATGCCCAATCGCCGTCGGATGAAGAGAACGCCAGGGCGATCCGGGCGCTCGTCGACTTAGGCTTTACCGACCGCCTGCTTCTGTCGCAGGACGTCTTTCTCAAGATCATGCTGACCCGCTATGGCGGCTTCGGCTATGGCTACATTCTCAAGCATTTCCTGCCGCGGCTGAAACGCCATGGCGTCGATCAGCAGGCGATCGACCAGATGCTGATCACCAATCCCCAATCGGTATTTTCCGCCTCGGCCTGAAGGTCGGGTGCATTCAAGGAGCAGACATGAGCAAGAAAAAGGTTCTTCTGGCAGGTGAGTCATGGGTTTCGACCGCCACCCACATCAAAGGTTTCGACCAGTTTCCGACGGTGACCTATCACACTGGCGCCGACGAGCTTCTCAAGGCTTTGAAGGACAGCGCCTTCGACGTCACCTTCATGCCGGCACATGAGGCGCAGCGTGATTTTCCGCTGACGGCAGAGGTGATTGCGGACTATGACGCTATCATTCTGTCGGATATCGGCGCCAACACGCTGCTTTTGCATCCGGATACCTGGATTCATTCCAAGAGGACACCGAACCGTCTGAAACTGTTGCGCGACTATGTGGCAAACGGCGGCGCACTATTGATGTTTGGTGGCTATTACAGCTTCCAAGGCATTAACGGTGGCGCGCGCTATCATAAGACCCCGGTCGAAGAAGTACTGCCCGTGACCTGCCTGGCGATCGATGATCGTGTCGAGGTTCCCGAGGGATTTTCGCCTGTCGTCACGGGAAGTGCCGATCATCCTGTCCTCAAGGGCCTGGGAGGCGACTGGCCCTATCTCCTCGGCTTCAACCAAGTGGCCGTCAAGCAGGGCGCCCAGGTTCTTGCGACGGTTTCCAGCGAGTATGGTTCGCAGCCGCTGCTGGTAACCGGCACCTATGGCGCCGGCAAGACACTCGTCTGGACATCGGATGTCGGCCCGCACTGGCTGCCGCCCGAATTCATCGCCTGGAACGGCTATAAGACACTGTTCGAGCAGATGCTAGCCTGGGCAACGATCAGGGACTGATGCCTATGCGCCTCCATGTCGTCGGCAATGTCTGCGTCGATACGAGCTTCCGCTTGCCGCGCCTGCCGCGTCCGGGCGAGACGCTCAATGCGACCTCGACAGTTGAGGGCATCGGAGGCAAGGGCGCCAATCAAGCCGTCGCGGCGGCCCGAAGCGGGGCGGATGTGTGCTTCTGGGCCCCGCTTGGCGACGACGATATGGCGGATAGAGTGACCGAGATGCTGAAGAGCGATCTTGACGTCGATCGACTGATTCGACTGCCTCTTCCCACGGATCGTTCGACGATCCTGTTGGAAGAAGGCGGCGAAAACGCCATCGTGAGTGCCGTCGTCTGCGCGCGAGCTTTCGATCCGATCCAGCAAACGAATCTAACCGAGATCTGGAGTAAAGACGACATCCTTTTGATGCAGGGAAATCTACCATGGGAGGTCATCGCCACTTGTCTGAAACTTGCCAAACGGTCGGACCTGAAGACGGTGCTGAATCCGAGCCCGCTGTCAGACACGAACGTCGAGGATCTTGCCGATGTGGATGTCGTCATCGTCAATCGGGGTGAAGCCTGCGCGCTGACGGGTCTGGAAAGCCCGGCTGCGGCGGCAGACCTGCTCTTCGATAGAGGGGCCAGAAGCGTGGTCGTGACGCTGGGAAGTGAGGGTAGCCTCGTTTGGGATCAGGCAGATGATGCACCTTTTGTTCTTGAGGCGCACAGGAGCGCCGCTGTCGATACCAGCGGTGCCGGTGACTGCTTTGCGGGCACCTTCGTCGGCTTGCTGGCGCAGGGAAAAACCTTGGCTGCGGCTGCAAAGGTGGCAACCAAGGCTGCCGCCATCTCAGTTGCTCGTCTCGGAACGCTCTCCTCCTATCCCTCGCGGGCGGAGTTTTCGGAAATCATAAAGATATCAGAACTGGAAAACACATGGCTGGGACAATGAAGCCTATCGGGCAGGTAGCGGGCAACGCGCTTATCGATCTCTTCGGGCGCGACAAAGCAATTATCGGCGTCGTACACTTGGCGCCGCTTCCCGGCGCGCCACGCTATTCGGGAGAGGAGATAGAGACCGTCTACCAGCGCGGCCTCGATGATGCTCGCGCTTATCTTGCCGGCGGCTGCGACGCCGTGATCATCGAGAACCATGGCGACATTCCATTTTCGAAGCCCGATGATATCGGTCCGGAGACTTCGACCTACATGGCCGTCGTCTCGGATCGCATCCGCCGTGAACTCGGCGGTCCGATCGGCATCAATGTTCTTGCCAACGCCGCCATCCCCGCGCTTGCGATCGCCAGTGCGGCGGGCGCGGGCTTCGTTCGCGTCAATCAATGGGCAAACGCCTATGTCGCCAATGAAGGTTTCATCGAGGGTGAAGCTGCCCGTGCAATGCGCTATCGCGCGCGGCTCAATGCATATGGCATCCGTATTTTCGCTGACGCACATGTCAAACACGGAGCGCATGCTATCGTTGCGGACCGCTCGGTCGAGGAGCAGGTCAAGGATCTCGTCTTCTTTGATGCAGATGTGGTTATTGCCACGGGGCAGAGAACCGGGCATGCAGCCGATCTGGACTACATAAGCATGATCAAGCGGGCGGCAGGCCTGCCGACGCTCGTCGGCAGCGGCGTAACCACAGAGAATGGCAACGACATTCTATCGGTTGCCGATGGCGTGATCATCGCAAGCTCCCTGAAATATGATGGAGTCTGGTGGAATGCAGTCGATCCCCAACGGGTAAAGGACTTCGTGGCAGGCATCCATCGATGAAGCCATATCCGAAGATCAATGCGCAGCGTCTGTTGCAGCGCATTGCCGATTTTGCAGCGATCGGCGCAACGCCCGCTGGCGGTGTGAACCGCCAAGCACTGAGCGCCGAGGATAGGGCGGCCCGACGCCTGCTTGCGGAGCTAGCCGTCGCGCGCGGATTTGGCATCCACCAAGACGCGATTGCCAACCTCTTCATCCGGCGCGAAGGGTCTAATCCTTCGCTTCCGCCCATTCTGATCGGTAGCCATCTTGATAGTCAGCCTACCGGAGGCAGGTTCGACGGCGCTCTGGGTACGCTGTCTGCCTTTGAAGTATTGGAAGCTCTGGAGGATGCAGGCGTCGTCACCGAGCGATCTGTGGAAGTCGTGTCCTGGACCAACGAGGAAGGTAGCCGCTTTTCTCCTGGCTGCATGGGGTCGACGGCTTTTGTCGGCGCAGGCGACGTGCGCAGATGGCAGGATATGCATGGTGCCGATGGAGCCAAACTCGGCGACGAGCTGGCTGCAACATTGAATGCACTACCGGAAGCTGGAACGCAGCCGATCGGCCATTCTGTTTCCGCCTTCGTTGAGGTGCATATCGAACAAGGCCCCGTGCTTGAGCGCACAGGCGTGCCGATTGGCATCGTCACCGGCGTGCAGGGAACCAAGTGGCTTGAGATTTCCTTCATCGGCGAAGCGGCCCATGCTGGCACGACGCCACTAGAGTTCCGCAAGGATCCCATGGCCGCCGCTGCCGCTGCGATCGCGCACCTGCAGCTAGTCGTCATGCCAGCTGATCCAATGGCGCGGCTGACGGTTGGCCGCATGACTGTTGAACCCAGTTCCGTCAACGTCATTCCGAGCAGGGTTACATTCACCGTCGACATCCGCCATCCTCAGGAAGACGTGCTTTCCTCGATCGAGGCCCAGGTCGATGCGGAATGCCGTGCGTCGGCCGAGCGTCATATGGTCGACGTGCGGATCGCAAAGCGCTTTGACCTAGCGCCTGGACAGTTTGACCTGGCGATCGTGGATATGATTGACAATGCCTGCAGAATGCTCGGCGTTTCCAACATGAAATTGGTCTCAGGAGCTTTTCACGACGCACTTTTCGTCAGCCGCGTCGCGCCGACGGCGATGATCTTTGTCCCGTGCCGGGATGGCATCAGTCACAATGAGGCTGAATTCGTTGCCGCAGAAAACATTGAAATCGGCGCAACGGTCCTGCTTGAGACCACTCTTGCCTTGTCCAAAGAACAATAATCGTCCGGTGATCGATGTCATGGCTGGATGTCTGTGAACTCCGCCCGATGAACGGGTTCGGCAGAACCAGGATGTACTGTGCAGCCATAGATAGAAGTGAGCCACTAGATCTGGCCATGTCGTTCGAGCACAAGCAATCTGCAAGTATCCAGAAGACATTCTGTTTTACCAGCTCGCTGGACAGCGGATCCCACCAATTGGCGGGCAACTTTACGGTCGTCTCCGGGCTGCCGTAGGTTGGTCGGCGAGCGATCTTTACGCCGTCGTGCCATGGACCTTCGAAAAGTAATGGCCCCACGTTATCGCTTACGCCGTAGTGGTTCTGCCCAGAAGATGGCGGATTGTTTCCGGTTTTCGATGAGCGTTGGAAGCAACTAGTTTCGCGCTAATATGCGGAATTTTGGGCGTGATTTGTCGGTCTCAATACTCGCCCGGTTGCGGATGGGTCGCCAGCATCAGGTCCTTAAGCCCGCGGCTGCCGTCGCGGTTGCCGGTGGCCGCGACCGCGGTGAAGATGCGTTGGGCGTCGTCATACATTTTGAGATTGAGATAGCTGTATCCGCGCAATACCATCAGGTCGACACGCTCCTGCTGGAGCTGCGAGCGCTGGTCGAGATAGAGCAGTGCCTCGTGGTAGCGTTTGCCATTGAATGCCGAAAGGGCGCGATCGGCCAGGATTGCCACCTGCAGTTCGGCGGCGCGCTGATGGCTCATGGGTGCTTTGGTCGCCGCGACGGCTGCATTGTTGGCAAGCCCGGCCCGGAGATAGGCAAGGCTCTGCCCGTATGCGGCATCTTCTCGCGACTTGGGGTCACTATTGTTCAGCCCAACGCCAAAGGCTTCGACCGCTTCCATGGGCCGATTGAGGTTCATGAGGCACCAGCCGCGTGACAGCGCATTGGCCGGCGTCAGCAGCTCGGCATTGATTGTCGTGGTGCAGCCGGCCTGACGGCGCGTCGTGCGAGCAGCGGTTCTGGCGCGAATTTCAGGCTGAGCATATTCGACGGCTGCCGAGCGACGAACGGGTGTGATTGGCTGGGCGGCGGCCTGCGTGTTCGCGTAGGGTTGCGCAGCTGGAACCTGAGGCGTCGCTTGGGGAGCGGTCAACGGCGCGTTCGGGAGCGGCTGCTGGAGCACGGGTTGCTGGGGGGCGGTCTGTGCAGTCTGGTTCGGTGATGGCAATGGCGCGGCGACAGGTGTGCGCGGCGCCGGTTCTCCGAGGACGGCGATGCGCTGCGAACGACCTGCCCATAGGCGCTGGACTTCGGCGACACCCTGTCGGTCGTTCAGCTGATTGCGCGTGATAGCGAGGCCGTAGGCAGAAGGCTCGTCGTCGGGTTTCCAACGTAGCGCCGTTTCGAACCAGCGTGCGGCTGCCTGCGGCTGGTTCACGGTTCGGGCGTACCAGCCGAACTGCTGCGCCGTCGGAACATATTTTTCCTTCACGATCTCAGCGGCGACGCGCGCAAGGACATCCTCCGTGAGATTGGCCGGCGGCTGCAAGGCCATGAGGTTTGCCGTCGCTGCGAGATAGGTCGCCATCGCATCCTTGGATTCGTTGCGCCATTTATACATAGCGTCTTCGGCGTCCTGCGGTTTGTGGTCGGCAATCAATATCAGGGCCAGGCCCTGCGAGATTGCGGCTGAATCTTCCTTCTCATGTGCAGCCTTGAACCATTGCTCGGCGTCGGTGTAGTTGCCGCGGCGCAGATAATACCAGCCGAGCAGCGAGTCATCTGACGCTAACCCCTGGCTGCGGGCAACGCGCTCGACCTGGGAGAGATAGTCCTGCGAAACGGTCAGTTTCGGATCATCATTGCCCTGCGCCACGAAGCGCCGAGCCAGCTCGGTCCTTATGCTGTCAAACTCGCGTCCGCCATTGCCATCCGGCTTCTCAAGAGAAAGGAGATCCTGCATGGGCTGGTAGGCCAACAATGAGGAGGCCTTCTGGATGGTCGCGAGCCTCTCCTGCGGATTTGTGCAGGTCTTCAGGATGTAGCTATAGGCATCCTGGCCGCGCTGTGCGCGGTCGGTGCGAATGAAAGCCTCGGCCACGCGCCAGAGAATATCGATATCGCTGCATGTGAGCAGGCTCGGGTTCTTTGAGCCGATGTCGATCACCGTTGCGTATTGTTTCAGATCGGAAGCATTGACGATGCGCGTGCGCGCTTCGGCCACGGCAAGGCGCTCCAGGAGGTCGGAGGGTGGTTGCCATCCTGTATCCGCAGTCTGACGGTCGGCGATTGCCTTGCGCACCTCAGCGTAACGGCCCTCGGAATAGAGCTGCCACATGGCTTCCAGCTGCTTGTCGCTGTTTTGTGGTACGGCCAGCGGATCGGCGGGCGGCGTCCAGTTCGGGTAAAGCGTCTGCAGTCGAGAAATTTCCGCCTGCAGACGCGCCTTGTCGCCATGGCTGGCAAAATAGCGCAATGCGCTTTCATCCACCTTGGGTGCCGCGGCGGGTTGAGGCTGGCTCGGCTGCTGCTGAGGTGACTGCTGTGGGACGGGCTGAGGCGTCGGCTGTGGCGCAGCCTGCGCCGTTGCAGCGGGGCTGGCTTTGTCGACCTGAGACGTCGATGGCGGATCGGCGAGAACCGCCGACGGCGCCGTTGCCTGTATGTGATTGGCGATTGCCTGCAGATCGATGGACTGCCCTTGGGAGGTCGCCGGCTTGGCGTCAGCCGCGAGCGTCGCCAAAGGCTCCAGGCGATGGGATCTCGCCAGCTTGATCTTGTCTTCCGGCGAGTCGTGATCCTTCGTTGCGAGCGTAAACCCCGCCACAGCGACGGCCATAAAAGCCATGATCAAGGTGGACTTTATAAACACTCCGGGTGTTTCTCCGTGACAAAAGCCAGGCTCAAGAGCTGCAAAGTGGCCGGGTAGTAAAGCGACGGAGCGAACTGCCGAACCGGAGCGGGCAGTTTTGTTCCGCCTACCACACACGCCACAACATCGTTAACAATCCTATAACCGGGGTCGGAAAGCAGGTCTTTCGGTTTGCCCGTGGTCAGGTCGATCGTCGCTGGTTCGTCTCCTTCGACAGTCATGCCGCGCTGCAAGCGTGTGAGCAGTGCTTTGTCGTTAATGCCGGCGCGGGACAGATAAAGCGGGATTCTAACGGCATTGTAACCGAATTCCGCCTCGAAACCGTCGGCGGGTGCTGGCTTCGCCTGCAGGCTAACCCAGTCGGCTGGCAGCTTGCGCGGGCCGAACTGCATCGAGCGCAAAAGAGCAAGGCCATCGTCCCGCAGCTTCTGCCATCGCTCTGATGGCGCCAGCAAGGCCATGACAGGAATAGCCTCGTAAACCCAATAGGACGGATTGATGATGGGGCCGTCCTTGCGCCCTGGCGCAGTGTAGCCCTCAACACCGGGAATGAGCACCGTCCTCCCGCCCGCATCTATGACGACATTGGAGAGAAGCGCTTTCGCCATGACTGCGGCATACTGCAGATAGTCCTTGTTGTTCCAGGCAGATCCCGCAAGCGCCAGGGCATAGGCGATCAGCAGATCGCCATCCGAGGCGTTGTTGGTATCCGTCACATGAGGAGTTACCGCCGGATCCCATTTCCACGCCGCAAGACCATCGTCGCGCAACAGGAGTTCGGTCCGCGTGAAATACAAGATCTGCTCGAAGTCAGCCGGATTATTGGCGAGATAGGCGAGCAGCAAGCCGTAGCCTTGGCCTTCGCTGTGGCTGATGCCACTGTTGCCGTTGTCGAGGACGCGGCCGCTCGCATCGACGAACTTTGCCTTGTAGGCGATCCAGTCGTGCGGGTCGATTGCAGCACGTTGAGCCGCAACCGGCTGGGCGACCACCAGGATGGCGGCGCTGCAAATGGCCAGAATGGAGCACCAGCGTCTCATTCGCGCCTGCCGATCTTGGAGAGAATGTTTGCTGTGGCAATGCCGAGCAGCAGCGAGCCGATGACCAACAGGAATGCGTAGGAAAGGATATTGCTGGAAAGCCAATTCGCGGCGATCAGACGATAGTTGGTCAGCGACCAGGGGCCGGACAGGACGAAGTCGAAGCGGTTGACCGGTACGGTGTCGATCTTTCCCGTCTTGGCGGAATAGAGGGTGATGTGGCCGCTGATCTGCGGCCAATTGACTTGCGAGGTCATGGCATCCACGCCCGTCCGCAAGTCTCCGGCACTTGGTGCCGTAATCACGGTCCAGGTCGCGTCCTTGGTGGGGTTTGCCGCCTGCGCGATCAGGAAGGTATTGGCATTCGACGGTGCAAAAACCTGCTCAGAGCCTGGCATGAAGCGCAGGGAGCTGAGCGAGATATCGAAATTACGATGCATCCACTCCTGAAAGCGATCGAGTTGCCCCTGCACTACGCCGCCGCTGATGCGGGTACGCCAATCCGCGATGGTGACGGAGGCATCTTGTGTAGTGCCTTGTCCGGGTGTCGGCGAGCGCCAGGCGACCTGGCTTGTGGCGGCAATATTCATTTGCGAAAGGATCGTCGACGGGAGCTGCGAGATTGAGCCGATAAAGATCGCATTCCGGCTGCCAACGGCGCTGGGCGACGCTATCGGCTCAATGGCAATGGAATGGCCGGCAACCAGCGCCATCTGACCGAGGAGGGTGGCGGTCGTGGACAGCATATCGGCATCGATCCGATCGATGAACAAGGCCGTTGCCTCGGCATCGCGATTATAAGGATAGCCCGTGCCGGCGAAGGCGGCCAGGTTGGGTCGCTGCCCGACCCTTGCGAAATCCGGAATGCGGAACTGGCTGGTATCGAACAGCGCAAAACGCGGTGTCGTGCTTGACGTGGTGGCGGGCACGCAGGCCGAATCCTCGTCGGCCAGCAACATTACCTCGAGCGTCACCGTGTTGAGGCCGGGTTTAAAATGGCGCATCGTGATGCGAATGGGCAATTGCTTGAGGATGCCGCCGCCCGTCGCGGTGATCGGCTTTGTCGTGGCGATGTTGCCGTTGACATAGACATCGATATGGCTGCCAGGTCGCACGTCCTTCGCATAGGCGGCATCCAAAAGGACGGTGGCTTCACCATAGGCGTTCGCATAAAAATCGGACGGAATTGCAACGTTGAAGCTGGTGTGAAAACGCCGTCCTGAAAATTCCGTCGTCTTGACGCCCAGTTGCTCAAAAGAGAGGCTGGTTCCAGAATAGAGGAAAGGGGCATCCGGCGCAGTCCAGCGCTGCGTGACCAGCAGATCGCGCTGCGTATTCGGATCCCGGTCGGTTGGCGAAACCACCATATCGATCGCCGAGGAGATCGCCTGCCAGGACGGGCCGCTGATGAGCAGAAGCTGCTGTCCGCTGCGTGGATCCGTCGCAAATGTCGCCAACGCGCCATTTTGAGCGGAGGCGGGCACGGCAAACAGAGGCTGCAATTCGGCAGGCGTGCCGACGGCAACCGTCATTTTGCCCGGGCCTGGCGGCGGCAAAGCATCCGGACTGAACGAGAACGTCTCGTTCGGCATTCCGGCAAGCAGTGACAGACCCTGTGCGAGCCGCAACATCGGTTTGGTGGTGCCGGGTTGCGCCAGCGCCGGCACGACGAGATTGAATTGCGTCTTCCCGGCTTCGTCGATGCCGATCGCGCGTATTGCATCGGTTGTCGAAAGCTTTTCAGCCTCGCGCCCGGCGAATGTCAGAAAGGTTTTCGTCGGATCGATATCGGACCACAATTCGTAGGTCGACTGGATGTCACAGTCGGTGCGATGTCGTTGCGACGCCTCGAAGGTCAGCAGGTTAGAGCCCGGCTGCAGCAGGCCGCGCGGAATGTCGAAATTGACATCAGACGGGTTGTCGGAGGAGCCGATTTGCTGCTGGTGCACGATACGATCGTTTAAGAGCACGGTGAGCTGCGATGCTTCAGGGGCAACGACGACCGCGTTTTGGTAGGAAAAATTGAACTTCGCCGGAGCTGCCGCTTGTTCGGGCGTAAGGTAGATCGACCAGGATTTGTGATCGATCTCACCCTCCAGGCGCAGCTTCGAATAAGGAACGACAAAGCGGCGGAGCTCGGGTGTCGCCGATGCGATCTGTTGCACCTTCGGTGCTGCTTGCGGCGGTGCTTGAACCGGAACGACGGGCGGCGTGACCTGTGGGGCTACGGTCTGAGGAATGGCAGTTTGCGGCGTTATCGCAACGGGCGGATTGACCCGAGGGGTAACAGCCGAAGGTGTCGCTGCGGGAGGGAGGGTCGTCTTTGGCGGTTCAGCTTGGGGTGTTGTCGTCTGGGGCGCGAAAATTCGCGGCGTGACGGGCGGCTCGCCTTTCGGGCGTTCGCCCGACATGTCAAATGGTGTCGACTGCGCTTGGGCGGCCGCGGCGCCCAGGAGCAAGATGAGAATTGGGAGGACGCGATTCATCAGCTCTTCGCCTTTGCGCCCTGCCGTTGAGTTGAGCGCTCGCCGCCCACCCCTCTGAAAAGATAGATCAAGCCGCGGCTGGTTTGGTAGAGCGACAGGCCGAGGAACCAGATCGTTCCGCGGATGATGCCCGGATTGCGCCGACGCGCCTGCTGGAATTTCGTCCATTGGTCCGAATTGGCAAAAACAAGGTCGGCGATCAGCCGATGATCGGCGGCACCTTTCGGGACATACTGGCATCCGATCGCGGTGATATCTCCCATCGGTTCGATATTGCGAATGACAACCGACAGCGTGACCATTTCGGCGCCGCTATAGGGCTGGAAGCGAAGCGTGCCTTCCGAGCCGACCTTTATCGGGCCGAGATCCTTGTTGAAGACGTTCAACTTTGCGCCGTGAACGGAGACGTCCTCGATCGAAGCAGAATTCCATTTGTCGCCGGTGCCGAATTCGCTGCGGCGATCGACGCGTACGCGCCGCGACGAGGCGCGCTCGCCCCGTTCCGAGACCACGCCTAGCGCGCAGCCGGACATGATGAGGTTGATGAGATTCCAGCCGCCGACGACGAGCGTCACATCTGCCTTATAGGGCTCGGCGTAAACACGATAGATAGTCACCGCCAGGGCGATGATCTGAACCGCAAAGATGACGAAGAACGGGCGACTGATCTCAGAAAGCCGGCTGACCGAAATCGACTCGTCCTTGGCCGTCACTTTAAAGGTCGGCTTGTGGGGATTGAGCATGACGGAAATGACGGCCGGCAGCAGATGCACCGTCTGGACATATTCGTAGAGCTCGGAAATCCAAGGCCAGCGGAAGGAGCCGTAAAGATAATTCTGCATCATCAGGTTCACGAGCATGTAGGCGAGCGTATAGGCAAGGAACTCGCTGCCAGATGCGGTGAAGATTTCGAGATCGAAGAACAGATAGAAGAGCGGCGCGAACAGGAAGATGACGCGCGGGAAAGGGAAAAGCCAGAACAGCGTCGAAGACATGTAGCAGAAGCGTTGTGGCAGTGTCAGACCGCGTTTCAGCAGCGGGAAGCGGAAACGCAAGATCTGCATCATGCCTTGCGCCCAGCGGCTGCGCTGGCCGATGAAGCTTGCAAAGGTCGCCGGTTGCAGGCCCGCAATCAGCGGCTTGTCGACATAGATGCTGTTCCAGCCGGCGCCATGAAGCGCAAGCGCCGTTTCGCAGTCTTCTGTAATGCTGATGCCGCTGAAGCCGTTCTGCGATTCGAGCGCCCTGCGGCTGAGGACTGCGGCGGAACCGCAGAAAAATGCTGCGTTCCACTTATCAAGACCGCGCTGGATAATGCCGTAGAACATTTCGTTCTCGCTCGGCATGGTGTCGAAGGTGCGCAGATTTCGTTCCAGCGGGTCCGGATTGATGAAGAAATGCGGCGTCTGGACGAGGAAGAGTCTCGGATCGTCCTCGAAATAGCCCACCGTCTCCATCAGAAAATCGCGCGCCGGCGCGTGGTCCGCGTCGAAGACGGCAATCAGCTCGCCGGTGGAGTGCTCAAGTCCATTGTTGAGATTACCCGCTTTTGCATGTTCATTGCGCTCTCGCGTCAAATATTCGACATCCAGATCGGCGCAGAGCTGCTTGAGTTCGTCGTGGCGAGCAATGGCCACTTGCGATTCCAGCACCTTGGTCGAGTTCCGCTTTTGCGCCGTGCCGCCATCATCGAGCAGCCAGACTTTGAGCTTGTCGGCCGGATAGTCCATTGCTTTGGCAGAGGCGAGCGTGTTGGCAAGAAGATTGGTGTCCTCATTGTAGGAGGGCACGAAAACGTCCACCGACGGGAAGTCCTGCGTCTTCAATGCGCGCGCCGTGCGCGGGGGAAGAGGAGTGGCAACGATGAAGAGGCTGAGCATCAGCATCGCCACGTTATAGACTTCTGCAAGATAGAGCAGCAGCCCCGGAATGAAATTCTCAGGCTGATTTAAGGGCGGAAGGGTACTGGTCGTCCGCCAGTATACGTAGCGCAGGACGATGGCGGTGCCGAAGGCAAGCGCCACCAATCGCCAAGTGCCCTGACGCTTGAGAATCTTGATGATTGCCATAATGGTGACGGCGACGGTGCCGGCGATCAACTGCGTTTGAAGGTTGACGGGCAGTGTGATCAGAACGACCCCGCATAGCGCGATCACGGCCCATATCAAGATGCTGCGTGCTGTCTGCATCGATGTTCCTTCAAAGGTATTGCCAGGCGCCATCCTGGCGCCCCGAGATCGCTCAGCCTAGCGGCTGCACGTCGCGGATATGCCCGATTCTCCGTTACAGTCCGGTAAAGGCACGGCAATATTGCTCGCTGTATTTGGCCTCGACGGTTGTGCCATTATGGACGTCGAGCCATTCGCGCCGCCCGTCTGCGGCGAATCGTTCTGTCCATCCGGCAAAGGTACGCGCGGGCCGATGATGGGTGGCAGGGCCGGCTGCACCTGGGGCTGCTGCGGTGTGACTGCGGGCCTGCGTATGACGGCAGGGCGTATGGGTGCCGGCTGGCTCTGATAGCCGATGCTGATCGGGGCCGTACGATAAGGGGCAGCGTCGGGATAGACCAATTCGCCCGGCTTGCCCAGAACGGCATCAGCACCGCGCGGCGCACCGAAGGGGTTCAAGGCAGCGCCATCGAAACGACCGGCGATCGTATAGCCATACACCCTGCTTAGGAGCTGGCGCTCCGTCGAATGGGCGTCGCAGAGCCTGAGCCTCACCTGCACCGTGCCGAAATTGCGCTGCTCGCGCGACGGTGCGAAACCTGCCTGAACCTGCTGCCACGCATAAAGGCAGGTATCGCCGGCCATGCTCTGACCGGAGGCGTAGCCGAAAGGCCCGTAGCTGTTCTGGACGAAGATCGCCGAGCGAGCGAGCCGCACGCCCGGAACGGCCGAGGCCATTTCGCGGGCGATCGTACGCTCGTTGATGGTATTGAACGGCCTGCTTCCGAGAGCCGGGTTCGATCCATCTATGCCGAGAAACTGTACCTTGAGGAAATTCTGGCCGGGAACGGAGGAGGAAGTAGCGAGCGAAATCGTCTGATCCACATCCTTGGCATGTCTGCGCTCGACCACATTGACGATTGCCGGGCCACCGGGCGGTGGGAAGGCCAATGCCTTGTCGTTGTCGACCGTTTCCACGCCGATTGATTGCCGAACGTGGCCCGTCGTCGTACAACCGGCCATCAAACCGGCTAACGTAATCAGGGCTATCGTCTTTGAAAGATGCATCTTTTCGGGTCGCGGCAAAGTGGTTGTCTGTTATAAAATTCGCTAAATTGCGCGGCGGAGTTGGGAATCAGGCCCTTGTATTTGGTAACACGAATAAGCAGGACTATGGTTAATCAATCGTTAATTTAGCGATTGAGACCCAGGCAAAAGGGTAAAGTAATGCCGATCATGATGTCGCGGAAAAATCGGTTGAGCGGCCGCCCAGAGATGACGCCACATGCAGCCCGAGCTGCTGCCGAAGAGGTGACCCCGGTTTTCTATAACGTCCTTCGGAACGCTACTTGTACGGCCCGATTGAGGGCGACCGGAAGGGCCGACATATGGTTCTCGCCGGCATATTCCTCGAATGTAGCCGCCCCTGTGAAGGAGCTCATTGTTGCCCATCGCTGTGCCATGTCACGGGCGAGTTCGATGGTGCGTGTTTCCTT
The DNA here is from genome assembly GCF_050577975.1 of Rhizobium sp. BR 315. Classification (NCBI taxonomy): domain Bacteria; kingdom Pseudomonadati; phylum Pseudomonadota; class Alphaproteobacteria; order Hyphomicrobiales; family Rhizobiaceae; genus Rhizobium; species Rhizobium sp. BR 315. Next base: position 74,960 of record NZ_JARWKZ010000011.1, on the reverse strand, counting down.
GGCGCGTTCCTGCCTTTTTTGCTCTTCGGGCGTACCCTTGTGAAAAGGCGCGAGTTTCTCGCCTTCGTATCCGCCGGCAGAGAGATGCAGCTCTGTGTCCAGCGGAACTTTAAGATCGGCGAGAAATTCGCTTTCCAATGAAAGGATTGCGGCATCTTCCCAATAGATTGCGGGGCTTGCCGCGATCCAGCGACTGAAGGCGTGTGGTTTCGAAAACAGCGCGTAGAGAGTAAAGAGACCACCGAACGAGTGACCGAAAAGCGATTGGCGCGATCGGTCAATCGACACCTGTCGTTCTATCCAGGGCTTGAGCTCGTCTTCGATCAAAGCCAGGAAACGCGCTCCGCCGCCGGTCCGGACATCAGGTGTGTTGGGGAAGAATGGTGGATAGATCCGACCGGGAGGCGGGCTCAAGTCCCATGAACGCCGAAGCGGATCATAGGGTTCGTCCGTGGGGTAGCCGATGGCGACGATGACACCTTCGCTAACATTGGTTCCGTTCGGATAGGAGGCCTGCACTTTGAGGGCGTCGAGCGCAGTTGCGAAACAGGCATTCCCATCCGTCAGGTAAAGAATGGGCCATCCCTCCGGCGGCGCCGGCTTGTCGGGGCGGTAAAGGAAGATCCTGTGCGGCTGATCGGCATTTTCGAATTTCAGATCGGCAAATGTCGCGCCGGCAAGAGTGACCGGCCTCGACTGGACCGTTGAGCTGCATGATGACGATTGGGACATTGTCTCCCCGAAAGACCGAAAATGCGGTTGCCTTGCAGGATCGTAAAGGCGCTTAAAAAAGATGACTGTAATTCTCCATATTATGAGATTCGACATCTGACAAGCAGTTCCGATATGTCAAAAATATAATTCGAGGTTGTATATTCGCAGAACGCAGTGTCGCCATTTCGGCGATTTTATCGCAGCGGCATCGAATTCGATGAAAAGATGACTATTATACTCATATATTATTGACGGCGGCCGGAGCTGCAATCTAATTTGCGCCATCTTTCTCAAAAACGGATGGACGAAAAAACTTATGAAACAGAGACAATATAATTATATCAATAACTTGATAGATAGTAGGATCGCTCTTGCGCGCAGCGCTACAGCGCTTGCCACCCTGTTTGCTTTGAGTGGAAACGCCTTTGCACAAGATTCCGCTGCCGGCGCGAACAACGGTGCTGCGACCCAGCTTGCGCCGATCGTCGTCAGCGGGCAGTCGAGCGGTGCAAGCGATAATACAACGGTAGCGGCAAAGAAAAGCAGCGGCGCCACCAAGATCGATACGCCTCTGGTTGAGACGCCGCGTTCCGTTTCGGTGGTGACCCGGAAGGAATTGGAGGAGCGCGGTGCGCAGGACATTACCGAGGCCGTGCGCTACTCCGCCGGTGTTCAGACGGGCTCGTATGGTTTTGATCCGCGCTTCGACCAGATCTATATTCGCGGCAATGATGTCACGACCGACGGCGATTATCGCGATGGGCTGCGGCAACCCTACATGAATTACGCGATGTTCCGAACCGATCCTTATGCGCTCGACCGTGTCGAGATCATCAAGGGTCCGGTATCTGTGCTCTACGGCGCCGGCTCGCCGGGCGGTATCGTCAACAAGATATCGAAGCTGCCGACGGAAGAGACGATCAGGGAGGTCGGGGTTTTCTATGGAACCTCTGACCGTGCCCAGACAATGTTCGATTTCGGCGGGCCGGTCAGCAAGGACGACGACACCATGTGGTACCGGATCGTCGGCTTGGCGCGAAAGGGTGACACCAATTTTGACATTGCCGACGATCGCTATTTCATCCAGCCGTCCTTCACTTGGAAATCTGATGATGCGACGAGATTTACGGTCTACGGATCGGCGCAGTCGACTGAGACCGATGCCAATGTCGGTGCAATGAAAGGCCCCGACGGCAATATTCTTGATTTTCGCGACAGCGATCCCGATTATGACTATCAAAAGACCCGCCAGCAGCAGGTCGGCTACCAGTTCGAGCATGAGTTCGATGGTGGCTTCACCTTCCGCCAAAATCTTCGCTTCTCGCACCTGAATCTAAAATCGCGTTATCTCAGCACGCTTGGTTGGACCGGAACCGTCGCCAATCGTGGTGCAACTGCGATTGGCGATAGGATGAATGTCTTCCAGGTCGATAACCAACTCGAATCCAAGTTCAATACCGGTCCGGCAGCCCATACCATGCTGTTCGGCCTCGACTATACTCGTATGAGGGATTCCTTCGCATATGGGATGGATGCGACGACCAGCCCGGCCTATGACTTCGATATCACCAATCCGACCTATGGAGTGTCAGGCCCAACGCCGGCCTATAACTTCAGCCGGGTCGGCGCCAGCCTGCAGCAGTTCGGTGCCTATGCCCTTGACCAGATCGAAGTCGACAAATGGCGCTTCACGCTCGGCGGGCGCCAGACCTGGGTCAAGCAGTCGACCGATACCACTCTTGTCTCTTCCAATACGACCACGAACGACAGTCTCAACAAGAGTGCATTTTCAATGCAGGCCGGTGCTCTCTATCTCTTCGATAATGGGATTGCGCCCTTCACCAGCTATTCGACCTCGTTCAATCCGGTCACCCAGCGATCCGCATCCGGCAGTATCCTCAATCCCGCGAAAGGCGAGCAGTATGAGCTTGGCGTGAAATATCAGCCGCCGGGCACCGATATCCTGCTGTCGGCCGTCGCCTATCACCTTGTCGAGAAAAACAAGCCCGTTCTGGTCGATCCGCTGACGGGCATCTATGCCTCGCTCGGCGAGGTAACCAACAAGGGCATCGAGCTGGAAGCCAAGGCAAACATAACCGATGGCTGGGACGTGGTTGCCGCTTACTCGTACAATCATTCCGAAATCACGCGCGGCAACAATGCCGGCAACACGCCTGCGGTAACCCCGCAGAATATCGCCAGCCTCTGGTCAAACTATACCTTCCAGGAGGATTCCGCTGCCAGGGGTCTAACGGTCGGTGCCGGCATTCGCTACACCGGCGAGACCTATGCCAGCACGGCGAACACCGCCAAGAACGATGCCAGCGTCTATCTGGATGCGGCACTCTCTTACGACTTCGGCGCGGTCGATCAGAAGTACAAAGGCCTGACTGCATCGGTCGACGTCCGCAATATCGCCAACCGCCGACTGACGGTTTGCAACGAAGGCTATTGCTACCTTGGACAAGGCCGCAACATCACGGCATCGTTGAAGTATCGCTGGTAAATTCTTCGCGGGCGTCGTGTTTCCACATGCCGCCCGCGATTTTCGCTTGAAAAAAGCAAACAGAGCGGCAAGACCTGCCAGATGCGCTTGAGTTCAGCCATCTTCCCGAACTGCAGCGATCCAGAGGACGGTACATGGATCGTGTCAGGCCTGCTCCTTCAGATGCTGGCCTTGATCCGATGCGATCAATATTCGCTGGCATTCGGCGGGCGAAACATTTCTTCCATCGGCAAGAACCTCGAATACTGGCAGCGTGCTCCGATGCGTTTAAGAGGCCCTGCGCCGCTTGATCAGTAGCATCAATAGCAGAGGCGCACCAACAAGCGCCGAGACCAGGCCGGCGGGGATCTGGTATGGGAAGGCGATCATCCTGCCGAACCAATCGGCAAGCACCATGAGACCGCCGCCGGCAAGGGCTGCACCGGCAAGCTGGGGCGCTGCGCGTCGTAACCCAAGCTCTCTCGCGAGGTGTGGGGCCATAAGGCCGATGAAACTCAAAGGGCCGACGACGAGCGTCGCAGCAGCAGTCATGGATGCGGCGAGCGCAAAGAGACCGGCGCGGGCGAGATTGACGCGGACGCCGATCGCTTGCGCGGCCTGCGGGCCGAGCGGTAACAAGTCGAGCCAGCGGCAGCCAAGAAATGACAGTGCGAATCCCATGGCCGCCGCACCTGTTGCGGAAATTGCTCTCGTTGTGTCAACAAGATAAGTCGAGCCGCTCATCCACTGCATGATAATCATCGCGCGCGGATCGCCGCTAGCGGCAAGCACGCTTATGAAGGCGTCAAGCATGGCGCCGAGCGCAATACCCGTCAGCAAGACCCGCTCCGGCGCGAAGCCGGAGCGAATGCCGAAAAGGAAAATAGCAACCAAAACGGCGAATGCACCAAGGCCGCCGAGGCCGAGCTGAGCTGCCATGCCTGGAGCTGAAAACACAAAAAGGGCGGCCGTTACGCCGATGGTCGCGCCGGCGGAGATACCCAATACTTCGGGACTTGCCATCTCGTTACCGCTGAGTCGCTGCAGGATTGTCCCGACGACACCCAACATCGTGCCTGCAGCGAAGGCGCCGATCACCCGCGGCAACCGATAGGGCAGGACATCGGGCCAATGCAGGTAGACTAGAGTCGTCCAGGCGCCATCCGGCGCCCGTCCGAAGAAGGCTGCGCCTAGAAGGAGGGCTAGAAGTCCGATGCCTGCTATGAGGAGCGGTTTTTGTGAGGTATGTGCCGTTCGGCCTAGCGTCTGGGGCGAGACCGGAACGTTGCGTTGTGCCACCTTCAATCGCGGCAGCATCAGAAGCAATAGCGGAGCGCCGAGCAATGCGGTGATGGCGCCGGTCGGAAGGAAGGTCGAGGATGCGCCGGAAAGCAGTATCAGCGCCTGATCCGTTAGAAGCAGCAATCCCGCACCGATGAGCGGCGACCAGACAAGCTGGCTCCTCATATGGCGGGCGCCGGCAAGCTTAGCAATCCGCGGGGCGATAAGGCCGATGAAGCCGATAACGCCGACCGCACTGGTCACGATGGCGGCAAGCGCGATGGCAAGGCAGACCGCAGCAATGCGTGTCCGCCTTACCGAAAGGCCGAGACCACTGGCGCCGCCGTCCCCAAGTTCCATGAGCGATAGCGGCCGCGCCATCAGAAAAGCAATGGCGGCAAGAACCGCGATTTTCGGGAGAAGGGAAAGGGGAATGGTCCAGCTCTGCTGCACCAGCGACCCCGCGCCCCAGATGAAGAGGCCGGAGAGATAGCGATCGTTCATCAGAACGAGAATGGCGGCAAGCGCACCACTCCAGACACTGACGATCAATCCCGAAAGCACCAGGGCAAAGGGCGAGAAGCCGCGCCTTGAGCCGATCAGAAAGACGACGGCAGCGGCCGCAGCACTCCCGAACAGAGCAACGGCATCGCGGCCAAAGCCTTCAAGGGCCGGAAGGGCGAGCATGACGGCGACAAGTGCGAGATTTGCGCCGGCAGAAATGCCGAGCGTCGAAGGCGAGGCAAGTGGATTGTGCAGTACCTGCTGTAACAAGCTTCCCGAAAGAGCCAGCGCTGCGCCGGCAAGAAGTGCGGTAACAATCCGTGGCAGCGTCGAATAGAGCAACAACAGGCGCTGTGGATCGTAACAGGTATCCTGTACCAGCAGGCGCGAAAAATCTGGGGCAACATGATGCCAGACGAGCAACCCGGCGAGCCCCAAAAGCGTCAATGCCACGACGGGAGCGCCGAGGGCCTTATTTGCTTCCATATGGCTCATGCGAGTTTTTCCAAATGGTCGAGCAGGATGCGAGCGAAGCGCTCTGCCTCCTGCACCATGCCGAACATCAGAGTGCCCGGCAGCACCGAGACACGTCCGGCCTGCACGAAGGGCAGGCTGGTCCACAAAGGGCTGTCCTGCAGATTGTCGAATATATTGGGGGGAAGGAGAGGTTCAAATGCGATCAGGCGCAGGCTTTGATCGAGCGTTGCCAATTGTTCCAGGCCGATCGTTTCGAAACCCCAATAGTCGCCAGGCCCTGTCCAGGCGTTTTTGAGACCGATCCTGCTCATGACGTTCTGGTAAAGGCCGGCGCCGCCATAGATCCGGGCGTGGCGCTGATCGACGAAATTGATAAGTGCCAATGGCGGAGGATTGAGCTTCCCAACTCTGTTCGCGCAGCGGTCAAAGAATTGTTCGGATCGCGCCAGAAAATCGTCCGCTTGCTGGTGTCGCCCGATTGCAGCGGCCAGCAGCCGTGTGGCCTCAATCGATCGCTGGAGAGCTTCTCCGCCTTCGGCATAGACCGTCAGCTCCATGACAGGCGAAATCGCCTCCAGCCGTGGCTTAAGCGGTGCGAGATAGGGTGTCGTCAGGATCAGTGCCGGCTTAATGCTCGCCAGGACTTCAAGATTGATTTCACTGGTCGTGCCGAGATCGATAACGCCGGCCGGCATTTTCGGCTCCACCACCCATCTATCCCAATCGGCAAGCGAAGCGATGGCAGCCGGCGTGACACCGAGCGCCAGCAGCGTCGAAGCCAAACCATAATCGAGGGAAACGATCGGGCCGGATACCGTTTCGGCAGCAAATCCCGCTCGCGGAACGGCAAAGAACGCTGCGGCGGCAAGGAGTGCGCGGCGGCGGGAAAGTTTCAAGGGATAGTAAAGTTTCAAGGGATAGTAAGGTCGCTCAGATGACATAGGCGAGCGGTGTTCCATGCACGGGGTGAGCCGTGATGCCCATGTTCGTGTTGTAGATCATATGCAGCGTCTCGGCTGTCATGAGACTGGGCGACGGGCCGGCGGCAATCAGGCGTCCGTGCTTCAACGCATACAGATGGTCGCAAAAATGCGCGGCGACATTGATGTCGTGAAGCACAAGAATAACGCTCAGGCCTTTCGTCCGTGAGAGTTCCCGTACCAGGCCCAGGATCTCCATCTGATGGGCGATATCGAGCGCTGAGGTGGGTTCGTCCAGCAGGAGGCAGCGGCTGTCCTGGGCAACCAGCATGGCGATCCACACGCGCTGGCGCTCGCCGCCCGAAAGCGTATCCACCATGCGGCCCTTCAAAGTATCGACGTGAGTAAGCCGCATCGCGGTCTCGACTTTCTCCCGATCGAGCTCAGTGAAGCGGCCCAGAGCTCCATGCCAGGGATAGCGTCCGCAGGCGACAAGTTCCTCGGCGGTCATGCCAGCGGCGGATGTGGTATCTTGCGGCAGATAGGCAACGGCGCGGGCGAAGGCACGCATGTCGTAGGAATGCACCGAGGCGCCATCGAAAACGATCCGCCCGCCGGCGGGCCGGATTTGTCGCGCCAGCAGTTTGATCAGGGTGGACTTGCCGGAACCATTATGGCCAATCAATCCCGAAATCTCGCCGGCGTTGAAAGTCGCATCGAGCGGATGGAGGATGGGGTTGCCGTCGACTTCGAAACGCAGGCCCTCCGTCGTAAAGACGGCGTGCCGGTCTAGGTCGGCTTGAGCAATCGGTTGGTCTTTCATGGCCATCTTTGGCGAAGCATATGGTTTCAGCATGTGTCGAACGTCTGTAAATGAGTGAGATCAGTTAGTTGCCGTCAGCGGCTTAACGAAGAACAGGCACGGATTGCCCTTACTCCAAAGCGTAGGAAACACCTCTGCACGGATAAAGCCGTTCCGGTCGTAGAAGGCCCGCGTCGCCTCATATTGCGGCTCGTCCTTGCCTCTTGGAGCGAGCGTCTTCACCGTCAGAAGCTTGCAGTCGGCAGCGCGCGCAAACCGTTCGGCGGCGGCGAGCAATCGTTTGCCGACGCCGCTTCGGTGGTATCGGCGTCGAGTTGCGATCACCAGGATTTCCATGGCAGAAGGCGTGCGCGCCTGCATCGAAACGAAACCGGCGATAGTGCCAGCCTCGACGCAGGCGAACATCGGCAGAGTTTCCGCAGCTTCTGCGCAGGCATCGACAACAGCCCGGTCCGTAAACCAGTCTGTTAGCTCCGACATGACGGCACGACAGATTTCGCCCCTGGATTCGGTTATCTCTATCGCTTCCAGCATGTGTTTCTCCCTTGCCGGGTAACGGTTGCGGAAAATGGCGGCGCGCCGCCATCAGGCACGCATCTCCCGAGAGCGCGAAGACCGGTCCCGCCTTTGGTTACGACTGGACGTCATGTTCTGATCGACCTCCAGCGCTAACGCTGCGAGGCAGCGCGAATGCGCTTCTCTCAACAGGCCGCAAACCAGCGCGCAGGATACTCCGGCTTCTTTGGCGATGACGTTTTGGGGCACATCGTCGAAATAATGCTCCTCGTAAAACTTGCGGGTCCTGGCGGGCATCGCCTCGACGGTGCAACGAAAGGCCTTATATGCTTCAGCCTCGTGCAGATGTTCTTCGGGACTTCCGTAGGCAGATGCATTGCCGCCGACTTCTTCTTCGACAAACAGACCTCTCTCATATCGCAAGCGCCGCATATGGTCGGTTGCCAGATTGCGCACCATGCGCATCAAATAGGGGGGCAGTGCCGCGATATCTTGCCTGAGCGGTTTGGAGACCAGTTGCAGCAAAACCTCCTGCACAACGTCTTCGGCCAAGGTCATGCTACCGGTGATCCTGCGGGCGACGGAGAGGAGTTTCGGGTAGGCGCGAAGCGCTGTTTGGAGTTGTTCATTGGAAGTCGGCTGTGAATGGTTGGCAATCATGTCGGGCTCTCGATGAAATCCAAAGTTGCATTTCGTTGCGCCCCTCCTTTTGAAGGGACCCTATAAAACATGATAATAATAGTCAAGATAAAATCGATAGGCAGTCAATCTTCTTCTGAATCTCGATATATCCATGTGATTTCATGGGAATTTTAAACAACTCTCATAAAATGAACGAGGTCGAGGTTATGGCGCCATATTGGCTCAGCTATCATGGTTGAAGCAGCGACAGCCCATTGAAGATCGCTGCCGTTTCCGCACTTGAATTGACCAGAGTGAACAAAAACTGCCTCTCTCGGCGGGGATTCTATAATGCCAAAGGTTGTATTTTTTTGAATGAGGGTCACGCTTTGCGGGTCGGCGAGGAAGCCGTGGCCGAGGCATTTCAGAGCAGCTTCCTTTCGAACCCAATGGGATAGAAATTCGTTTTGGCGCTGCTGTGATGTCAGATGGTGGAGATCGTTGAGCTCTTGAGCGGAGAGGATCAGCGGCAGGATCTCGCGCACTTCTGCTTCGGAAAATAAGTTGAGCGGTTCGATGTCTACGCCGACATGGCCGCCGCGACTAACGGCAAGCACCACCATGTTCCCCGCATGGGAGAGATTGAAGTCGATATCGGGATGGTCGGGCAGGTAGGGTCGCCCGGACGGCGTAATCGCTATGGAAAGAGCCGCCGGCGTGCAGTCGGTAATCCTGCTGACAATGTTTCGGCAAAGCGTACGTCCTGCAACGAACATACGCCGCGCCTCGAGTGAACAAAACGCTGCCGCACGCACCTTTTCCGCCTCGCTTAGCATCAGCTCCGGGATATAGAGGCCGTCGTGCAGGTGAAGGCTGTGAAGCTCCACCTGCGCGATCTCTTTCCCCGCTTCGAAGGAAATCACTTTATTCCGCCGCCTGTCCCATATGCGAGGAAAGTTGCGTCGAATGTGTCTGTGTTTCCCATTGAACGATGGGATCGAGCTGGCCGAGACTGAAATGATCGCGGCCGAGCAGCGCATTGGCGATGACGGCGCTGCGCCATGCGGCAAGGCTGAGCTGCGGTTCGGCGATGCCGTGGCTGTGGCGGCCTGCATTGAGAACGAAGATGCGGTTTTCACGCGGACCGTCCCAGGCCAGCGAGAAATCGTTTTCCAGCACCGGCTCGCCTATCGAGTTCAGCTCGACGCGGTTCTCAAGCGAATGAAGGAATTCAGGTAGGACGAACCGATAGCCCGTGGAAAGCACAATCATGTCGACCGCCAGCGTCTCGATGCTGTTGTCGAAGCCGTTGCGCATGGTCAACGCGATTTCGGGACCATCCCGCTCGGCTGCAATGACATCGCGGAACGGGCGCAGCGATATGCCATGATCAGGCTCGCCGGCGCTCTCGAGCTTTCTCTCGTAGAGCCGGCGATAGAGCTTCTTCAGGGTCGATGCGGAGATGCCGTCACTCGCGAGAACCTGTCGGCCGGTATGGACGAGCCGCAACTCCTCAGGTAGCCGGTGGAAGCGCTCCATATAGCCGGGCGTGAAGAGCTCGTTGGTGAAGGGCGTTGCATCCAGCGGCTCGAAATTCGGTCGGCGGCTGATCCAGTGGACTGCCGTGACGCTATTCAGGTCAAGAAGCGCATCGACGATCTCGGCGCCGCTTTGGCCGCCGCCTATGACAGCAACGCGCGGGACTTTGATCTCGCCGAGACGCGCGGCGGCCTCGCTGCTGTGAAAGCTCATCGATTTCGGCAGTTGTTCGGCCCAGGCGGGGCGAGCCGGCATTTTGCCGACGCCGACGGAAAGATTGCGGGCGGTGATCGCGCCATCATCCGTGGCAATGGAGAAGACGCCGTCATTGGCATGGACTTCATGCATGCTTGTGCCGAAGCAAAGCGAAGTGAGCCCACGCGCGACCCATGCTAGATAATCGGCGAATTCCTTGCGGGGAACGGCCTCAAATTCGGCATTCAGAAACTGATAAAAGCGTTTGTGTGCAACGAGATAGGCAAGAAAGCTCCATGGGCTGGTCGGGTTGGTGGCTGTCACCAGATCCTTGAGGATGGATGTCTGCATCTCAGCGCCGGGCAGCATCATGCCCGGATGCCAGGCGAAGGATGGGTTCCGTTCGAAGAAGCGCACCGACAGCTCAGGTATGGAATCGAGCTGGGCGGCAAGGCTGAGGTTGAATGGACCAATTCCGGCCCCTGCGAGGTCGAGTACATACGATGTCATGATGCAGCTCCAGAATGATTTAGAAAGAGGGAGTTACTTGGCGATGCCTGCGGAGAGGGAACGCGGCGCAAAGGCATCGTCCAGCCGTCGCGCGAAGCGCTGGTGGAAGGGTGTCTTGCCGATGATCGTCAGATGGTTGGTGCCGGTAACGATCTCCGATGCAGTGGCGTTCGGCGAATAGCGGCGCCAATCGATGACGTTGAGGGCGCGCGTAAGGGAATCTTCGGCGGCGAAGGCATGAATGCGGAAATCGGATGGCGGGAGACGATAGTTTCGGAAGATCATCGCATTGTCGATGAGGATCCAGAATGTGTGCTCCTCCGAGCCGATATCAGGGCCATCCGTCGGTAGTTTGACGTTATGCTTGACGACGTGGTGGAGGAACTGTTCGTAGACCTCCTCGTTCATGGCGGCGAAAAGCCTTTTCCAATCCTCGCGCATCGGCGTGGTTGCAAGCCAGCTCTGCACGGCGGCATGGGTGCGATCCCGGATGCCGTCTTCGAAGCGCGGCATGATGCCGACGGTGAACTCCTCGTCCATGTCGCAGACATCGACCATGCCGATCATGCGCAAATCGATGTCATTGCCGAGCTGCCGGGCGGCCTCATAGGCAAGCAGCCCGCCCCATGACCAGCCGAGGAATGCACAAGGGCGACCCTTGGCCTTCTTGCGGATAGCCTCCGCATAGCGAGCGGTGATATCCTCGACGCGGGTGCTGAGCGTTTTGGTCTCGGTCAGCGAGTAGCAGATGAAGCCCGTCGCCGGCTGCTCCGGGCCGAGATAGTCAACCAAGCGCATATATTCGCGCGTGCTGACGAGGAGGCCGGGGAAGCAGTAGAGAACCGGCCGGTCGCCGTTACGGCGGAGGTAGACGATATCGACGCCGGTCTCGTCGCGGCTACCGTCGATGGCAAGCGCCAGGTCGCGGATGGTCGGATGATTGAACATAGCGGCGATCGAAAGCGGCCATTCTGGATGGCGCATCTTCAGGCGTGAGACGATCCGCACCGCAGCCAGCGACTGCCCGCCGATATCGAAGAAATTCTCCGTGACGCCGATGTCGCCGATGTCGAGGATTTCCTTCCAGGCATCGAGGATCGCTCTCTCCTTGTCGTTGGCCGGTGCGACGATCTCGCGCTCGATGCGCGGTGCCGGCAGGGCCGCACGATCGAGCTTGCTGTTCGGACCCATCGGCAGCTTGTCGATCAACATGATCGTCTGCGGCACCATGTAGTCGGGCAGGGCGGTCATGGCGGTGCGACGCAGTTCGGTGACATTTAAGCTTTCGCCCTCGCGAGGAACGACATAGGCGACGAGCGAACTGCGGCCGTCCTTATTGTGCAACAGCACGACCACTTCGGCGACGCGCTGGTCCGACCGAAGCGCGGCCTCAATCTCTCCGGGCTCGATGCGAAAGCCGCGTAATTTGATCTGGTGGTCGACGCGACCGGCGAATTCGACGATGCCGTCTTCCCGCCAGCGGCCGAGATCGCCGGATTTATAGAGCCGACCGCCTTCCGAAAAGGGATCGGGGATAAAGCGGTCCGCCGTCAGCTCCGGCTGGCCGAGATAGCCGCGCGCCAGGCCGCTGCCGCCGATGTAAATCTCGCCGATCACGCCGACCGGAACAGGCGAAAGATCGGCATCGAGCACATAGATACGCCGATCGCCCACACCGCGCCCGATCGGCGCGACTGCTCCCTCGAAGCGAGTTCCCGCCGGGATCTTCCAGATCATCGGAGTCATGATCGTTTCGGTTGGTCCATAGCCGTTGATCAGCAGCTGCGCTTTGAGATTTTCAGTGATCATGTCGAACACGGCCTGCGACAGTGCCTCGCCACCGAAGGAATAGAGCCGCAACCGCGGTATGTCGCCGTTCTCGCCGGCATATTCGGCCAGGCCGCGCACGTAGCTTGTAGGAAGGCTTGCATTGTTGACGCCGTGCCGCTTCATCATCGCGAAGGCGTCTTCAGCCGTGGCGAGCTTGTCCTGCGTCAGCACCACGCCGCCGCCCGCCATCAGCGGCACCATCCAGCGCTCATGTCCGCCGTCAGAGGTGAATGGAAGCACGGGATATTCGCAGGACTCCTCGCTCATCTCGTAGATGCGCAATGTCGCCTTGCAGTGATGCGCCAGCGGAGCATGCTCGACCGCGACGCCTTTGGGCACGCCCGTCGATCCGGAGGTGTAGATCACGTAGGCGAGCTGCTGCGGGGCGATCGCCGTGGCTGGCGCTTCGCTGCTTTCCGCGGAAAGGTCGATTGCATCGAGGTTGAGGAAGGGCGTCGCAATATCGTTCGGCAGGTTTGCGATGTGCCGCGTCCGGGAAATGACGAGCGTCAGACCAGGCGCCGTCAGGATATGGCGGTTGCGCGCCTCCGGGTGATCCGGTTCGACCGGCGTGAATGCGCCGCCTGACTTCAATACGGCAAGAATGGCGATCATCGCGTCGATCGACTTTTCGAGCGCGATTGCCACGCGCTTCTCCGGTCCGATCCCCATGGCAATCAGGCGATGTGCCAGCCGATTGGCCGCCGCCTCGAGTTCGCCGTGGGTGATCGATTTTTCACCTTGTGCGACCGCGAAGGCTTTCGGCCGCCGTCTGGCCTGCGCGGCGATGACTTCATGGATAGGCACGCCATCGTCGGGCTCGGGCGCATCGGGATAGGGCGCCGACAGCCTGTCGAGCTCCTCCGGCGACACGAACGGGATGTGCTTGATCTCCTCATTGGGGTTGCTGTGCAGACGCACGAGCGCGATTGCCAGATCATCGGCAAAGCGGGTGATCTGCTTTCGGTCATGCTTTTGCGGGTCGAAGCCGAAGCTGAGGCGAAGCTTGGTGTCGGATGTCTGCGAAACGGTGATGACCAGCTCGGCGTCGCGGCGCGCCTGCGGCTCGATCAGGCTACGGATATCCTGGGCCGACTGCGTAAATCGCAGGGGTGGACGGATGTCGAGAAGCGTCTTGACCAATCCCGTCGTGTCGAAGGATTCGTCCCGCCGCAGCAATGCGTCCGCAAGAGCTTCAAAGGACATTGATTGGCGGGCAGCGGTGTCGATTTCCTCAGCGAATGCCTCGCGGACGCCCTGAAGCGTCATGGCGCCGCTCAGCTCAGCCGTCAGGATCAGGATGACCTCGCTTCGGGCTGCGACCACACGCGTTTCCGGGCGGGTGACCAAGCCTATCCGCTGTGTGGCGTAGCCGGAATGGCGACGCAGTGCGATCCCGAGTGCGGCAAGGACGGCGCCGGATATTTCGGTTGTTGGCTGCGCCCGCGCGGGCGGCGATGGCATCAGCACATCAAGCATGTGCTCGAACCATGCTTCGTCGACCAAATCTGTTCCGGTTAATGTTTGCGGCAGAAGCGAAGCGATATTTTCCTGCACCGTCAGGCGCTGAAACCAGAAATCGACCGACTCGACCGCCGGATTGCGTGGAGCGCCGTTGCCGGTCATCCATGACACCGCGTCGGGCATCGCTGTTTCGGCAACATCAAGTGGGACATCGGTGTCGCTATAGATATTGCGAAGGAAATCGGTAGCGAGAAGATCGAGTACTGCGATATCCGCAAGAATCGCGTGAAGAGACAATATGGTGCCGATCGCCTGGCCGTTTCTCGTCAGCAGAATGAAACGGGCCGGATTGCCACCGGCAAGATCCATCAGGCGCTGTCGTTCCGCGGAAGCGACGGCCGCCAGCCCCTCGTCAACATCCTCGTTTGCCGCCAGACCCTTCTCGACAGCATCGACATTGCCGACGTTTTTCAGGATCTGCTGAACAGCACCGCCTGCACGCGCCTCAAATTCACAGGTGACGAGGGGATGGTGACGAGAAAGTGCCGAAAGTCCCTCTCTCGCCACAGCAAGGGAAACTGGAGGGAAGGCGAAGCCGAGAATCTGTCGTCCGTAGATGACCTCGTTACCTGTCTCCGACAGTAGCCAGATTCGCGACTGCGCCGGCGATAGCGAGCACTTCGCGACAAGATCGGAGTCGTTTAATGCTCTGGCGTTCCGGTCAACAATTGTCATTTCTTTACTCGTCTCCTCGAAGATTTTGCGGTATTTCTCGAATATTTTAAATATAATAAAGTATATATACCAATCATCCGTAATGAATGTGGGGTCTATATTCCTTATGTTTCTGGCTTTGCTGCGCCGATGAGATCGGTATTCCCGATAATTACATAGAAGCATTTGCATGACGAACGACGGCGCGGGAAATTCAGGAGATTCTCAAAAAATCTTTTCGAAAAATATTTTGAATTTAGCCGGGAACCATTCGTCACTGCGAGACAAACGCCGGATGCATGATCTGTTGAGCCCGGCGGCGCACGATTTCGAAAAACGGAGAAAATTATGGATGTCGCTGTGACGATGATGAGCGAAAAGATGGCGACACAGTCATTTGAGTTGCGCTTGCCGCCGGCAGGGTTTGCAAGCAACGCACTCGGTTCCGATCAGCCGCTTATTGTTTCGCTGGGGCAGGCGCAAGGTAGCTTTCATGTCGAATATCAGGGGGTCGAAATTGCCTCTGCTTGTCTGTCCGCTCGCGATGCCAAGCTTTTGGTTTTTGACACCATATCTGATGCAGTCTCGCCGGTTTCCAATGAGGATATCGTCAATGCGGTATTGGAAGCCATTCTGGCATGCAATCCGGAACTGAACTGCTTCGAGATCGAATTTGCAGACCATGGTCTTGTGAAGCGCCTGCTGGAATTGGGCGCGGTCGAGCGGCACGGAGGCCACCAGGTGGTGCGTCCCGAATCCTTCTTTCAGCAGGCAAAGCCCTGGCTCGGAGGCGCCGTCAACGCCTATCCGGAAGTGTCGGTCCTGACCAAGGGCGTCCTTCATCCGCAAAGGCCGCCGAAACCTGCCGGTCGGGTCTATAGCCGGTTCATTCCCTGGCTTAATACCCAGCTTGGCTTCCACGTTGTTGATATCGAGGCCGATCTCGAGCATTTCCATCGCTGGATGAACGATCCTCGCGTGGCAGCCATTTGGGAAGATAGCGGGGATCTCTCTTATCACCGCGATTTCATCGCTGGCCGCCTTGCCGACCCGCGTACGCTGCCGCTGATCGGGACCTTCGGCGGCGTTCCCTTCGGCTATTTCGAACTTTATTGGGCCAAGGAGGACCGGATCGGCCCGCATTATGATGCTGATGGTTTTGATCGCGGCTGGCATGTGGCGATCGGTGAGGACAATTTCCGCGGAAAAGCCTTTGTCAGTGCCTGGCTGCCATCGCTGATGCACTACATGTTTCTTGCCGACCCGCGCACCCGGCGTATCGTCGGCGAGCCGATCCATCATCATGCGCAGCAGATTCGCAATCTTGATCGGTCTGGCTTCGCCAAGGTCAAACACATCCAGTTTCCGCACAAGAAGGCGCTGTTGGTCATGCTCCTGCGTGAGCGTTTCTTCATGGATCGGCTGCTTTCGCCTGATCTTGACGGGCTTCTTGGCGAGGATGGCCTGCCTATGCTCGGTTCGCTGCCGAGGAGCACCGCATAATGAAAACAGCCGTCGACATGAATGATCCGCGTATCATGCGGCTCGTTCTGACGGTCGCGCTTCCGGCGGTTGCGGGATTGACTGCCAGCGCCGGGCATCATGCGATTAACGCCATCTTTTTGGGTGCTCTCGGGCCGGACACGCTGGCGGGTATCAGCCTGGTCATGCCGCTGTTTTTGCTGGTTGCGGCAGCCGGCCAAGGGCTCGGCATCGGCCTTGCCACGCTTCTGGCGCGCCATCTAGGCGAGGGCGATCTTACGGCCGCCTCGTCGATTGCAGCAACCGCGCTTGCTGCCACCGTCCCGCTCGGCGTTCTTTTGTCTATGCTGATCTATCTCGGGCTGCCCGACTTTGTCGTTGCGCTCGGTGCGAGCGACAGCCTGTTGGCACCGGGTCTCGATTACGGGCGGCTGCTTGCTTTCGGTGTGACGCTTGGGCTGCTGCAGGCGATCTGCGATTTCATCGCGATAGCCGAGGGCAATTCGCGCTTTTCGATGATCGTGCTGATCGCGAGCTTTGCGCTCAATGCCCTCCTTGATCCCGTCTTTATCTTTTTCTTTAAACTCGGCGCATCGGGCGCCGCTGTTGCGACCATTCTTTCTTCCATCGCGGCAATTGCCTGCTATCTCGTCTATTTCGCTCGCAAATGGGGGAAGGTCAGGGTGTCGAGCGGTTTGGTGCGCTGGCGCTTGCTGTGGCCGATGGCCAGGATCGGTATTCCTGCTGCGGCTACCAGCGTCGTAACTGGTCTCGGCCTTCTCGTACTGATGCGTGAAGCTGCGGTTCATGGCGGCGATACCGGAGTGGCGGCGACCGCGATTGCCGTCAGATTGATGACGTTGGGGCAGCTTCCCGTCTTCGGCTTTTGCCTTGGCGCCCAGAGTATCGTAAGCCATGCCTTCGGCGCCGGCGATGCATCGCGCCTTAAAAGCGTAATCCGCTTTATGCTGGCTATAACGGTGCCTGTCGGGCTGCTCTATTCCGTCTTGCTGTTTGTCGCTGCAGAGCCTTTGGCCCGCCTGTTTACCGATAGTCCACAGGTCATCAGCGAAGCGGTTGCGTGGCTGCGCGCGCTCTTTCCCGTCTTTCCCCTGGCTGCCTTTCAATCCGTGCTGCTCGTCATGCTCCAATCTCGGGGCCGGGCGGGCTTGTCTGCGCTCGTGGGGCTTGCGCCGCAAGGCTATCTGCTGGTGCCGCTTCTGCTCGTTCTGCCGATCTGGATGGGCTTTGGCGGTATCTCGATAGCCCCCGCAGCCGCTGCCATTCTTGCTGCCATGCTTGGCCTTTTCGTCGCCAGAAGAGAATGGCTTGCCATTCTGCCGGCGGATCCGCTGGCCCGTGTGGCCGGCCAATCGACATTTCACTCCTGACTTATGAGGAACGCCATGAACGAGACACCGAGATTCGATGCTTATCGACACACTACTCCCAATGCGCCGATGCACCATCGCGCCGATCCGTTCGATGCCGCTGTGCCGCCGATCTATCAGACATCGCTGTTCCTGTTCGACAATTACAAGGAGCTGGAGGACGTCTTTGCCGGCCGCTCGAAGAAACCGATTTATTCGCGTGGCGACAATCCGACGGTGCGGATGCTAGAGCGCAAGATCGCCGAGATGGAGGGAGCCGAAGAGGCGCGCGCCTTCTCAAGCGGTATGGGTGCCATCGCGGCAGCGGTTCTCGCCTTCGTCGGACCGGGAGATCGCATTGTCACGGTGCGGCACGTCTATAGCGACGCGTTCCGCTTCTTCGAAAAGGTTTTGAAGCGCTTCGGCGTCATTATCGATTATATCGACGGCACCGATAGCGAAGCCATGATCGCGGCTCTTCCCGGCGCCCGGCTCGCCTACCTCGAAAACCCGACCTCGATGGTGTTCGAGCTTCAGGATCTGACGGCCATTGCCGAAGCGGCGCGGCGCCACGGCGTGGTGACGATGGTCGACAATTCCTGGGCGACGCCGCTCTACCAAAACCCGCTCGCTCTCGGCATCGATCTCGTCATCCATGCGGCATCGAAATATCTCGGAGGCCACAGCGACACGGTGGCGGGCCTTGTTGCCGGCTCGAAGGCGCATATCGACCAGATCAACAGCGAAATCTACCCCTATACGGGAGCCAAGCTTGCGCCGTTCGAGGCTTGGCTGGTCCTGCGTAATCTGGAAACGCTGCCTTTCCGGATGCGCCACCACCACGAAGCCGGTCTGGAGGTGGCATCCTGGCTAAACGCTCATGGGGACGTAACCCATGTCATGCACCCCGCGCTCTACGACCATCCTGGCAAGCACACTTTTAGCGGATTTGGTGGACTGTTCTCGTTCGAGGTTTCGAACCGTATCGATGTCGCAGACTTCGTCGACGCGCTGCGCCTCATTCGCATCGGAGTGAGCTGGGGAGGCCCAGAGAGCTTGGTCGTGCCAGCCAAGGCGGCACTCAGCATTTCGCCGGAGACAAACGTCTTTGCGCGATTTGGTGTCAGCGATCGCACGATCCGGCTGAATGTTGGGCTCCATGCGGCAAAGGACATCATAGCCGACCTGGATCAAGCGCTGAGCGCCGCGGGACGATAATAAGCTCCCAAGATTTCTTATCGGCAGGCGGGCGAAGTGGCATTGCCGCTCCGCCCATACTATTATCCAATGTTGATTTCATTCCCGCCCCAGGCAGACCGAGAAACGATGACTATCCCTTCCGATGAAACACTAAGCGCGCTCGTAACCGAATATGGAACGCCGCTCTGGATCTATGATGCCGCCGCGATCCGCGGCCGCATCGCGCAACTGTCAGCCTTCGATATCGTGCGCTTTGCGCAGAAGGCCTGTTCGAACATTCATATCTTGCGGGAGATGCGCAAGGCAGGCGTCTTTGTCGACGCAGTTTCTCTCGGTGAAATCGAGCGGGCAATGCGGGCCGGATTTACCGCGGGCGGTGCATCCAATGCAGCCGAAATTGTCTTTACCGCCGATGTTTTCGACCGGCCGACCTTGGAGCGGGTCGTCGCCGACGGCATAGAGGTCAATATCGGCTCGATCGACATGCTGCATCAGCTGGGCGAACGATCGCCGGGTCATAGGGTATGGCTGCGCATCAACCCGGGTTTCGGGCACGGCCACAGCAACAAGACCAACACCGGCGGCGAAAATAGCAAGCATGGCATCTGGTTCGAGCAATTGCAGGAAGCCGTGGCGCTGACGCAAAAATACTCCTTGAAGCTCGTTGGCCTGCATATGCATATCGGCTCGGGCGTCGACTACGGCCATCTGCAGCGCGTCTGTGGGGCAATGGTTGGCTTTTGCCGCGAACTCAACGTCGATATCGAGGCGATCTCTGCCGGTGGCGGGCTTTCGGTGCCCTATCGGGAAGGCGAGGAGGAGATCGATCCCTCGCACTATTATTCACTTTGGGATGCAGCGCGGCGCCAGATAGAGGCCCGCTTTGGCCACCCGATCCGTCTGGAGATCGAACCTGGCCGCTTCCTGACCGCAGATTCCGGCGTACTGCTCGCTGAAGTGAGGGCAGTCAAAATGATGGGCCGCAACCGGTTCGTGCTTGTCGATGCCGGCTTTAATGATCTTGCCCGGCCGGCGATGTATGGCAGCTACCACAATATCTCGGTCGTCCCGGGAAAGGCGGCGCGGAGCGCGGTATCGGAACTATTGCCGACTGTCGTTGCTGGCCCCTTATGCGAGTCGGGCGATGTTTTCACCCAGGCAGAAACCGGAATCGTACAGCAACGCGATCTGCCCGAGGCTCACGTCGGCGACTATCTTGTCTTTCACGGCGCCGGTGCTTATGGTGCAACGATGTCTTCTAACTACAACAGCCGGCTTTATGCACCCGAAGTGCTTATCGATGGCGCGAAGCATCGATTGATCCGCAAGCGTCAGAGCCTAAACGATCTGTTGGTTTTGGAAGATGTTTGAGCGAAGGAGCGGGTATTTCGGCGGCGCTCGAGCAGGATGGACGATGTTCTGCTATCGTGAGTGCCTTCTAAAGATGAGCACGACTTTTCGTCTCGCCAGTAGAGGGGCTTTCCGCGGTTGCGAAATGGGTATGGTGATCGCGGTAGGGCGTCTTAGCGCCCGGTCCAATTCTGTTATCACTGGCCGCAAGGCGCGAAAGTTCTGCACCATTATCCCGGGCCGACTTGATCAGAAAGCCGAAATCGTCGAAGGCGCGGATCAGTCGTCACAGTATTTCGAGTTTTTCGTTAAGATTGATCGCTCCGGCTCATGCCGCTTATTGTAGTGGAAAGCCCGGTCAGCTGCCGAAACTCATGTTGCAAGCGCGCGGCAACTTCCCGCGCGAAACATCATCAAATCGCAAAAATTGCGTGAGAACAGAGGGCACCCTGCCAGATGGGGCTCATTCGCCGTCTACACTGAGTGACACGAGCAACGGGCGACAACTGAGGCCAGGCGAGCGCCACCAGACCTATACGAGCGCCGGTGCGAACAGTCTGGCCGCAAAATTTGAGGCGGGTTTGGCTCAGACATCGAAAAAGGCGAAACGCGAAAAACGATAGTACTGCTTTGAGCATAGGTTGGCGAAATACCTGAAATCTAGGGAGCGGAAGGCATTCCAAACTCCGTCAATGAACGTCCGAACATCTCATCCACCGAGTCTTGCGCACTTTCGGCTGCGTCCAAAAGATGGCCTTCGCGCGAACTCGCGTTAAGGAGCGCTTCTATATGGGAAAGCCAGAATCCATCTGTTTGGAATAGGCGTTCATTGGAAATCGTGTATCGATGCGATAGGAACGTGAGCACTCGACCGGCTTCAATATCTGTCAGCGAGGACGCGTTATCTATTTTCGCTGTGTTATCGATAGACAATCCGGCTAGCATCGTAGACGGATTGGCAACGATTCTTTTACCCAAGAGAGCAGCGGGAATTGCCGCCTTTGAGCCGATGGTAATCAATGCATAAATATCCGAGACAAAAGGATCAGAGCCGAACTGCCGCAACTCGGGAGGCAATCCGAAAAAATTCGGGAAAGACTCTGACATCCGCTGATCTAGCTTTGAACAATCACCCATATCGGAATGATAAGTCGCAAAAGCGCACCAATCGTCCGGCAGTGTTGATTTCCGCTAGGAACTGACCCGGCGTTTGGAGTGAACCCCTGGGGCTGGACCAGCGATGCGCGTCAAACTAAGCCGCCTGCTGGGCGAGTTGGGTTTCAAATTCTGCTGGCGATCGATAGCCAAGGGCTGAGTGCAACCGCCTGCATTGTAGATCTCCTCGATGAACCTGGGCAAGCGGTCAGCCA
The DNA here is from genome assembly GCF_050577975.1 of Rhizobium sp. BR 315. Lineage (NCBI taxonomy): Bacteria > Pseudomonadati > Pseudomonadota > Alphaproteobacteria > Hyphomicrobiales > Rhizobiaceae > Rhizobium > Rhizobium sp. BR 315. The sequence goes on along the minus strand of NZ_JARWKZ010000011.1, from coordinate 53,595 downwards.
GTCCGCGAAGGTCTCGTAGCCAGCGGTTGGAGACCATCGTCCACCACCTTGGTTTAGCGCTCGGCGGCAGACCGGCGGCAGCCTTTGCCGATCGTCTGATGGTGCCAGTGAGCAACGACACACTATTGCGGGTGGTTCGCCGCCGTATTGCCGATCAGAACGATGAACTCACCGTCATAGGCATTGATGATTTTGCCTTCAGGCGGGGCCAAACCTATGGGACGATCGTTTGCGATCTGGAGCGGCGGAAGCCTGTCACCCTGTTGCCGGATCGTGCGCTGGATACGTCTCGATCATGGCTTGCCGAGCACCAGTCGATCTCCATCATCGCTCGCGACCGTGGCGGTGGCTATGGCGAGGCAATCGCGAAGGCCTTGCCTTATGCTGAGCAGGTTGCCGACCGCTGGCATCTGATGGAGAATTCCAGCCGAGCGTTTCTCGATGCTGTCGGCAAGTCGATGCGCCAGATCAGGCAGGCGGTCGGCAGCAATGTCGTTGATCCCAAGCTTCTGACTTACGCGGAAAGGCTGCAGTACGAGGGGTATCTGCGCCGCCAGGAGACAAATGAGGCGATCCGGGAACTGTCGAAGAAGGGAACCTCAATTCGACAGATTGTCCGGCAGACCGGTCATAGCCGGAAGCTTGTTCGAGATGTTTTACGTGGCCAGCGCTTCGATGTCTTCCGAACACGGCCCAGTTCTCTGGATAGTTGGCTGCCGTGGCTCAACAGCCGCTGGGAGGAAGGCGCCCGGAACGCCTTGGCGCTCTGGCGCGAGATGAGAGCGAAGGGCTTTGCGGGACAGAGCGGTGTCATCTCGCAATGGGCCCAACGCCGGCGTCGCGCGGAGAAAGCAAACCAGAGCGGGCTTGCACGAACGCCATCAGCGCGGGTCATCACCCGCTTAATGACCACCGCACGCGATGACTTGGCAAAATCCGAGGCGATCCTGGTGGCTGCAATCGAAGTGAATGTTCCGGAACTGGTCGTCGCCCGCACGGCCATTGGCGACTTCCAATCCATGATCCGCTCGAAGACAACACGAAAGCTCGATGAATGGCTTGACGCAGCTAAAAACAGCCTGGTCGGATCGTTTGCCGGTGGCGTTGAGAAGGACCTCAACGCTGTGAGAAACGCAATCATTTCACCGTGGTCAAATGGGCAGACGGAAGGTCAGATCACACGACTAAAGCTCATCAAACGACAGATGTACGGACGTGCAAAACTCGATCTGCTGCAGGCGCGATTGATCGGCGCATCGTAGGATCTGCACGTCAGCAAAAGTGCGTCAGAGCCAATTCTCAATGGAAATATTGCGCTGCGCCGGGTCAGTTCCTAGCGGAAATCAACAAACCGACGTCAACACCCACTATCTGCAGATTGGGCAATTGGATGTCCAGACCATGGGCCGTGGCTATGCTTGGCTCGATACCGGCACTCATGAATCAATGCTCGAGGCAAGCCATTACATCGCGACGATCGAAAACCGACAGGGCTTGAAAGTCGCCTGCCCTGAGGAAATTTCTTATCGCAGTGGCTGGATCGATGCCGCGCAGGTCGAGACGCTGGCGCATCCGCTTCAGAAGAATACTTATGGGTAATATCTTCTTGGGATGCTGCGAGAGCAAGTATTCTAATCCTTCAAAGTGCATATGCATGGTTGCTTATTCACGCGAACACCTAAGTAGGAAGACGAATGAAAGCCATCGATACTGCCATCGCTGACGTGAAAATCATTGAGCCTAGTGTATTTGCCGACGACCGTGGCTTCTTCTTTGAAAGCTTCAGCAAGATGAAGTTCGAGGCGGCTATCGGCCGAAGCGCCGACTTCGTGCAGGACAATCACAGCCGATCGGGTAGGGGCGTCCTGCGCGGTCTCCACTACCAGCTACCGCCCCATGCCCAGGCAAAGCTGGTGCGTGTCATCATTGGTGAAGTCTATGATGTCGCGGTTGATATCCGAAAATCCTCGTCGACATTCGGCCAGTGGGTCGGCGCCCTTCTATCGGCGGAAAACAAGCGTCAGCTTTGGATCCCGGAGGGATTTGCCCATGGCTTCCTGACATTGAGCGATCACGCCGAATTCGTTTACAAGACCACGAACTACTATGCGCGAGAGAGCGACCGCGGCATTTGCTGGAACGACCCGCAAATCGCCATCGATTGGAAACTTCATGATCAGCCGATACTCTCGTCGAAGGATCAGTTCCAACCTTGCCTCACAGATGCTGAATGCTTCGAGTGAAGTACTTCGGTATGATTATTCGCACTGAGAAAAGCATCCTCAAAGCTTAGCGCAAGAGGTCAGTCTGCGCGCACCCTTGGCGCGCAGCGGATGTTCTCTTAGACGTAAGGCCCGCTTCGATGAGCAGCTTACGCCGCTCCAGATTAGCTTACACCTAATATGGCCTTGATAACCCCGGCCTCGGGCCGCAGCCATTCCTTGAAGAGCGCCGGTCCATCGTCCAGCGAACCCTGATGCGTGTTCAGCGCCGCCGTGGGTACCTTGCCGCTTTCCATCTGCTTTACAACCTCCGCAAAGTCGTCCGGCTGCGCATTCCTGCTGGCAAAGAGCGTGGTTTCGCGCTTGTGAAACTCAGGGTCCGAGAAGGTAATGTCGTCGCGCACCACGCTGACGAGCACGTAGCGGCCGCCATGCGCGACAAAGCCGAAGCCGCGTTGCATGGCTTTGGCGTTGCCGGTTGCGTCGACGACGACGTCGAAAAAGTCGCCGTCGGTCAGGCGTTTTGCTTTTGCTTCCGCGTCGTCATTGGCAAGCAATGTCCCGTCGGCACCGAGTGCGGCGAGGGTGAACTCCAATCGGTCTTCGCGTATGTCCATCACGGTGACATCTGCACCGCGCGCCTTGGCGAAAATAATGGCGGACATGCCGATTGGGCCGGAGCCGACGACAAGGACGCGGTCCTTGGCCGTGATGCCGCCTCGCTTGACGCCGTGGGCACCGATCGCCAGGAATTCGATCATGGCGGCTTCGTCCAGCGAAGCCTTGCCGGCCGAGATGACATTCTGCTCCGGAAGGCACATGAATTCCGTCATACCGCCGTCGCGATGCACGCCAAGCACGGAAAGGCTCTGGCAGGCATTGGTCACACCGCGCCTGCAGGCGACGCATTTGCCGCAGGCGAGATAGGGAACTATGTAGACGTTCTCGCCATTCTTGAGGCGGCTCGATCCATTTGCATCCTCGACTGTGCCGGACAGCTCGTGCCCCATGACACGTGGATATTCGAGAAAGGGGTGCTTGCCCTGATAGATGTGAAAATCCGTGCCGCAAATGCCGACGCGTCTGATGCGCACCAAGACCTCACCCTCTGTTGGAGTTGGGACATCGCGCTCGATTAGCGAGAGACGGCCGGGTTCATTGCAGATCAGTGTTCTCATGATGATGCACTTTCGAAAGGCCGGCGTGCCGGCCGTTGGTGTTACAAAATAGGTGTCTGGCCGACGTCGCGAGGCGAGACCCAGGCTTGGTTCTGTTCATTCATCGCGTGTCCGGTCGGATTTGCCGCCGTGGCTCGAAACATCATGGCGCAGCCTCAACCAGCGGGTAGCGCGCTGCGATTTCTCTCAGCACCGGCGCGCTCGAAGGACTGCCTGCTCTGCCCGCCCATTCCAGGAAGGCGTGAATGCGGCGGCCAACTTTTTCGCGATGATGCTGACTGATATCGGCGATGCGATGGTCCAGAAAGGGATTGCGGAAACGGTCGATCGTCGTCGCGACATAGCTCTGCGCCACGTCGCCCATGCCGTTTGCGGCAAAGCCGGGCAGCACTTCGCTTTGATAGAGCCAATCCAGCCTTGCGCGTATGTCCTTGTCGGCCAGTATCGCGCGCACGGTTTCCTCCGCTGGCCGGTTTTCGCGCTGCCAGATCTCGGCAAGGAAGGTGTGGCCGAGATTGAGGATATGCAGCTTCAGGCGCTCATAGGGTTCCAGATCATCGGTCAATACGATGTTTGCGTGGGTGCATGGCGGGCGAACGCCTGGAGCTCGCTTGATCGCCCACAGCGCATAGGGTTCGGCAACAGCGCCAATCGGCTCGATCGGCTCGGAAACGATTCGGTCGACCAGGGTCTCCGCGAAAGCGACGCTGTCATCGAGCCAGGTATAGAATTCAGCGGGCGCGGCGTTGAGTCTGGCGCTATCGATCACAGCATGTTTAAGGACGTGGCCATTGCCAGTGACGAGCTCACAAGGAAGGATCACCAAGGGGCGAGCGGATGCCTGCCAGCGCTTGATGAGGAGAGCTGCGAGCTTGGCGGGGAAGGATCTCGGAATCTGGCCATTCACGCCAAAGCCGTCTTCCTCTGGTTGGGTCTGGTAGCCGGTGTCGCCGGTATTGGAGATGATGAATTCGGCATCCTCGGCAAAGAGCTTTGAGAGCTCTTCCCAGTTTTCGTTGGCAGATAGACCGCGCTCGACGCTAGTGACTTGCACGGATTGCTCGACGGGCTGCCCTTCCGACATGCCACGGATGGCGACTGGATAGCCCTCCGCATTGTTGAAAGCTTCAACGCGCCCGCTACGGCTGCTGGCGCCTGAAACCTGAACAACGGTGATGGGGCCGACATCCTGGCCCGATTGCCGCGCTTCATGCACGAAGAACGCCGCATGCGCCTGTAGAAACCGGCTGGTGCCGAACTGGATGATCCGCGAGCTCACGCCAAGACCCTCTTATGCTCAATGCTGATAAATATGGTCGCTTGATCAGGGCGATATGCCGACTTCAAGCATTTCTCCCATAATATGTTTTTTATCTATAGAAAACAGTTAAGCGATCGGCAGTCAAATGTTTTTAATGGCAATAGATAAACGCTATGACGCGACGCCCTCGACCGAACATCGTGAGCACGATTGCGTGTTTCGAGCAGCGCAACCATGAATTCGTATCGGCGGCTATTTGAAAACGCCGCTTAGAGCTGGGGCGCCGGCCGCGCGATTTTTCTCTGGGGTATCCGACCCTTGCCGCCACGTTCTGGCGCTATTTCTTCATGAAAATCACAATAAAATGTCATGAAATTTGTGATTTTGTCATTTCTATTTGTTATCAGCGCGGGGAGGTGATGCACTCCGAGTGCGAGCGTCGTGCTTGCCGGAGTTCGAGGCAAGCAGGATGTCGACAGCGAGTATTCTGTTTGTGCGGCGGCTCAAAGCAGATAGCATCATCCAAGCGATCATAACTGCCAACTATGACCCAGGGAGAGAGTTGAATGGCACGTATCACCTTAAGGCAATTGCTCGATCATGCCGCTGAAAACGGCTACGGCGTTCCTGCTTTCAATATCAACAACATGGAACAGGCGCTTGCCATCATGGAAGCTGCCGATGCCGTCAGCGCACCCGTGATCATGCAAGCGTCTCGAGGCGCAAGGGCCTATGCCAATGACATCATGCTCAAGCACATGATGGATGCAGTCGTTGAGATCTATCCGCATATTCCCGTTTGCGTGCATTTGGACCATGGCAACGATCCCTCGAGCTGTATGACGGCGATCCAGGCCGGCTTCACATCGGTCATGATGGATGGTTCGCTGAAGGCGGATGCCAAGACCCCGGCCGATTGGGATTACAACGTCGGCGTGACGAAGACGGTTACCGACATGGCGCATCTCGGCGGCATTTCCGTCGAGGGTGAACTCGGCGTGCTGGGATCGCTGGAAACCGGTATGGGCGAGGCGGAGGACGGTCATGGCGCGGAAGGCAAGCTGTCGCATGATCAGTTGCTCACCAATCCTGAGGAAGCGGTGAAATTCGTGCGCGAGACCAAGGTCGACGCGCTGGCGATCGCCATGGGCACGTCCCATGGCGCCTATAAATTCACCCGCAAGCCGGATGGTTCCGTGCTGGCGATGAATGTGATCGAGGAAATCCATCGCAAGCTGCCGACTACGCATCTTGTCATGCACGGCTCCTCCTCGGTTCCTGAGGAATTGCAGGAGATCATCAACAAGTATGGCGGTCAGATGAAGCCGACCTGGGGCGTGCCGGTCGAAGAGATCCAGCGCGGCATCAAGAATGGCGTGCGCAAGATCAACATCGACACCGATGGCCGCATGGCGATGACCGGCCAGATCCGCCGCGTGCTGCAGGAGGATCCGAGCGAATTTGATCCCCGCAAATATATGAAGCCCGCCATGGCTGCCCTGACGAAACTCTGCAAGGAACGCTTCGAGCAGTTCGGGACCGCCGGTCATGCCTCGCGCATCCAGCCACTGACAGTCGCCGAGATGGCCAGGCGTTATAAGTCCGGTTCGCTCGACCCGGTTTTCTCCTGAGCCAGTAGATCAGCGTGTCGCCGGGATTGCCGCCCGGCGCACGCCTTCTTCGGTCAGCACCTGACCGTGAAACTTTGCCAGCGACGTCACGACGTCGTCGATTTCCCTGCTCAGTCGCTGTGCATCCCATTGCAAGGCCACAGCTGCGATCGCGCCGATTTCACGCAAGCCCTGGATCGTCAAGAGACCTTCGATCGCCATTGTCGTGCGGCGGAAGACAATATCCGAGAGATGGACGACCAATTCTTGCCGCGAGATCCAATCGATCTCGAGCGTGCTATGGCGTTGCGCGCCGCTGATACGTTGGCTGTCGCTATACTCCGAACGATGGGCAAGGATCGCCGCTGCCGTCGTGCCGTATCTGCTCAACAGCTCATCGGCCCTGCTTGCGTCCACGCCGGTTTTTGCTGCCATCGATCGGATCCAGCTCGTACGCTCATGGGAGCCCACCGGATAATCCCGTCCGCCGCCGATGGCGAGGCGCTCGGTCGATCTCTTTCGGCTGCGTTGAAGGCGCGTCAGCACAGTATCGGCAACCTCCTCGGCAAAGCCGCGGAAGGTGGTCCATTTGCCGCCGACGAGCGAGATGATCGGGAAGGGGCGTCCAAGCTGCGGCTCGAAGATGGGTGCGGAGTGATCGCGGCTGATCAGGCCCGGTGACGAGGCGTCCGAGGCGGGCAGGGGGCGGATGCCGCTATAGCTATAGGTCACCTGGTCGCGCTCGAAACGCAGGCTCGGCAGAAGCGACCGCACGCTGTCGAGGAAATAGTCGATCTCATGTTCTTCGCAGCGCACATTGTCGGGGTCGTCGCAGGGAATGTCGGTCGAGCCGACCAGCGCTTGGCCGAGATAGCCATAGACGAGGCAGATGCGGCCGTCGTCGGCCTCGAAATAGATCATGTGGCCGTTCAGGCTGCGCACCAGCTCCGGATGATCGAGCAGGATGTGCGAGCCTTTGGTGCCGCCGATGAGATGATGAGCCGGTGCGCCGAGAGCGGCATTGACTTGATCGATCCAGGGGCCGGCGGCGTTGACGACGAGCTTCGGCTTGACCGAGAAGGCATATCCATCCGCGCGTTGGAAGGTCAGTAGGCCTTCTGCCGCGGAAACGAGCTTTGTGGTATTCGCCGCCAGCGAGCCCTTGTTCGCCTCAAGCCCATCATTGACCAATTCATAGACCAACCGCTCCGGTCGGCTGATCTTAGCGTCATAATAGATGCCGCCCGCCACGATCTGTGGTGTGACATGCGGCATTTCCTTTAGGGCGCGGCCCTTCAACAGGAACCTGTGGCGGGGCATGACGCGGTTGCGCGACCCGAAGAAGTCGTAGAGCGCAAGTCCGATCTTGATGAGCACTGCGCCACGGCTGCGCGGAGCAGTCGTCGATCCGACAAGCGTGCGAAGGGCCGCCGGTATACCACGCATCCAAGAGAAGATCGGCACGAATGTCGGTAGCGCCTCGACGCAATGCGGCGCGTTCTTCAATAGAAGGTTGCGCTCAAGCGCCGATTGAGCGACGAGTCGGAATTCGCCGGTTTCCAGATATTTCAGGCCGCCATGGATCAGCCGTGATGGTGCTGCACTCGTTCCAGAGCCGAAGTCGGCTTTATCGAGGATCAGGCAGTTGATGCCCTGGGCCGAGAGATCGCGAAACAATCCGGCACCATTGACGCCGGCACCGAAGATGACGACGTCGATCCCTCCGTCTTGAAGTTGCGAGAAGCGTTGTTTCAGATCGGCGGCCATATCGGTCATAACATTATCGTCCTGCTGAACTGCCGCGAAAACAGCCGGTCTGCGCGGCGTAATTGGCGGTCTAGTCTTGGGAGTGTTGAACTGCGAGATTGCCGATCCGCGGCCAGAGCGGCGACATCGCCTCGGCGATGTCGCGAAAGAGGTCATAGCGGATGCGATAGGCGGCACTGCGGGCGGAATCGGGATAATAGGTTCTGGCGATCTTGCCGACATTTCGGGGATCGCTTTCCGGGTTGGCGTAGACGCCGATCCCGGCGCCGGCACAAAGTGCTGCACCCCAGGCGGCTGCCTCGTCGGTTTCGGTGACGGTAACAGGCATGCCGAACACATCGGCAAACATCTGCACAACGAGCGGATTGCGCGACACGCCACCCGCCAACCGTGCCTGATTAAAGGAAAAACCGTCACTTAGGGCATCAATGTGAATCTTGTGGTTGAAGGCGATGCCTTCAAGGACGGCACGCAGCATGTCGCCGCGATCATGCCAGCCGCCAAGCCCGAAGAAGCTGGCGCTCGCATCGGCGCCGTAGGGCGAGCCGAACAGATATGGATGGAATAGGGCGCTCGACGGACGGTTGAACGCAGCCTCGATTTCGGGCGCCAACACGGCGTGGATCGATTGGCCTGAAGCCTCTGCTCCTGTACGCTCGCCGGCGCAAAGCTTGTCCAGGAACCAGTCGTAATTGGCCGTCGATGCCGGTGAGATCGACATGTTATTCCATTGTCCAGGCGCGATGGCATTGCGGCAGAACCAGCGGGGGTCGGCGCGCGGCTCCGACGAAAGTGTCTCATTGATCGAATAGGTGCCGGCAATGACGGCGACGACGCCGTCGGCATACCCGCCAGCGCCAAGGGCGGAGGCGGTCACATCATGCAGGCCGGCAACAACGGGCGTGCCCTCGGCAAGGCCCGTCCGCCTCGCGACGGCTTCGGTCACGTATCCCACAACCTCGTCGGATCGCGAGGCAGGCGGCAAGGCACCGATCATCTCACCGAGGTCGAACAGTTTCAGGGCATCCGGCGAATAGTCCTGCGTCGAAACATTGGTAAAGGAGGTGCTGGCCTCCGTCCGGTCGGTGCCGGCAACGCCAGTCAAGCAGAAGCGTAGCCAGTCTTTGCAGCTGAGGATATGCCCGATTTGTGCAAAGCGCTCGGGCTCATTGGCCTTGATCCAGGCAAGCAGCGCTGATGGGGCCGAGACATGCGGCAATTGACCGGTGAGCGTCAGGGCTTCGTCGGCAAGCGGGCTGTTCAACCATTGTTCGACGATCGACCGGGCGCGACTGTCGAGGGAAAGAATGGCGCGCCCGAGCGGCTTCTTGGCCTTGTCGACCAGATAGATGCCATCGCCGTGGGCAGTGGCGGCGATCGCCTGAATATCACTGGCGGGGCGGTTGCTGAGCTTGATCGCCTCGGCTATGGCGTCGGCCGTTCGGGTCCAGAGTTCCTCCATGTCGCGCTCAACGTGGCGGGCCTTCGGCATGAACTGGGTCACACGGCGGCGGGCGACAGCAATCGGAGTTCCATCGATATCGAAGATGACGGCCTTGGTGACGGTCAAACCGCTGTCAATTCCGAGCAGACTCGGCATTCTCATTACTCCCGATCGTGAGCGACGTAAGGCGGCCCCTGCCGGAGCCGTCCGTCAGGATCGCTCCTTGTCGCCCTTGGCGACGACCACATTGATATTCTTGTTACGCATGCGCTCCAGATGAGCGGCAGGTGTCTTCTCGTCGACGATGACGACGTCGAATTCGCTCAAATGCGCGAAACTATGCAGGGCCCGTCGTTCGAACTTGGTGTGATCCATCAGCAAGATGCGCCTGGCCGAACTGTCGAACATCGCCCGCTTGATGTCGACGATCTCGGGCGATTGATGAAACACGACATCGTCGATGATGGCTGACATGGAAATGAAGGTAACGTCGGCCCGCAGCCGGTTGATCTCGTTGATGGTCATGCGCCCCATGAAGGCGTTGCACCAATTGTAATACTGCCCACCAAGCGCCAGCAGGTTGACGTCATGCATGTCCTTGAGCGCATTCATCAGCGTCAGCGAATTGGTAATCGCCGTCAGCGGAACTTTGGCCGGCAACTGCGAAGCCATCTGCAGGACGGTGGTGGAATCGTCGAGGAAGATCGCCTGGCCCGGCTCGATGAACTGCATGGCGGCGGCGGCAATCATCTTCTTCTCACTTGCCTGTCGGTTGGCGCGGTAGACGTCACTCGATTCAATCAGGCTGGTCGCGGCGGCGGAGACGATGCCGCGCGTCTTTCGGAACAGTCCTCGGCTGACCAGCTCGTCAACGTCGCGATGTGCCGTCATCAGGCTGATACCGAACCGATCCGTCAGATCTTCGATACGCATGGAACCTTCCGCCATGACGGCTTCGGCAATCATCTGGCGTCGGGCGATCTGACGGGAGTGCCGGCTGTCGCTCGGCAACTCGTCTTGCAGGAATGATACGGGGCTTGTCTTGTCTTTCACGTTGGCCTCTGGCGCTGTGCCTTGCGGATGTTAATTTGCTGCAGCGAATGTCATGCTATGGGAAAAGAATAGAAAGAACAATTCGCTACTAGGGTTTCCGCAAGTTGTGTCTGACGTTCAGCCAGGGTGCCGCCGATAGCGGTCAAGGGGTTGGGGACGCCGGCTTGCGGCGCCCCCGATGTCATTACTCGGACAGAACGAACGGTGCCGTGTACTTCGCGACATTGTCCTTGGTGATCAGGAGGCAATCGAAAAGCTGCTTTTCGCTCTTTGCGCCGGTCTTGCCGGTCTTGATGAAGCTATCGGCCTGTTTGACGGCTTCTTGCGAGAAGACGGCAACCGGCTGCAGAACGGTGTACTGCAATTCGCCGGACTTGATAGCGGCGACCGCGTCCGGCGAACCGTCGAAGCCGCCGACCTTGACGTTGGCGAGTTTGCCGGCTTCCTTGAGGGCGGCGATCGCGCCGAGCGCCATTTCGTCATTGCCGGAAATCACGCCGCTGATATCCGGGTGAGCCTGCAGCATGGACTGCATCTTGTTGTGGCCCTGGGTGCGGTCCCAGTTGGCGACTTCCTTGGCAACCTTCTGCAGATCGGGATACTGCGTCAGTACGGTTTCATAGCCGTTCGAACGGGTTGCGGCATTGTTATCCGAGGGAGCGCCGAACAGTTCGGCATATTTGGCCTTGTCGCCAATAGCTTCGACCCATTGCTGTGCACCGATGGCCGCGCCCTGGGCGTTGTTGGAGACGAGCTGGGCCTTGGCAAGGCCTTCCTGGTTGATTTCGGCGTTAACGAGGAAAACCGGGATGCCGGCGGCCACGGCCTTCTTGACCGCACCGACGGAACCATCGGCATTGGCCGGATCGAGGATGATGGCAACCGACTTGTTGGTAATCGCCGTATCGATCAGGTTGCTTTCGGTATTCGTGTCGCCCTTGTGGGCACCGACTGTTGCCGTGTAGCCAAGCTTTTCAGCGGTCGCCTTGGCGACATTGCCTTCCGTCAGCCAGTAGGGGTTGGACGGGTCGTTGACGATAACGGTAATCTGGCCGGCGGCCCATGCAGCTCCTGTTAGAAGCGGTGCCACAGCAACCGCTGCCATGACAATGCGCAAACCTTTTTTAAACATTAGTCTCTCTCCCTTTTGATGAGCTCTGGTGATGCCGGCGAACCGGCCGTTCTTTCTCCGGCCGATGCATTTCATCGGTCGGTGACAAGGTCGTATGGAAGTGTCAGCCGGATTTGGTCCGCCGTCCGTACTGGATGCTGTTCATGAGAACGGCGAGCACGATGACCGCGCCGGTAAAGACTGTCTGCCAGTAGGCCGAGACGCCGATGATCACGAGACCGTCGGACAGGAAGCCGATGACGAAGGCGCCGAGCATGGTGCCACGCGTCGTGCCGCGTCCACCCGTCAATGCGGCACCGCCGATGACGACAGCGGCGATCGCCGTCAGCTCGTAGGTGGTGCCGGCGGTGGGGCCTGCGGAGGTCAGCTGTGAGGAGAGCACCAGGCCTGCGATAGCGGCGCAGACGCCCGACAGGACATAGACGACGATCTTGACGCGCTTGACCGGCACGCCGGAAAGATCGGCCGCACGCTCGTTGCCGCCTGAGGCATAAAGCCAGCGGCCGAAGGCCGTGCGGCTGAGGACGAGGCCACAGATGATAGCCAGTGCTGCAAGCACGATGACGCTGATCGGAATGCCGGCAAGCCGATTGAAGCCGAGCCAGCCGAAGCCGGTATTGCCGAGCTCCGGACGACCGCCAAGATTGTTGTAGGTAAGACCGTTGGTCATCAGCAATGCGATGCCGCGGGCGACGTAGAGCACGCCGAGCGAGGCGACGAAGGCGGGGACGCGCAGATAGGCAACCAGCACGCCGTTGACGGCGCCGATGACGGCTCCGAAAGCGCAGGTCAAAACGACGACGGCCCAGACTGGCGGATAGAGAATGACGCCAAGGCTCGAAAGAGTGACGCCCTGCATCAGGAAGCCGGCGGCGCAACCGGCAAGGCCGAGCGTCGAGCCGACCGACAAGTCGATGCCGCCATTGAGGATGACGAGCAACATGCCAATCGCAAGGATACCGAAGATGGCCACATGCGAGGACATGGTCAGAAAGTTGCCCAGCGTGAAGTAATTGGGCGACAGAAAGGAGAAGACCGCGATGATGACGATCAGCGCGAAGAAAGCGCGCCCTTCAAGGATCAGCCGTACGATATTGAAGCTTCGCCGCTGTTCGTTCGAAATGGGTTTCTTATCTGTGATGTTCGTGACTGACATAATCAGTGCTCCATGAATGCGGCTAGTGCGCGACCACTGCTTCGCCAGAGGCGGCCATGATCTTTTCCTTGGGGACGTCGGGACCGAATTCGGCTGATATCTTGCCGCGGTGCATGACGATGATGCGATGGGCGATGCTTAGGCATTCGGCGACTTCCGACGTCGAATAGATCACCGCCAGACCTTCCTTGGCGCGCTCTGCCAAAAGCTTGAAGACCTCGGCCTTGGCGCCGATGTCGATGCCGCGGCTTGGCTCGTCGAGCAGGATCACTCTTGGGTTCGTCGCCAGCATCTTGCCGATCACGACCTTCTGCTGGTTGCCGCCCGACAGCGAACCGATCGCCGCAGCGCCGCCATCGGTCTTGATGTGAACCTTGCGGATGGACTGGTCCACCAGTGCCCGCTCGCGGCCGCCTGAGGTGAACAGACCCTTGGTGAAGGCGCCGATGCTGGCAAGCGACAGGTTCGAGCCGACGGTCATCGTCTGGACGAGGCCGTCGCGCTGCCGATCTTCAGGCACCAGGACCAGGCCCTGCGCGATGCGGCCGGCGATGCTCAGGCCGCCAATGTCGGTGTTGCCGAGCAGCACGTGGCCGCCGCTCGATCTCAGGCGTCCAGCCACGCATTCGAGCAATTCGGTGCGCCCGGCACCCATCAGGCCGTAGATGCAGACGATTTCGCCGGCGCGGACCTGAAGCCACATGCGATCGACCGCATTGTAGGCGGCGCCGGACGGGCCTGGAACGGTGAGGCTATCGATCGTCAATGCGACGCTGCCCATCTTGTGGCCGGCCGGCGGGCTGCCGAGATCGAAATTGTCACCGACCATGTTGCGCACGATCCATTCGAGATCGATGTCCGTGCGCTCCGCATAGGCCGTCATGTTGCCGTCGCGGAGCACCACGGCGTGGTTGGTGATCTGGAGCGCCTCTTCGAGATGGTGCGAGATATAGACGATCGATACGCCGCGCTCCGTAAGGTCGCGAATGACCTTGAACAAGACCTCGACTTCCGTGGCGCTGAGCGCCGATGTCGGCTCATCCATGATCAGAATGCGTGAATTGACCGAAAGAGCGCGGGCAATTTCGACGATCTGCTGCTGACCGAGACGCAGATCCTCGATCGGTGTGAGCGGATCGATATTTTCTTCCAGCTCCTCCATCAGGACCCGGGTCTGACGCTCTTCTTCGGCAAAGTCGACCACGCCGCCCTTCATGATCTCGCGGCCCATGAAGATGTTGTCGCGAACGCTGAGATTGGGCGCCAGGCTCAATTCCTGGTGAATGATGGAAATGCCGCAGGAGCGCGCATGGGTAGACGAGGCGAAGCTGATCGGGCTGCCGTCGAGGATGATTTCACCAGAGGATGGCTGGATGACGCCGGAAAGGATCTTCATCAGCGTCGATTTGCCGGCGCCATTCTCGCCAAACAGCGTAGTGACTTCGCCGCGCCGAATATCGAAGTTCACGCCTTTGAGCGCATGGACACTGCCATACGACTTAGCGACGTTGCGGGCAGCGAGAACGACTTCGCCCTTTGCCACTCCATTTTGCGGGGCCTGGCTCATTTCACATCGACCTTTACCGGCGTGACAAGCCAGTTCTTCGGATTGATGAGCTTGAAGACACCGACAATCTTTGCAGTCTTGCCCGTCAGCTTCTCAGGATCGATGCTTCCAAGGGTTGCCTTCTTCATCTCGTTGTTGATGGCGGAGCCGGCATTCTGATATTCGATCTGATTGGTGAACTGGCCGAATTCGATCTTGCCGGTTGCATCGCGCAAATCTGTACCATTGATGGCGGGGCCGGTTTGTATGCGGACGGTGACACCATCCGGCATGCCGTCGACCTTGAACTCGTTAAGGTTGGCCTTGCGGTCGCCAAACGTGCCGCTGAGCGAGACTGGAAGCACGGGGCCGGTCGTGGTTGCCACGCCATATTTCTCGCCGGCAATCTTCTTGTCGGCAAGCACGGCGGTGGCGAGCGCCACCGCATCGACGGCCCGTTGCGCCACATCCATCTGCACCTTCGGGAATTCCTGGGCGCCATAGGCATCAGGTTGGAAGCCCTGTTCGCGCACGTCGTGCTCGGAGCCGATCTTGACCACTTTGGTATCGGCGGCAATGGCGCCAATCACGATCACGATGGCGGCGGCGCCCGTTATGATCTTGAGCTTGGAGCCTGTCGGCTTGGCGGTTGCGTATTGAATTTGCGTATTCATGTTCAAACGACCTTCGGCGTATCGGCCGGATTACTTGCTGGAGAAAGAAAGGCGCTGCGTTCCCGGCAAGGATCTATCGAAGACCGTTGCTGCCCATTAGAACATGCGGGCACTCCGCTAGGCTTCGCTTCAAGCCGTGATTGGAAAGGGAGTTCGACATCGGGATCCTCCTCAGCATATCGGGTGACCGTCTCCTCCAGTCATCCGTTTCGCTTCTGCAGCCGCTGATCTGCGGCCTTTGTGATAGAGTTGTGTTAATAACTGTATTTTGTATGTTATAAATTTCAGAGCCTGTCAATCGCCAAATATCGTGTTTCCTGCGTTCGTCATCATCTTGCAAGTTAACGTTCGCTGCCTTTGGTGGGCTGCAACTTTAGCTTGGAAAATCAAGCTTGAGATCGCCATCTCCGCCGCTGATGCGGTGTTGGCTTTGTGCAAAGCTCGGAAATAAGCCATTGATATAGAGCTATAATAGCAAAAAATATGGCGGGTTCGCCGACTCTCCGCGCGGATCACGCTTCTGGCGTATCACGCAATGGAATTCCCTTCCTCGGCTCGCTGCGACGATTCCTCCTAGGCATGATCGGGGAGTTGGCAATGCCTATTTTATATGAAAAAAATTACAACACCAGAAAATTTTTACTGTGACAATGATATCTTTATGTTATAAGTGGGCAATCGCGTTACTGGATTGCGATTGGGTGAGGGGTGATCATGCGATCGGTCTTATTGTCTGGTCGTGGTGTGGGCACCTTCGCAGCGAAGGCTCATGTCAAAGGGCGAGCCGGGAGGAATGAGATGTTTTCTGTGAATGCTTGCGTCCCTGTCGCAGGGCGCGTGGTGATGGGATCGGCGCGCAATGCCTAAGAGTGACGGGATCATCATTGGGATCGATGCGGGAACCTCCGTCCTCAAGGCGGTCGCCTTCGACTTGTCTGGTCGGCAGATAGCTTCGGCGTCAGCCCGAAATCGATACGAGACGGGCGAAGATGGTTCCGTCACGCAGTCGTTGGGCCAGACCTGGTCCGATTGCGTCAGTGCTCTGCGCGGTCTTGGCGAAACGGTGGTGAATCTTGCCTCTCGCACCGCAGCCATAGCCGTGACCGGGCAGGGGGATGGCACATGGCTCGTCGGCGCCGGCAACGCTCCGGTTGGAGACGCCTGGCTCTGGCTCGACGCGCGTGCCGCGCCGACCGTGACGCGGCTGAGCGCCGGGTCCGGCAACCGCGCCCGCTTCGAGGCGACTGGCACCGGGCTCAATACCTGCCAGCAGGGTGCGCAGCTTGCCCATATGGATCGCCTCATGCCCGAGCTTCTCGATCGGGCAGAGGCGTCACTGCATTGCAAGGATTGGCTTTATCTGAACCTGACCGGCATTCGCGCGACCGATCCGTCGGAGGCAAGCTTTACTTTCGGCAATTTCCGCAATCGCCAATATGATCCGGTTGTGATCGATGCTCTCGGTCTTGCACGCAGGCGTTCGCTTCTGCCTGAGATCATCGACGGCACCGAAATCAGCCATCCCTTGACCGCCGGGGCGGCAAAAGCGGTTGGATTGCTTGCCGGAACTCCGGTGTGCCTCGGTTATGTGGATATGGTTATGACCGCTCTCGGCGCCGGCGTGCGCACGGGCGGTCAGAACGCGGCCTGCTCGACGATCGGTTCGACGGGCGTGCATATGCGCGCCAAGGCCGTCCCCGACGTTCAACTCAATGACGAGGGGACCGGTTATGTCATTGCCTTGCCGATCCCGGGCATCGTCACGCAGGTTCAGACCAATATGGGCGCGACGATCAATGTCGACTGGATCCTGCGGATAGCGGCGGATCTGATCTCTGAGGGCGGTCGCCAGGTTTCCTATTCGGACCTCATTCCGCGTATCGATGCCTGGTTTGCCGAAAGTCGCCCGACAAACCTTCTCTATCATCCCTATATTTCCGAGGCCGGAGAGCGCGGCCCCTTCGTCAATGCGCATGCGCGTGCCGGCTTTACCGGGCTTTCGACACGTCACGGCTTCGCCGACATGCTGCGCGCTGTGATCGAAGGGCTCGGCATGGCAACGCGCGATTGTTACACGGCCATGGGCGATATGCCGTCTGAATTGCGCATCACGGGCGGTGCTGCCCGCTCGCGCGCCTTGCGCGGTTCCCTGTCCGCAGCCGTCAATGCGCCGGTGAGAATTTCCGACCGCGAGGAGGCGGGAGCTGCCGGCGTCGCGATGATGGCGGCGGTTGCGGTCGGCGCCTATCCGGACATGGACAGCTGCATTGCCGACTGGGTGACACCCTTGCTTGGTGAAGCCGAAGCCCCGAACGCCGGGGATGCCGAGCGCTACGACCGCCTGTTTGACGCCTACAAGGATGTACGCGAAGCGATTGCGCCCGGCTGGGACAAACTTGCCCTGCACTAGCCAGCATAGCGCCCCGCTGCCCGTGAAGTTTGATTTGATGATGCCAGAGGCATCCGAAGGAGCACGACATGACTGAACCCGAAATCTTCGATCTCTTCGTGATCGGCGGCGGCATCAACGGTGCCGGCATTGCCCGCGATGCGGCCGGACGAGGCCTCTCGGTGATGATGTGCGAGAAGGGCGATCTGGCGGAAGGAACGTCGTCGCGGTCCGGCAAGCTGGTGCATGGCGGCCTGCGTTATCTCGAATATTACGAGTTCCGACTGGTGCGCGAGGCCCTGATCGAGCGCGAAGTGCTCCTCAATTCCGCAAGTCATATTATCTGGCCGATGCGTTTCGTGCTGCCGCACAGTCCGACGGATCGTCCTGCATGGCTCGTTCGCCTTGGCCTCTTTCTCTACGACCATCTCGGCGGCCGCAAGAAGCTGCCGGGCACGCGTTCGCTCGATCTGCACCGCGATCCCGAGGGAGCGCCTATTCTCGATCAGTACTCCAAGGGCTTCGAATATTCCGACTGTTGGGTCGATGACGCTCGCCTTGTTGTCCTCAATGCGCTCGATGCCGCCGCCAAGGGCGCGCAGATCCTGACACGCACCGCCTGCATCAGTGCCCGTCGCGATCAGAGCGGCTGGACCGTTCAGATGCGCGACCAGCATTCCGGCGAAGTGCGCACTGTGCGTGCCAAGGCGCTGGTGAATGCGTCGGGACCCTGGGTCAACGACATCATCCATCGCGTTGCCGGCTCCAACAGCAGCCGCAGCGTCCGGCTCGTCAAGGGCAGCCATATCATCGTTCCGAAGTTCTGGAACGGACAGCAGGCCTATCTGGTCCAGAACCACGATAAGCGCGTCATCTTCATCAACCCCTATGAAGGCGACAAGGCGCTGATCGGTACGACCGACATTCCCTATGAAGGCAGGCCCGAAGAGGTGAAGGCCGACGAGAAGGAAATCGATTATCTGATCGCGGCCGTGAACCGCTACTTCAAGGAAAAGCTGCGCCGTTCAGACGTGCTCGAAAGCTTCTCCGGTGTGCGGCCCCTGTTCGACGACGGCAAGGGCAATCCTTCGGCCGTGACGCGCGATTATGTCTTCGATCTCGACGAGACCGGCGGTGCGCCGCTTCTCAACGTCTTCGGCGGCAAGATCACGACGTTCCGCAAGCTTTCGGAGCATGCGATGCAGAAGCTTGCCAGGTTTTTCCCGAAGATGGGCGGCGACTGGACGCGCAGCGCCACTCTTCCCGGCGGTGAGATCCTGAATACCGACTATGTCGCCTTCACCGATAAGCTACGCACGGCTTATCCCTGGATGCCTCGCGCGCTCATCAATCACTACGGACATCTCTATGGCGCGCGCACCAAGCTGATCGTCGGCGACGCCCGTTCGCTTGAGGGGCTTGGCCGTCACTTCGGCGGCAATCTCTACGAAGCGGAGGCGCGTTATCTGGCCGCCTCGGAGTGGGCACAGAAGGCAGAGGACGTCCTCATGCGCCGCACCAAGGAAGGCCTGCGCATGACGGCCGAGGAGAAGGCGGCATTTTCCGCCTGGTTCGACGCCGAACTGGCGCTGGCCGCCTGAACATTGCCGGGAGACGACATCGATGCCCTTGACCCTGTCACTCAATACCAACCCGCTGGTGAACCGCTTCGCGGAGCCTTCAGACCTGATTGAAACAGTCGCTCGTGATCTTCGCATCCGCGATCTGCAGCTGACCCACGAATTCATCAATCCGAGCTGGCAGGCGTCGCTTATCCGCCGTCTGACGCGCGACATGCAGGTAGCGCTGAGGCGCACCGGCGTTCGCGTCACCTCCGGCATGACCGGTCCCTACGGCCGTCTCAATCATTTCGGTCATCCGGACAAGGATGTCAGGCGCTACTATGTCGACTGGTTCAAGACCTTTGCCGATATCACCGCCGACCTCGGCGGCCATTCCGTCGGTACGCAGTTTGCGATCTTCACCTACAAGGATTACGACGATCCGGCGCGGCGCGAGGAACTGATTGAGATCGCGATCGATTGCTGGGGCGAGGTGGCCGAGCACGCCCGGGCGGCCGGTCTTTCCTATGTCTTCTGGGAGCCGATGAGCATTGGACGCGAATTCGGCGATACCATTGAGGCATGCCTGTCGCTACAGAACAGATTGACGAAGGCGCCATTCGCCATTCCGATGTGGATGATGGCCGACGTCGACCATGGTGATGTCACTTCGGCCAATCCCGACGATTACGATCCCTATGCATGGGCACGCGCCGTTCCGAGGGTTTCGCCGATCATCCACATCAAGCAGAGCCTGATGGACAAGGGTGGACACCGTCCCTTTACGGCAGAATTCAACGCCAAGGGCCGCATTCAGCCGCAATCGCTGCTGAAGGCGTTTGCCGAAGGTGGCGCCAAGGATAACGAGATCTGCCTGGAGCTGTCGTTCAAGGAGCGCGAGCCGAACGACCGTCAGGTCATTTCGCAGATTGCCGAAAGTGTCGCCTTCTGGGCACCTCATATCGACACGGGCCTCAGTGATTTGCATATCTAGCTATAGAAATGATCTGGTCTCGAACCAGCAGTCAAATCGGTCACGAGGCGATGTCGAGGAAACCAAATCGGGATCTAGAAGTGGGCGGAACCTTATGCGTGAGACAATGAAAGGGAACGGTCTATGACGGATGCGGATGCTTCGCTCGCCGTGCGGGCGGCTTGGTTGCATTATGCCGGCGGACTGACGCAGTCCGAGGTGGCAAAACGGCTCGGTGTTCCCTCCGTGAAGGCACACCGGTTGATTGCGCGTGCCGTGGCCGACGGCGTCGTGAAAGTCACGATCGACGGCGATATTGTCGAGTGCGTCGAGTTGGAAACGGAACTAGTGGCGCGCTTCGGTCTGCAATATTGCGAGGTCGCGCCTGACCTTGGCGAAGACGGCTACGAGTTTCGCGCTCTTGGGCAAGCGGGTGCCGGATTTCTGCGCCGTGAGATCGAAAGCGGCAACAACAAGGTCATTGGCCTTGGCCATGGCCGAACCCTTTCTTCTGCGGTTCATCATATGTCGCGCGTCAGCGCCAGGGATTTGCGCTTCGTCTCGCTGCTCGGCGGGCTCACGAGAAACTATGCCGCCAACCCCTATGACGTGATGCATCGCATCGCTGAAAAGACCGGCATGCAGGCACATGTGATGCCGGTGCCGTTTTTCGCCAACACCCGCGAGGATCGCGATGTGCTGCTGGCGCAGCGCGGCGTGAGGGAGGTTTTCGATCTGGCAAATGGTGCCGAATTGAAGCTGGTCGGTCTGGGCACCGTCGACACGGAGGCGCAGCTCGTGCTCTCGGGTATGGTGGAACCGCGTGAGATCAAGGAAGTCACCGCCGCCGGTGGCGTCGGTGAAATCCTCGGCCACTTCTTCGACGCCGATGGCAATATCCTAGAGACGACGCTTTCGGCGCGCACTCTTTCGGCGTCGCTGCCGCGTTCGAAAAAGGAACGGCTGGTGGCGCTTGCCGGCGGGCTGCCCAAGGTCGAGGCCATTCGTGCGGTTTTGAAAAATCGTTGTCTCTACGGCTTGATTACCGATGAAAGAACGGCGCGGGCCTTGTTGAACGCATAGGCCGCCCTCGCTCCAGCAACGTGAATTCATCTCAATATCACAATACCAATGTTGAATTGTGATATATAAATGTTATATCTTCTTTGGTTCCATTGGCAAATAGCCGGAGAGCAAGGTGAAGCGAGAAGAGCGCCAGCAATTGATCATCAATTTGCTCGTCGAGCATAAGACCGTCGATCTCGACGATCTGGCCGATCGTTTCGCCGTGTCCAAGATGACCATTCACCGGGACCTTGACGATCTCGAGCAGGCCGGCGTGCTGCGCAAAGTTCGCGGAGGCGCGACGATCGATGCCGGCACGCAGTTCGAGAGCGATTTCCGCTTCCGAGAGCGGCAGGATCATGAAGAGAAGCTCAGCATGGCGCATTGTGCGCTGGATCTCGTTGAGCCCGGCATGACCGTTATGGTCAATGACGGGTCCATGGCCGCCGTTCTCGGCGAGATGCTGCTGCAAAAGCGCCCGTTGACGCTGATCACCAACAACGCAGCGATCATAGACCGCATGAAAAGCGAAAGCGGCATCACCGTGATCGCGCTTGGCGGCGTCTATTCCGCCAAGTTCAACGCCTTTCTCGGCGTCGTAACCGAGGAGGCGCTGTCGCGGCTGAGGGCCGACATCGCTTTTCTGTCGACGCCGGCCATCTCCGGCAGGCTTGCCTATCACATGGATGATAATGTCGTGCGCGCCAAGCGCGCCATGATCGCCTCAGCCGCCAAGAGCTGCCTGCTCGTCAGCCATCAACGCATCGGTCATACGGCCCTGCATGTGATGGCCGATCTCGCCGATTTCGATGCCATCATTACAGATCGCGCACCCGATGCCGCCATTCTCGATCAATTCCGTCGTGACGGCATCACTCTTACCATTGCTTCGAACCAGGATATGACATGACAGAGACGCCCCGCTATTGGATCGGCACCAGCTGGAAGATGAACAAGACGCTGGCGGAGGCGCGCGCCTTCGCCGAAGCCTTGCGTGCAGCCGATGCTCTTCGTGACGCGCGTATCCAACGCTTTATCATTCCGCCGTTCACGGCCGTTCGCGAAGTAAAGGCGATCCTGTCGGAAACCTCCGTCAACGTGGGCGCACAGAACATGCATTGGGCCGATCAGGGCGCATGGACGGGGGAAATCTCGCCGCTGATGCTGAAGGATTGCAATCTCGACGTCGTCGAGCTTGGCCATTCCGAACGTCGCGAGCATTTCGGCGAGACCAACGAAACCGTGGGGTTGAAGGCCGAGGCCGCGGTTCGCCATGGTCTGATCCCGCTCATCTGCATCGGTGAAACGCTGGAGGATCGCGAAAGCGGTCGTGCAACGGAGATCCTGAGCGAGCAGGTTGTCGGCGCGCTCTCGCAGCTTTCTGCATCGCAGAAGCAGGCTGAAATTTTGCTGGCCTATGAGCCGGTCTGGGCGATCGGCGAAAAGGGGATTCCGGCCGAGCCTTCCTATGCCGATGCGCGCCAGGCCGAAATCATCGCGGTCGCGCAAAAGGTGCTCGGCCGAAAGATTCCATGCCTCTACGGCGGATCGGTCAATCCGCAAAACTGCGAAGAACTCATATCCTGCCCGAACGTAGACGGGCTCTTCATCGGGCGCTCCGCCTGGAACGTCGAAGGCTATCTCGACATTCTCGCCAAGTGCGCCGCCAAACTCTAAGGAGACACATCATGAAGCTTGCTATTGCTGGAGACAGCGCCGGCGAAGGCCTCTCCAAGGTTCTCGCCGATCACCTGACGGACCGTTTTGACGTCAGCGAAGTGTCGCGCACGCAGGAAGGCGCCGACCCGTTCTACGCCAATCTCGCCGACCGTGTCGCCTCCGGCGTCATCGACGGCACCTATGACAAGGCGATCCTCGTCTGCGGCACAGGCATCGGCGTCTGCATCTCGGCCAACAAGGTGCCGGGTATTCGCGCAGCGCTCACTCACGACACTTATTCCGCAGAGCGTGCTGCGTTGTCGAATAACGCTCAGATCATCACCATGGGTGCCCGGGTCATCGGCACCGAACTTGCCAAGGCGATTGCCGACGCCTTCCTGGCGCAGAGCTTCGACGAGAAGGGCCGCTCGGCCGGTAACGTCAACGCCATCAACGAGGTCGACGCGAAGTACAACGCTCGATAAAGACCGTCTCCCAAGACGCGGAAAGCCCGGCCGCTCCTTCCGATCGGCCGGGCTTTCCTGTATCCGGCGCCGAGCTGACAGTCCGCTATCTGGCGCTTCGGCCCGCCAGCCACTGCTTGAATTCGACATTCGTGTCGGTCTGGATAGCACCGACGCCGGCTGCGACGAGCGCCCCCCAGACGCCATCGGGATACTTAAGAGCGCGGCTGTCGTTGAAATCGAGATTGTGGGAAACGTCGAGCGTATTGATCCACAGCCGAATGTTCTGGCGTTCGAGCTCTTCGCGGCCGGCCGCGAGATCAGCAATATCGGCAAACTTGACCTCGACCATCGGCGCGCGCAGCTGCTCGATCCGCCGCAGATCGTCGGCGAACTTGCCGGGCCTGACGGGGAACATCGGCATGTGTGCGATGGCGCCGAACCAGTCGGCGGTAAGCACCGGAAAGCTGCCGCTCTCAGGATCGACATCAGACTTGATGATGACGTGATCTTCCGCACCAAGCCGCCGGACCGCCGCAATGACCAGCGGCAGTTCGTGCGGGAACTTCGTATCAATATTGACGAAGACGCGGCCGCGCGCCTCTTCGAGAGCCTCCTCCAGCGTCGGCACTCGTTCGTCGGTTAGTGGTGCATCCTCGCCGCCGGCACCGGCGCGAAGGCGCGCATCGCGAACGGTTGAGAAGCTGCTGGCGCCGACCACGCCCTTGTCGGAGGTGGTTCGGTCGAGCGTCTTGTCATGGATGACGACAAGGCGGCCGTCAGCGGTCGCTTGCGTGTCGATCTCGACGAATTCGACGCCTAGCTCGGCAGCAGCCCGGATTGAAGCCAGCGAATTCTCCGGCGCTGCCGACCACAAACCGCGATGCGCGATGGTAAGAATGTCCGGATTGGAGCGAGACAGAAGGTCGTAAATGTCGGTGCGTGGCGCAAGAGCGGCGGTGGTCTGGCTGGACATGAAGGTGGCTTTCTTAAGCGAAGGGTTTTCCTTGGCGGTCGAGGAATGCAAACGCCAATGGTTCTGGCGCCGACCTTTCGCTTTGGGGACAGGCGGCGTAGTTGCCTATTAATACACATAGAGTGTAGTATTTGTGACAACCGTGCAGAAAGGCGCTATCGCTGGATTGCAAGCAGGCGTGCGAGAGGCTAAGGCGGGATTGCAGGATCGAGGATTAGGTGCATGATTGCGTTCGAGAAATCCCCGTTGGCGAGTGAAAACGAACGGCTGATCCTTGATATTGTTCGTCGCCATGAGCCGATTGCGCGCGCGCTGATCACAGGGCACACCAATCTCACGCAGCAATCGGTCCATCGCCTGGTGGAGGCACTGATTGCACGCGGTCTGCTCCGCACCGCGGCACCGCTTAGAGGCGTGCGTGGTCAGCCAAGTCCGACGATCGAACTGGTGAAGGAGGCGGTCTATTCCGTCGGCATTTCCATCAACACCGACTCAGCTATTTTGTCGCTTGCCGATTTCGGCTGCAACATCGTCGCGCAAGAGATGCTGAAGATGGTGCCGAGCGATCGCCGCGAAACGCTCGCCGCGCTCGCGGGAACACTTCAAGACCTCCTGGAAAGGCATGGCATACATCGTGATCGCCTGGTTGGGCTTGGTTTTGCCATGTCGGGCTTCTTCGTGCTCGACACGCATGTCTTCAACGCTCCCGAACCCTTGCGGGACTGGTCATTGATCGAACTGCGCCCGGAGCTGGAAGAGATTTTCAAGCTGCCGGTATGGCTGGAAAACAACGCCACGACAGGCGCGATCGGCGAGAGCCTGCGCGGGGTCGGGCGCTGGTGCCGAACCTTTGCCTATCTTTCCTTCAATTACGGATTTGGTGGCGGTCTCGTTCTGGAGGGTAAATCCTATGTCGGCTTCCACGGCAATGCCGGGGAATTCAGCATGATCTACACACCCGACGAAATGTCGCGGCGACCGGCCTTGCAATACCTGATTGCTGCTTTGCGTGAGAATGGCGTCCACATTGGCTCGATCGAAGAGCTGCGACAAAATTTCGATCCGGCCTGGCCAGGTGTGGAGGGCTGGCTCGCCGATACGATGCCTATGCTCGATCGATTGATCGCGGCATTAATCGGCGTGCTCGACCCGCAAGCCATTGTCTTTGGCGGGCAATTACCTCAGGAATTGGGGCGGATGATGATCTCCCGCGTGCTCATGCCATCTGAGCGTCGCCATCGCTATGGCGTCGCGCCAAATGAGGCGCGACTGGTCCTCAGCGAAACGAAGGGAGATGCCGCCACCCTCGGGGCGGCTTTACTTCCGTTAAAGTTCGTTTACTTTTTGTAACATTGCGGCCTTAATCGGCGCGCATTTGGGTGAGCAATGTGGCGCCGACCCCCGCGGACATGTGAACGGCGGACATAGCTAACCTCGGAAAGCAGGCCTTGGGCGCGACAGGAAACCGGATATCCGTTCCGCTGCATGACAGATTCAGCGGATTGTCAGAAGGCGTTGATAGACCACCGTCGGAATTTGCTGGACGACCGCAATTGGCGCGTAAGACTGCTATTATCATCGGCAATGGAAGGCTGGAGCGTGATCTTTCCAAGGTCATCGACGATGCCGAGTTTGTCATGCGCTTTAACGAGCCGAACCTCCTCGACGACAGGAGCGGCTCTCGCACAGATGTGCTCGTGCTGGCGGCGTCGAGCAAAGCTTTGCATAAGCGGATGGTCGATCCGGCCTTTCTGGAAAATGCGGCGCTCAAGTGCGCAAAAGTACTGATGCTCGCCTACCATCCCGAGATCATCCGCAAATATCACCCGCAGCCCAACATCTTCCAGCGCTTGAGGGGTCGAAGGGCCGATTGGACAGCGCAAGCGATTGAACTTATCGGGCATGCCGGCAAGGAGATCCGCATCATGCCGCCGCAATTCTATGCCGAGGGCTGTGCTGAGCTCGGTATTGCGGCGAACCAGATGCGGACCGTCTTTCCAAGCACCGGCTTTCTCGGCATCTGCTATGCTCTGGCCAATTTCCCCGCCTCCGAATGGGATATCCGCCTATGCGGCTTCGGTTGGAAGGGGTGGAGGCGGCACGACTGGCAGAGTGAGCGCGCCTGGGTCGAGGACAAGATTGCGAGCGGCCGCATCGGCATGCTTGCGTGAGCCAGGCGAGATCGACTTCATTCAGCTATGGATTTGAAAGGGCATGGCCCTTTATTACTGCCCTAACAGGCTGTTCAGCTCAGATAGCCTGTCATTGACCAGCCAGCCATAATAGTTCTCTTCCGGCAGCTTCTTCCCGCCGGACGCATCCGACGCTTGCCGCAGGGCAAGGGCGCGCCGGCGCGGTTGCCCGACATTATAGAGCGTGGCAGTCAGGCCGGGATTTTCACTGATATCAAAGCCCTGAGCGCGATAGACATCCATGGCATCCTTGACGATCGCTGCGATGTAGATGACGCTGCGGTCGGGATCCATGATATCACGGTAGATGGCTTGCGGATCCTCGGCCGATAGCTTCGGCAGGCCGCTGGTGGCATGCACGAGATCGGTGACCTCAAGCGCGGTCAGCGGGCTGATCTGACCAAGGCCAAAGGTTTGCCCCGCAAAAAACGGCTGAAAGAAAGCGCGCTGGAACGTCATGTTTTCATAGGTGACGCCGTCGATGACCTTGCCGCGAAAACTCTTGTCCCAAGTTTCGTCGCGGCATTCCCACAATTCGGCGCTGCCGGTAAAGGCGTCGCAATGGGCGAATTCCGGCTTCTTTATGAAGGACTGGACGCTCACATCCTTGTAGCTGAATTTGAAATCGGCCTGAGAATAGGCGAGGGCCTTTACGTAATAGGACTTCACTCTGTTGACGATCGTGATGTTGTAGGTGTGTTCGCCGACAAGCGCACCGACGATATGGATCGGGTCGATCCTATAGGCCTGTGCAGCCTTCTTGATCGAAGCGATCAGCTCCTTGTCTTCGCGAAGCACACCGACGATCTTCTGGTATTTTTCCTCGTAGCTCGTGTTGAACGCCTTGGCCCGCAATGCCGATGTGTTGGGGATCGGCGGCTGCGTGCTGTTGCGATTGCCGGGCGGCACACGCACCAGATCATGCCCAAAAGAGGCGCCCGTCAGGGTAAGGATGAGAAGAAGACTGAGTGCCGGAATTCTCGACAGGCTTGTACGCATTCGTAAGTAGACTTTCAAAAATGTTCCCCGGCACGGGGATGATCTTCATAGTCGAACAGCCCGCAAAGGCAAGGGCGGGCGCTTCTTCTGTCCGGCGAATCACAATAAACTTTGCATGAAGCAGCTTCTGGCTGCAGAAGTGCATGGCAATGCTGCCGAGGCGAGTTTCGGGCCTGCCGTCCTGGTTTTCGGGGGGATTTCGTTGAAACATCTTGTTGTAGCAGGAAGTATCCTGCTTGCGGCCGCGCCGGGCGAGGCTGTGCCGACGATGGCTGACGTTCCAGCCCTTGCCAAAACTGCCGTTGCGCGAAGGATCGATGTGCCGGCGTCCGCCATTCATATATTGAGCGCCAAGCCGAGTGAGCGAATGCCTGGCTTTGTCGTCTGCGGCCGCGTCGATAGAGCCTCCGGAGCAGGGGACGGAGAGCGCTTCTTCGTGATCATACCGGGTGATTTTGCCATACTGGATCAGGATGGCAGAGGCTTGGTCGATACCTATTGGTCCGCCAATCACTGCGAGTGAGAGGCCAATACCTTGCTGATCATGGCGAGCTGTTCGGGCGTGCGTCCGGATTCAAGCCGAACCCAATTATTCGGATTGTCGGCGGACTGGCGCTTGATGAAGGTATAGCCCGCACCCTCCCAAGGTTTGACTGTGTCCGTGAGGTTGTCCAGGATAAGGTCGCCATCGCTCGTGCGAGCCATCAGGACAAGATGTCCCTCGTTATTCTTGTCGAGAACGACGGTCAGCAGCAGTGCGGAGCGGGACCAGCCTGCTTCGATAAGCAACTTCTTCTTGAGGATAACGTAGTCGTTGCAATTGCCGGCGCCGTCGTCGGGATAGGTCCACCAGTTGATGATACCGAGTTTGTAGATGCCGTAGTGGTCGTTGTCGCCGACGCCCTGGATCTCGTGATTGACGAGGCTGTTGACCTGCTGCAATTGCCCCCAACGCTCCTGGTTGATCGCGACGAACTCATCACTTTTCTCGCCCGTCGCGCATTCCGCCGGCTGTGCCGAACAGAAGCCTGCCCAGCCGACCGGTACGCTCGCATCCGTGACCACCCGTGCAAATTGACGGGCTGGCGTGTTCGCGGCATTCGCCACCGGCTTTGCAGTGGTGACTGTCGAAAACGACAGGCCGGCTACGAAGAGAAGGCTTGCAGCGATGAGGAATGAACGCATAGTCGGCTCCATGAATTGCGCTCATGAAATCCGATGCGGTCAAATTTATTCGGAAGAAGATCATTCGCATTTTAGCGAAGTCGCGTTTTGGGCTGCTATGAACCATAGCGCTGATGCCGCATAGCGATTTTTCCTAGGTGAAGGCACGGCGACCCAGCTGGTCGAAGATTGAGCCGCGAGCGGAAAGATATGTGATTTCATCGACATATGACGATTGCCGAATTGTCTTGACCGCGTTTATGATTTGGTTACTTCAAATAGCGGTCCCCGGCATGAGGGTGCCGGGAGCGCGCTGGAAACACATCGGGAGGCTTTATGATCGACGATATTCTCGACCGGATGACGCTTGAAGAGCAGGTTTCGCTGCTCTCCGGTGCCGACTTCTGGACCACGGTGCCGGTTGAGCGGCTTGGCATCCCGAAAATCAAGGTCACGGATGGCCCGAACGGTGCGCGTGGTGCGGGCTCGCTGGTTGCCGGCGTCAATGCCGCCTGCTTTCCTGTGGCCATCGCCCTCGGTGCGACTTGGAACCCGAAGCTCATCGAGCGCATGGGTGTGGCTATCGCCGGCCAGGCCAAAAGCAAGGGCGCGTCTGTTCTACTGGCGCCAACGGTCAACATTCATCGTTCAGGCCTGAATGGACGCAACTTCGAATGCTATTCGGAAGACCCTATGCTGACGGCGGAGCTTGCCGTCGCCTATATCCAGGGTGTGCAGAGCCAGGGTATTGCCGCAACGATCAAGCATTTCGCCGGAAACGAATCCGAGATCGAGCGGCAGACGATGTCTTCGGATATCGATGAACGCGCCCTTCGCGAGATCTATCTGCTGCCGTTCGAGAAGGCCGTCAAAAAGGCCGGTGTCATGGCGGTCATGTCTTCCTACAACCGGCTGAACGGAACTTACACAAGCGAGCATCCATGGCTGTTGACTACGGTTCTGCGTGAGCAATGGGGCTTCGACGGCATCGTCATGTCCGATTGGTTCGGCTCTCATACGACCGCCGCAACGGTCAATGCCGGGCTCGATCTGGAGATGCCGGGGCCGGCGCGCGACCGCGGCGAAAAGCTGGTGCAAGCGGTGCGCAACGGCGAGGTCAAGCTCGAGACCGTGCGCATGGCCGCCGGTCGTATCTTGAAGCTGCTCGAGCGCGTCGGCGCCTTTGAGAAGGCTCCCGACTTGAGCGAGCATGCACTGGATTTGCCTGAGGACCGGGCTCTGATCCGTCAATTGGGCGCGGAAGGTGCCGTGCTTCTCAAGAATGACGGCATTTTGCCGCTCATGAAGGCCGGGCTCGGACATGTGGCAGTCATCGGCCCGAATGCCGCAGAGGCTCGGGTCATGGGTGGCGGCAGCGCCCAGATTGCCGCCCACTACAGGGTGAGCCCGCTTGAGGGGATCCGCGAGGCGCTGTCGAATGCCAACAGCATCCATCACGCTACCGGCTGCCGCAATAACCGGCTCATCAACGTCTTTTCCGGCGAGATGCGAGTGGAGTATTTCAAGGGCCGGAGCTTGACTGGCTCGCCGGCTGCGGTCGAAACCGCTGATGTAGGCGAGTTCTTCTGGTTCGATCTGCCGTCGGCGGAGCTCGATCCGAGCGATTTTTCCGCGCGTATGACGGCATTCTACACGCCCGCCGAAAGCGGCGAGCACATTTTCGGCATGACCAATGCGGGTCTCGCTAAGCTCTATGTCGATGGCAGGCTTTTGGTCAATGGTTTCGATGGCTGGGCGCCGGGCGACAATTATTTCGGGACGGCTAATGTCGAGCAACGTCAAGGCATCCATCTGGAGGCCGGTCAGCGATACGAGGTCGTTGTCGAATATTGTGCCTTGGGGGCGACTGGGGAAGGCATCAATCTGACGGCCGTGCGCTTTGGCGTGGAGAAGCCGCTCGGCGACGCCGATATGGTAGCGGCTGTCGAAACCGCCCGGGCTGCGGACGTCGCATTGCTATTTGTCGGCCGTGACGGTCAGTGGGATACCGAGGGGCTCGATCTACCCAATATGCGGTTGCCAGGCCGCCAGGAAGAGCTGATCGAAAAAGTGGCGGCGGTGAACGCCAATACCGTTGTCGTCCTGCAGACGGGTGGTCCGATCGAGATGCCATGGCTAGGCAACGTCAAGGCTGTGCTACAAATGTGGTATCCAGGCCAGGAACTGGGTCATGCGGTTGCCGATGTGCTGTTCGGCGATGTCGAACCCGGTGGCCGCCTGCCGCAGACCTTCCCGAAGCAGTTGTCGGATAATTCTGCGATGACCGGTGACGAAACCGTCTATCCCGGCAGGGATGGTCATGTTCGCTATGCCGAGGGGGTCTTCGTCGGTTACCGTCATCATGACACGCGGGGCGTGGAGCCCTTGTTTCCCTTCGGCTTCGGCCTTGGCTATACGCGTTTTTCCTGGGGCACGGCGGAGGCATCGGCGGCGCAGATAGGCCCGGAAGGCATCACAGTCTCTGTCGACATCACCAACATTGGCGACAGACGAGGATCCGAGCTTGTGCAGCTCTATGTGCGCCCGCTCGCTGCGACGGTTGAGCGGCCGGACAAAGAGCTGCGTGCCTTTGCCAAGCTTCAATTGGCGCCGGGCGAAACGGGTACCGCCTCGCTGGTCGTAGGCCCGCGCGATCTCACCTATTTCGATGAAGAGACGAAAGCGTTTCGCGCCTCAGCTGGCCGCTATGAGCTTCTCGTCGCTGCCAATGCCGCCGACATCCGCTCCACTGTTACGATCGAACTCGCAAGGGAATGGGTCGCCGAGGCCTCGGACCGTTCGATCTGACAGCTAGAATGCAACGGTGGCTGGGTTCGAGATGATTGGTGAGGCGTAGAAGTTCTATGCCTCGCCGGCGCGGCTTATCTTATCGTTGGAAAGACAGTTTCACCGACGCCGCATGCGCTGCGGCGGGACGCGACCCGAGAAGGAGGAGGCAAGTTCTTCGTCTGCCGTCTGTTCCATTTGAAAGATCTGCCCGATGGGTTTGGGTCTTCCAAGGAAGAAGCCCTGTGCCTCATCGCAGCCTTCGATGCGAAGAATTTCCAGCTGATGATTGGTTTCCACGCCCTCGGCCAGAACCGGGATGTCGAGGCTCTTGCCGAGGGTGAGCACAGCGCGAACGATCGCTTTTGCCTGAATGCTGTTGTCGACCTCGTTCATGAAGGAACGGTCGAGCTTGATCTTGTCGAATGGGAACGAGCGCAGCGTATCGAGTGATGAATAGCCTGTTCCGAAATCATCAATGGCTATGGTGACGCCAAGCGCCCGGATCTGTCGCAGCACATGAAGCGTGCGGGTCTTGTCGGCGATGATCGTCGACTCGGTGATCTCCAGTTCGAGCCTCGACGGCGACAGGCCCGTTTCCAAAAGGATCGAATGGACAAGCTTCGCAAGGTCTGCGTGCGCGAACTGCACGGGTGAGAGATTGACGGCGATCTTGTAGGGCTTGCTCCAGGAGGCGGCCTCCAGGCAAGCGTTTCGCATGACCCACTCGCCGATGACGAGGATCGTGCCGCTTTCCTCAGCGATGGGGATGAATTCCGAAGGCGGCACTGCGCCGCGTTCGGGGTGATTCCAGCGGACCAAAACTTCGTAGCCGCACACCTCTCCCGTCCGAACGGAAGTCTGTACCTGATAGTGCAAGTCCAGCTGATCCAGCTCAACCGCGCGCCGCAGATCCTGTGCAAGCGTGTGGCGCGCGCGTGCCGCCTCGTCCATTTTGGATTCGTAGAAGCAGACGGCGCGACCGACATCGGCCTTGGCGCGATACATCGCCAGATCGGCATTGCTGATCAGGCGTTCCTGGTCGTCGCCGTCATCGGGATAGATGGCCACGCCGATGCTTGCGCCGGTTACGGTCTCGAAGTCATCGATGCGGATGGGTTCGAACAGAAATTTTTCCAGTCGCGCCACGAAATCCAGAAGTTCGCTCTGATTCTGGAATCGCTTTGCGGCTGCAAATTCATCGCCGCCGACGCGCGCGACGAACTCGCCGTCCTTGATAAGGCGGATGAGTCGGCGTCCGATTGCCTTCAGCGCCTGATCGCCCGCCTTATGGCCGCGCAGGTCGTTGATTTCCTTGAAGCGATCGAGATCTATGCCGATCACTGCGAGCCTTGCGCCATCTTCCTTCGCATGCTCCAGCGCGCCATCGAGATAGTCGTTGAAGCTGCTACGGTTGGGTAGGCCGGTCAAAAGGTCGTTCAGCGCCATGTGCTGGAGCTTCTGAATGGATTCCTGTGAGGCGCGTTCGTCGATCATATAGCTGGCAACGCCCGTGCCGATGACGAGCAACCAGCCGCCGGCGACCGCTACGGCCATGGCTTTCAGCGCATAGGAATCGACAAGACCGGCGCCGGTGGCCAGCGGCGTGACGGAGACGGCTGTCATCGCGGTAAAATGCAGCAAAACCACAGCCAGAACGAAAAGTACGAGCGCAGCCAGCGACCAGTGACGCCATGGCCGACGGATTGCTTGATTGAGGGCAGCTGCGGCCAGCGTTACCGAAAGGACGACGGAAGTGAAGACATAGCTCTTGTCCCATTCGACGATACCATCGACGTGGTAGGCCATCATGCCGGTGTAATGCATAGTCGTGATGGCGAGCCCGACGATCACGCCGCCTAATTCCGGAGCGAACCGCGGCAGGCGCGACAATGCGATTGCAATCCCCCCGGCGCATCCGGCCACGGCGAGCAGAAACGAAGCCATTGTGAGGATCGGATCGAAGGTGACGGGTGCGCCGACCTCATAGGCCAGCATAGCGATGAAATGCGTGCACCATATCGACGCGCCTGCAGCTACTCCGGTCAGAAAGATCCAGCCGCCGCGTTGAAGTCCGTGCGTCTTTTCCGCCCGCCGCAACAGGTTGAGCGTTATCCAGCTGCCGCTGACACAGACAAATGCCGCAAGAAATACGAGCC
The DNA here is from genome assembly GCF_050577975.1 of Rhizobium sp. BR 315. Classification (NCBI taxonomy): domain Bacteria; kingdom Pseudomonadati; phylum Pseudomonadota; class Alphaproteobacteria; order Hyphomicrobiales; family Rhizobiaceae; genus Rhizobium; species Rhizobium sp. BR 315. The sequence continues at coordinate 20,163 of NZ_JARWKZ010000011.1, read as the reverse complement.
ACAGATTATGCGCTGTGACGATGCATGAAAGGACGCGCACTTAGAGAATCCCAAATCTGGTCACTGCAGGGACGTCCATTTGATTTGCGACCCTCACAACTGAAATTGCTGGTTACGCTTTCGCGGGCAAACACTAAAGATCGAGTAAATACAATCTGCGCAAATTGTCGGGAAAACTGCTGTTCCATATGGGTTTCTCGATCGTCGCGCCTGCGTGTTATTTACGGAAACGTCAATGCGCTGAATAAATTAGATCTTGTCTGCCGACCAAATCTGGGTCGCTAAATGATTTCGACCGCGCAAAAGTATATTTTTTGCCTTTAGGTAAATTTTACATAAATTCGGATGCACTAAAATTGAAATACATCATTATCGGAATGTCAATCTTTATTTGCGATACTATTATTAAGTATATTTGAAAGTACTGCTGCTTTCTACTTATGCGCTATTTGTCTATCTAACCTCCACCAGAGAGAGCTTGTTCGTGAAGATATTGAAAAGCTGCGTAAAACCTTTTCGCATGCTATGTAAGCAATCTCGAAAATTGATTGCCGACAGGTCAGGCAATTTCGCGACCATAACTGCTCTCCTCGCCGTTCCGCTGATCGTTGCGGCTGGTCTCGCGATCGACGTCACCGATGCGATGCTTATCAGGAACGATCTCTACAATGCGGCCGACGCAGCTGCTGTCGGCGCCATCGCGTCGTCTTCTCCCGCCGTTGCGGCAGCGATGGCCATGACCAGTGACGGCACCGTCACCGTTGGCCAGGATGACGCGAACAAGCTTTTCTTCGGCCAGACGTCGAGCGATTTGCAAAATGTGCCTGTGAGCGTGAATATTGCGGTGACGAGAGCCGCAAACGTCGTGTCCTCCAGCGTCAGTTTCTCCGCAAGCGTGCCGACAACGCTGATGCAGTTGATGGGGCAAACCTCGATCCCGATTGGTGGCGTTGCATCCGCGCAATATCAGATGGCAAGCTTCATCGATTTCTACATGTTGCTGGACAATACGCCGTCCATGGGCGTTGGGGCGACTTTGAACGATATTACAACCTTGCAGAGCCACACCAGCGACACTTGCGCTTTCGCCTGCCACAATCTCGATACGACGAACAATTATTACAATCTCGCGAAAAGCCTCCACCTAAACATGCGCATCGACGTGGTGCGGCAAGCAACGCAGTCGCTGACAGACACGGCGACGACGAACCGCCTCACTCCCGATCAGTATCGCATGGCAGTCTATACCTTTGGAAGCAAAGCCGAGGCTGCGGGCTTGACCAACGTCTCCGCACTCTCTTCGGATATGACGCAGGTGAAGAGTTCCGCCGGCGCCGTCGACTTGATGACCACTCCCAGCCAGAACTACAATAGCGATCAGGACACGAGCTTTGATACCATGCTCACCCAGATGAAGCCGATCATCGGCACTGGTGGGAGCGGAGCCTCCAGCGCCGACCGGGCGAAGGTATTGTTTTTTGTGACCGATGGCGTGGGCGACAGCCACAAGCCGACAACCTGCACCAAGCCGACCACCGGCGGCCGCTGCCAGGAGCCGCTCGATACGTCCTTCTGTCAGCCGCTGAAGAACCAGAACGTCAAGATCGCCATTCTCTACACGACCTATCTGCCGCTGCCGCAGAACGCCTGGTACAATACCTGGATTGCACCATTCCAATCGCAGATCGGCACGAACCTGCAGAATTGCGCTTCGCCTGGCCTCTACTTCGAAGTCAGCCCGACGCAGGGCATCACGGACGCGATGAATGCACTGTTTCTGAAGGTCATTCGCACGCCGCGGCTCACTGGCTGACGGCGTGCTCGCGCCCGACCTGTCGGACCGTGTCGATGAAGGCCCTGAGTTTCGGCGCGAGCTCGGCGCGACGTGGAAAGTAAAGAAACAGACCGGCTTCCGTTACGGCGTGGTGAGGCAGGAGCTCAATCAATCTGCCGGCGGCAATGTCCGATTGGACCAGAGGCTCGAACACATAAGCTATGCCGACGCCTGCCAAAGCCAGCTCGATTGCCGAGTGAGATTCGGTGACGATGGCCTGGCCTTGCACCGTGACGGCCACATCCCGTCCGTCTTCAACGAATTCCCATTGATAAAGGCCGCCGGAACGAATGAGCCGGTAGCCGATGCAATTGTGGTTTGAGAGGTCGCCGAGCGTCATCGGACGGCCGAAGCGACTGACATAATTGGGCGAGGCGACAACGATCGACCGGAACGGCGGCGTGAGGCGTACGGCGACCATATCTTGCGCGATCATCTCTCCGATGCGGATGCCGGCATCGAAGCCTTCCGAGACGATATCGGTCAGCCGCTCGTCGGAAAAGATCTCCACCTCGACTTCGGGATAGCGTTCGCTCATGGCCGCAATCACGCGCGTGACTGCAAGCGGCAGGCAGACACGGGCGGCGTTGATGCGCAGCAGCCCGCTCGGCCTTCCGTTGATCGCACGGATGCGCTCGATCCGCTCGTGAATGTCCTGCAAAGCAGGGGCCACCGTGCCGATCAGGTCCTTGCCGGCCTCCGTTAATGCGACGCTGCGTGTCGTGCGTGCAAAGAGTGGCTGACCGAGCCGCTCTTCCACCAGTCGGACGGCATGGCTGACGGCTGAAGCGCTCATTCCCAGCTCGTTGGCGGCAGCTGCGAAGCCACGGCGGCGCGCCACGGCGACGATGATGGGCAGGTGTGTAAGCAAATCGCGATCCATTACTGAGCCATATCGCATAATGCATGCGAATTAGATGATCTTATAAAAAGAACGAAAGTCGGCGAACTTGTCTCCATCAAAACGCCCGGCGCCATGAACGATCCAACGAGGCCGAGCGCTTCAAAGAGGAGCACACCTATGAGCATGGAATTCTATACTCTCGGCAATAGCGGTCTGAAGGTAACCCGGCTTGCTCTCGGCACCATGACATTCGGCACCGAATGGGGTTGGGGAGCAGATAAGGAAGCGGCGCGCGCCATCTTCAACGCCTATGTCGATGCCGGCGGCAATTTCTTCGATACTGCCGACGCCTATACAGGTGGCACGTCGGAAAGCTGGCTCGGCGAGTTCATCGCCGAACGCGGACTGCGCGACGATGCGGTGATTGCGACCAAGTTCACCATGAACCTTACCGCACAGTCGCCAAACGCCGCCGGCAACGGTCGCAAGAACATCTTGCGAGCCGTCGAAGGCTCATTGAAGCGGCTCAACACTGACCATATCGATCTCTATCTGATGCATTGCTGGGATCGGCTCACCCCACCTGAAGAGGTGATGCGCACACTTGACGACCTCGTTCGCTCAGGCAAGGTGCTCCATGTCGGCCTGTCCAATGTGCCGGCCTGGTATGCCAGTCGCGCTCAGGCGGTTGCCGACTACCGCGGTTATGAGCCGATATCGGCCTTGCAGCTCGAATACTCGCTGGCTGAGCGCAATATTGAAAACGAATTCGTTCCGTTTGGCACACGTTATGGCGCGGGCATCATGGCCTGGAGCCCGTTGGCGAGCGGCCTTCTGAGCGGCAAGTATCGCGCCAGCGGCAGCCAGCAGACGGAGGGTCGGCTTGAGACGGTGCGAGGCACGGCAAATCCCGGCTTTCAGAAATTCACCGAGCGCAACTGGGCAATCGTCGCGGAACTGGAGAAAGTGTCGGCCGAGCTTGGGCGCAGCATGGCGCAGGTGGCGGTTAATTGGGCCATGACACAACCGGGCATTGCCTCGATCATCATCGGGGCAACGATGCTTAGTCAGTTGAAGGACAATCTTGGAGCTTTGGATTTCGAGATTCCGCCGCAACTGCGCCAGCGGCTAAACGATGTCAGCGCCTTACAGCCAACCTTCCCCTATTCCTTCTTTGGATCGGAGATTCAGGGCTCTATGACCGGCGGGCAGACGGTGGGCGGGAAGCCGGCCGGCTACTATCCGGATCTCAATATTTCGGGAAAATTTGCAGGAGTGAGCTGAAGCGGTAAGCCAGGATCAGCTAGACGCGGGCGTTCTTCTCTACCAATTCACCAGCGCGATGCCAAATGGGGAAGGGAACCTTATGGGATGATTGCCAAGCGATGGCAGCAAGACAACTGCTCGACGTCAAGACTTATCGTGCAGGGCACTGTCCGTAACTTTCGACTCCGATTTATCCATGTCGGGGTCAAAAACCTCTGAAAGTGTCTTCAAGATCCGCAGCACGCCCGGATGGTCGCAAGTATAATATCTGAACTGTGCTTGCCGGCGTACCTTGACGATCCCAGAATGATAAAGTCGTGTCAAATGTTGGCTCAATGCAGATTGGGATATTCCAAGCTTTTTTGCCAGACTATTGACGTCTTCTTCGTGGTCGGACAGGTAAATACAGACCTCCAAGCGTTTCGGATTGGAAAGCTGGCTTAGAAGATCCGCGTGATAGATGAGGCGGTCATCTTCTGTAGTTTCATCTGAGTACATGCCGCATCCGATCGTCTATGGGTGTTTAAGCTTTGAAGTTCAGGCACCAAACGATAATCAATGCAAAAATTGCAAAATTATGTTCTGAGCCATTGCAAATATATTGCACCCTCGCCGAGCGACTGAACCTCCCACGGGGCTGATCACCACGGCGCAACCCTCGTCAATCGACAATTAGGGTCGTATTGCATTTTGTGAATATGTCGGCGAGCGGTTTTGCAATTATCCTGTAACAAAATCGAACGAACTGCCTTGTTTTTGTCCGGCTTTTGACATCGCACTGCAAATTAAGTGGTCTATCTTATGCTGGTACGAACAGGAGATAGCGATGACGCACAGGGACCTGACGATCACTGAAGTTCTCAAAGACCCGCTGATCCGCCAGATCATGCGCGCGGATCACATCTCTGTTACTGGGATGGCAAGCTTGTTGAAGGACGCGGCGCGCAGGCAGCGGCGTGCGCGAGAGTTTGCCTTGTCCGCTGATTTCGCACAGATCGCCAGTGCGGCCGCACGGACTGTTAATCAGGCCGATTTGCGCTGATATCGCTGCTGTCGGCTATGGGTTCGGCGTTTCGCAGGTCAGGTTGACTTCAATTTCCGTTTTGGGGCCGCGCTGCTTTATATGCGGTGGCATTGCCTTTCGGAAGAGATGGCCGATTATCCAAACGGCGCAAAAGCGAGCTCCCTTTTCTCCCGCGATGGACAAGATCAAGTTCACTGACGAGCTTTGCGCCACCCTCGCGGCGCTCCAAGGTAATCTTGCGGCTGTGAAGGCTGCCAACTCGGCTCGGTGTGCGACACTGATAGTGGTGACCTTCGGCAATTCATGTATCACCATGTCCATCATGTTGTCCCGGCTCTTCTCATCGAGCACGATGATGTCGGGATTGTGCAAAAGGAGACGTGCGAGGGCGAGGCGCTGCTTTTTGCCACCCGACAATGTTTGGTCCCAGGGCGCATCTTCCTCGATCTTGTCGTTCAGATATTCGAGGCCGACCTTCTCCCTGACGGCCTTGATCTCATCTAGCGTCCAGTCATCGGCTGCATGGGGGACGCGACGACGCGGCGAAGCGTGACCGACGGTATATATAGGGCCGCTGCGGCGGCATAAACAATCGGCGATTGGGATGGAAATTGACGCTGCCGTGACCAGGGCCAGAGACCGAAAATTGCTCGTACCAGCGCGCTCATGCCCATGCGTTGAGAAAACGACGCAGCGTTCTGCCGCGCCATTTCCTGCTGCAACGCGGAGCGCTTGCTCCGGACCCCATTAGGAAATTGTTATTCGAGCCGCTTATTCACCAACGGCGTTGGCGATACGGCAAAGATTTTTGCTCATGTTCGGGGCCACTTGCCCCTGTTGCACGATGAAAACCACATCGACTCGGCTGCCCTTGTCATTTTTGCGGACCACGACGCGCAGGGTTTGTGGCCGTCCGGATCCGCTCGTTTCCTGCTGAGCCGTCAACGTGCCGAGCTTCTTCTCCACATTCACATCGACAAAGCCCTCGGCCAGAACCGCGCCGGAAACCTTGTCAAAGGCCGCGTTCGGATTGACTGACGGAAAAACCATCCAGGTCTTGTAGGTGACACCCGTGACCAACGGAACACCGCTGCTCTCATAGTGGCTCGCGCAGGTGTCCGCCAAAGCCGGAGACGCCGAGAGAACCGCAAGCGCAAATGCAAAACCTATCCTTGTATGCATCATTGTGCAGCCTTTTTGATTGATCAGAATGGGGCGACAAACCAATAGTGAGCAATTGATACTATCATGCCGCGAATATGTCTATCTGCGACAGCGCGCATAAATGGAAGATTTCAGACGGGAGCCTTTCGCGGCCTGGTGGACTGACTATGGCAAATGAAAACGGTGCCGTCGGGGCGGCTATGGATGAGCTGCGGTTCCGCCTTCCACAAACGTATCCTTCATCGCACGCAGGATGATTACCGCTGATGCCGCGCCAGGATCGATGTGTCCGAGCGACCTTTGCCCAAGACGGGCCGCCCGGCCGCGAGCGGCAACCATGGAGCTCGTCGAATTCGCACCGGTTTCGGCAGCGTCCAGAATGGCGTTCCACATGCCGGCGACTTCAAGCGAGCGTGCCCTGGCATCGATGGCAGCTTCGGCTGCGGGGATCCAGGCGTCCAGCATGGTCTTGTCGCCTCGCTGGCCCTTGCCGCGCTGCTGAATGCCCGCGCGCATCTCGTCCACAATCATCGCCTGGGAGGCCGGGGAAAGTGACTCATCCGTCTTCAGTGCCTGTGCGGCTCGGCGGAAGGCTGTCGCGTAGAGCGGGCCCGTCGATGCGCCGACGGCATCCAGAAAGGCGGAGGCTGCAACAGCAAATATCTCGGAGGGTAGCGCCTGAGCAGGGTCCAGCTTCGTCAATTCGGCGTTCACCGCCATGAAGCCGAGGGACATGGTGATCCCGTGATCCGCGTCTCCGATCGCACCATCAAGCTCGGAGAGACGGTCTTTCTCTGCATTGATTGCGATGGATATGCGCTGAAACATGTTGCCCAGGCATCGCGCGGCTTTTTCCGACATCGTCTTCCTCCCGGTCCCAGCAGTTATGTAGGCCGCCGGGCTCATTCTTATATGATCATCCGACCCTCAGAGCGAAGGTGTCGCACGGATGGTGCAACAGCTCCGTCAGCTCCTGATCGAGATGCAATATGGATATGGATGCGCCGACCATGTCGAGCGACGTACAGTAGTGCCCCACCCAGTTCGCGTCGATCTTGATGTCCTTGGCGCTTAGCCTCTGCTCGACGCGTCGGAACAGAATATAGAGTTCCATCATCGGCGTCGCGCCAAAGGAGTTGATCAGAACGGCGACACGGTCACCGGCGGCGGGCTTCATCTCGGCAAAGATCCGGTCCAAGACGCGATCCGTGATCTCGTCTGCACTCATCATTTTCTCGCGGGTAACGCCGCGCTCGCCATGGATGCCCATGCCGAACTCGATATCGTCCGGGCCGATCTCGAAATTATGCCGTCGTGTCTGCGGCATTGAGCAAGGCTCCAGCGCGACACCCATGGTGAAGGTTCGATCGTTGGCCTTGCGCGTCGCGGTTTCGCAGGCATCGAGCGACAAGCCCTTGTCGCAGGCAGCTCCGGCAATCTTGAAGATGAAGAAATTGCCGGCAACGCCGCGCCGTCCTTCTTTATCCTCGATGGGCGACGATGCGATGTCGTCGGTCGTCAGCACCGTGCGGACGTCGATCTGCTGTTCCTGCGCCATTTCGGCAGCCATTTCGAAGTTCATGACGTCGCCGGCATAATTGCCGTAGACGAAGAGCACGCCTTGACCGCCTGAGGCTGCCTTGGCGCATTCGAGGATGGGCGTCGGGGGAGGCGAGGAGAAGATGTTGCCGATGGCAACGGCATCGGCCAGACCCTTGCCGACATAGCCGAGAAAGCCGGGTTCATGGCCCGTACCGCCGCCGATGACGAGGCCGACTTTCCCAGGCCGGGGACCATTCCGCGCAACCAGCGCCCGGTTCGATCCCTTGATTGGTGCGATGTGAGACGCATGCGCCTTGACGACGCCGTCCAGCATCTCGTCGACGACGTCGTCGGGATTGTTGAGGAATTTCTTGATGTGCGTGCGATAGTTGCTCGGCAACGCCACGCTGTTGTCTGCCCGTGGACGCTGGGTCGCCTTCTGATCGAGGGCCGTGACGCCATCGGCGTTCAGAATGCCTCGACCCGTGGCGGCGTCCGTGATCAGTACGTTGATATAGCCGCCGCGCAGCGCGGCAAGGATCGCAGGCACCTTGTCGAAACCACCGGCGACAGCGATGCGCAGGCCGATCGATTTCAGCATGTCGAGGGATATGCCGATGGTCCGCTCATCGAGAGGTCCGGCGACGGGCTGGCCCTTCGTATCGATGAAGCGCCCGGCAACGACACCCACTGCATTCTTGACCAGATAGTCCTGCAGCGAGACGGATTCAAAAAAGCCGCTGCTGTGGATGGTCGAGTTTGGCCGCAGCGACGACACGCCGAAGACCGCCTTGTTGGCTTTGGAGAGCACCGCAAATTCATCTTCGATCAACGGTTCCTGCAACAGGATATCACGGACTTCCGTCGTCGAAACGATGGCTGGAGCAGTAATGTTGACGAGCTTCCCACCGGTGGCATTTGCGAAGGCCGCCGCGCAAAGCTCCGGCGTATAGGCAAAACGCGCCCGTGTGCCACCCGTAGCCTGAACGACAGTGACATCCTGCAGGTTCGGAACATTCGCCTGTTCACCGATTGCAAGGACCGTGCGACCCCAAGCGACGGCGAGCGTATCGCCTGACTTCAGCAGCTTGGCAATCGCCTGCGCACCAGCCGTTCCCAGGCGGTCGATCAATGGGCGTGCCCCATCGTCGCTGGGGACGACAAGACAGTCGTGCAGCCCGAAATGGCGTTTCAGTTCAAGCGCGATCGAAAGGGAGCTCAGGCGTGACGGTTCGAGCGAGATATTGACGATGCCGCGGCTGCGCGCGTCAGCGAGGTAGCTGTTCACGGTCGCCCGGGAGATACCCATGATGTCAGCGATATCGCCCTGGGTCCTGCCGTCTTCGTAATAGAGCCAGCAAGCCCAGACGTAGGGGTCGTCGCCATAGCGCAGCGGCATGCTGTCGGTCGCGTCCGGCACGCCCGTTTTGCTTGCACCAGTTTTGCTGACCGAAGATGCCTTACCTGTCATGACGATTCACTGTTCCCTTTTCCCGCCCGAAGATGGAAGCAATAGCGCATGTTTGCAAATGCTTCTTCTTGAGGGGCGGCGCGCGACCCCACGGTGGATCGAGGGATCGCGCAGCCTTGGGAGAGCCCGTTATTGCAGTTGAGCGCGAGCGCCCAGGGAAAGCTCTTTCAGGATGACCGCGCAGGAGGTCGCACCGGCATCCAGCACGCCGAGCGAGCGCTCGCCCAGCCGGCTGGCGCGGCCAATCTTGGCGACCAGATTGAGCGTGGAGTCACGGCCAGCCTCGGCAGCAGCCACCAACGCATCGAGCGCGTCGGCAAACGACTTGCCGGCAGCATTTGCCGCGTCGAAGGCCTCGATCGCCGGAACCAGCGTGTCAAGCAACGTCTTGTCGCCGACCTTTGCTGAGCCGATCGACTGAATGCCTTCGAGCCCGGCATGAAGTGCTCGGCTATAGGCTGCGCTGTCGATCGCCTCGATACCTTCGAGCTTTTCGGCAAACTCGGTGAACATGATACCATAGAGCGGGCCCATGGAGCCGCCGATCTCGGTCATCAGTACGGTGCCCAACGTTTCAAGCGAAGCCGCAAGCGACTGGTTCTTGCCCTTCAGGCGCTCCGCGGCCATGCCGAAGCCCTTGGCCATATTCACACCATGGTCGCCATCGCCGATCTTGCCGTCGATCTCGCTGAGATAGGCGCGGTTCTCGACAATGCGATCAGCCATTGCCAAGACGATGTTGCCAGCCGTTGTGTTGTTGAATGTCTGCATGCGTGCGCCCCCCTCAGAGCAGTGTCGTGCACTTGACCTCGACGTCCAGAAGCTCTTTCAGCTCCTCGTCGAGCGCCATCACGGTCAGCGTCGCGCCGACCATTTCGAGCGACGTGAAGTAGTTGCCGACATAGGTCTTGTAGATTTTCAGGCCCCGTTCGGAGATCTTCGCCTCGATCGTATCGTTCAGGATGTAGAGTTCGTTGACCGGGGTCGCGCCGAGGCCCGATACGAGGACGGCCACTTCCGTTCCGGCTGCCAGATTGTGATCGTCGAGCACGATCTGGCACATGGCTTCACCGATCTCGGCTGCTGTCTTCAACGGCTCCACGCGAACGCCGGGCTCGCCGTGATGACCGATGCCGACTTCCATGGTGCCCGGCTCGATCTGGAAATTGGGATGACCGACGGCGGGCAGGGTGCAGGGACCGAGTCCAATACCGACCGAGCGGCAACTGTCGATCGCTTTCTGCGCGGCAATGCGGACTTCCTCAAGGCTTGCTCCCTTTGAAGCCTTGGCGCCGCCGATCTTCCACATGAAGATTTCGCCGGCCACGCCTCGGCGCTTCTCGCGCTCCTCCGCCGGTGCGGAGCAGACATCGTCGTTGGCAACAACGGTGACGACTTCGATGCCGTCCTTTGCGGCAAGCTTCGTCGCCATCTTCACGTTCATGTTGTCGCCGGCATAATTGCCGTACAAGCAGATGACGCCGCGACCGCCATTGGCCTCCCGAATAGCGTCATGGAAGCTTTTGGCCGTCGGAGAAGAAAAGAGCTCGCCGACTGCGACCGCATCCAGCATGTTCCTGCCGGCATAGCCGATGAATGCCGGCTCATGACCCGAACCGCCGCCGGTGACCACGCCGACCTTTCCAGCATGGGGCGCATCCTTGGCGACGACGACGCGCGGATTTTCTGCTAGACGGACGATGTCCGAATGTGCCTTGATGAAGCCTTTTACAGTATCTTCAACGACTTCATCGGGATTGTTGACGAACCGCTGCATGGTCACTCCTGTCGAATTGTCGAGCATTTGCGCTCAGAGAATGGTGTAGCCGCCGTCGATCAGCAGATCGGCGCCGTTGATCATGTCCGCGCCCGACGACGAGAGGAAAACAGCCGCAGCTGCAATCTCCTGCGGGAAAGCGAAGCGGCCGGTGGGGATGCGCTTCTTAGCTGCCTCGCCCTTTTCGCCGGCCCAGGCCTTCTTGCCGAGCTCGGTCAGGACGATGGTTGGCGAGATGGTGTTGACGCAGATGCCGTGCTTGCCCCATTCGGCGGCGAAGGTCTTGGACATGCCGATAACGCCGAACTTGGAGGCGCAATAGGCGACATGCTCTTCGATGGCGACAGTGCCCGCCTGGGAGGCGAGGTTGACGATCTTGCCGCCTTTGCCAGCGGCGATCATGGCGCGACCAACAGCCTGGGTGACCAGGAACGTGCCCTTGAGATTGATGTTGATCGTCTTATCCCAATGATCCAACGACAAATCCTCGGCGGGCGCGAGAAAGACGACACCGGCGCTGTTGACGGCGATATCGATGCCGCCGAAATGCGAGACAACGTCGCTCACTGCCTTGTTGACCGAAGCGGGATCAGAGACATCACAGGCAAACGGTGCGGCTCCGCTGCCGATTTCGGATGCCTTGGCCTTTGCCATATCGACATTGATATCGAGAACGGCGACCTTTGCACCCTTGGATGCGAACGCTGCCGCAACGGCAGCGCCGATGCCGGAGCCGCCGCCCGTGACGAGGGCGATCTTGCCGGAGAGCGGGAAGTTCAAATCGATGTCTGGAGATGTCTCGGTCATCTTATTCAAGCCTCTGTCTTTAGGGGAAGCGGGGCGAGATCCTCGCCCCGCCGCATTCATTTTACTTGCGGGTTTCGAGCAGCTTGTCGACGTTCTCTGCCGTTACCGGGGTCCACGGAACATTGTAATTCTTGTTCTTGCCTTCGTTGAACGGCATGTCCGGATACTGCTGCCAAATCTTGGATTCCGGCTTGTAGTTGCTTTTCTTGGCTGCGAATATCGCAAGATCGAGTGCGCCCTGCGCCTGTGCGCTTGCGTCCTGCAGGATGGAGGTCATCGTGCCTTGCTTGACGGCGTGGAGTGCATCAGTGATGCCGTCGATGCCGGCAATGGAGAAATCCTTGACGTTGAGCTTGGCTGCCTTGATCGCTTCGATCGCGCCCAGCGCCATCTCGTCATTCTGGCCGATAACGCCGTTGATCTGACCCGGATGCGCCGTCAGCCAGTTTTCCATCAGCGTCTGCGCTTCTGCGCGCGACCAATTGGCCGTCTGGTCTTCCAGCACCTTCACATTCGGGCACTCGGCAAGCGCCTTCTTGTTGCCCTCGAGGCGCGAGATCTGCGCCGATTGGCCGATCGGGCCTTCGAGGATGACGACATTGCCCTTGCAGCCGAGCTTGTCGAGCACGGTCTTGGCTTCCATGTAGCCGGAAACCGTATCGTCGGAGCCGACATAGGACGACAGCAGATCGGAGTTTACGCGGGTGTTGGAGCCGACGACCGGGATACCGGCGTCATGCGCGGCCTGAACGGCGGTCGCTGCGGCTTCGATATCGATCGGGACGAAGATGATCGCATCGAACTTCTGCGTGATCATCGTATTGACCTGTTCCTGCTGGACGAGCGCATCGTAGCGACCGTCGAAGATGGTCAGATCAACGCCGCCGCTCTTGACGGCAGGGTGTTCTTTGAGCGCTGCCGACCAGATCTGCATGAACTCGGCATTCAGGCCATAGGGGGCCGCGCCGATCTTCAGCTTCTTCTCCTGAGCAAGAGATGGCGAAGCCAGAAGTGCAGTTGCTGCAGCAAGAGCAATAAGCAATTTCTTCATTACAATTCTCCTCCGTTGAAAGTCCGGCGGCCGTCGTGACGCGCCGTTTGGTTTCCTGGTGCGAACACAGGGATTTCTTTGGGCTCAGTTGCCCAGATTTCTCTTTTGGTCGAGCATGACGGCGCCAACGATGAGCGCCCCTTTGAGGACCTGCTGGTAGTAGGATTGGATCCCCATCAGATCGAGGCCGTTATTCATGACGCCGATGATCAATGCGCCGATAAGCGTGCCGGTGATGCGACCGACGCCGCCGGAGAGGCTGGTGCCGCCAATGACGACAGCCGCGATCGCATCGAGTTCGTAAGCGATGCCGGCCTGAGGCAGAGCTGAGCCGGTGCGGGCAGCAAGGATCATGCCTGCCAGCCCGGAAAGGCCGCCGGAAATGACATAGACCAGGAAGCGCAGCTTGCTGACATTGATGCCCGAGGTGATGGCAGCATGCGGATTGCCGCCGACGGCATAGATATACCGGCCGAAGCGCGTGCGGTTGAGGACCCACCAGGCGATGATGAAGACGATGGTGAGCAGGATGACGGGCATCGGGATGGACAGAATGCTGCCGGTACCGATCCAACGGAAATCGGGGGTGAGGGCCGGAACCGGCTTGCCGCCACCATAGATCAGTGTCAGGCCGCGTGCTGCCGAGAGCATGCCGAGCGTCGCGACGAAGGCTGGAACGGCGAAGCGCGAAACGATGAGGCCGACCAAGGCGCCACAAGCGACACCGACCAGCAGCCCGACCGCGAGCGCGACATAGGGCGGATAGGGGGCGCCAACGATACCGGCCGTCGCGGAGGTGGTCGCGAAGCTCGCGCTGACGATACCGGTGAGCGCGACCACGGAGCCGACGGAGAGATCGATGCCGCGCGTCAGGATGATGAATGTCATGCCGATCGCCAACACGCCGTTGATCGAGGTCTGCAGCAAGACGTTGGAGATGTTACCGGCCGTCAGGAAGTATTGGTTCGAGACCGAGAGAACGGCGGCGAGCAGCAGGAAAGCGAGAAAGATCCCGTATTCCTGAATGATCAGTCTGCGCCGGTCCGAGCCGAACCAGGAGTTGGACTGATTGTTGTCAGTGGCGGTCATTGCAAATACCTCTTGTTGCCGGGCGCTGTTTTCTGGGCTTCGAGCTCTGTCGCATTCAGGTCGACAGATGCACGAGCGCTTGCGCGTCGGCCTCCTCCCTCTTGAGAATTCCGGCAGAACGCCCCTGGCGCATCACCAGGATGCGGTCGGACATGCCGAGAACCTCGTCTATTTCGGACGAGATCATGATGACGGTGCCGCCTTCGGCGGCGAAGTCGCAGATGATGCGATAGATCTCGCGCTTGGCACCGACATCGACGCCGCGCGTCGGCTCGTCCAGCAACAGCACTTTCGGCTTGCGCAGGAACCACTTGCCGAGCACAACTTTCTGCTGATTGCCGCCGGAGAGGCCGGAGACGGGCATGCTGTCGCGTGCTGCCTTGATACCGAAGTGCTTGATCATCTCCTGGCTGGCGCTGGCTTCCGCCCGGCGATCCATCGAGAAACGCGGGCTCATTTCAGGAAGACTTGCCAGGCAGATATTGTTGCGCACGCTGTCGATGAGGTTAAGGCCGGTCAGCTTGCGGTCTTCCGTCACAAAGGCGATGCCGTGCTGCATGGCTTCGGCAGGCTTGCTCACGGAGATGGGCTCTCCGGCCAGCTTGATCTGGCCATTATCGACGGTATCGACGCCGAAAATGCAGTTGAAGATCTCGGTTCGGCCAGACCCCATCAGGCCATAGATACCGAAGATCTCGCCCTTATGGGCGGTAAACGAGATATCGTTGACCTTGCCTGCCGCCGTCAGGCCTGCAACTTCCAGCCCGGGCGTTGCCGTCGGCACATTGGTCTTGATGTATTCCTCACCAAGCTCGCGGCCGACGATCATGCGGATGAGCCCGGGCCGATCGATATCGGCGAGAGCGCCGCTGCCGACATAGGAACCATCGCGGAAGGCTGTGTAGGAATCGGCGATCTGGAAGATTTCAGATAGCCGGTGCGAGACATAGACGACGCCTTTGCCCTCGGCTTTCAGTCGCTCGATGGTCGAGAACAGCTGCTGCGCTTCCTTCTCACCAATCGCCGAAGTTGGCTCGTCCATGAAGATCACTTCGGCATCGTGGCTGAGCGCCTTTGCGATCTCGACCAGTTGAATCTGGGCGACCGAGAGATTCATCATGAATTGGGAGGCACGGATGTTGAACTGCAGTCGGTCGAGCAGGGCCTGCGCATTTCGGTTCATCGTTTTGAAATCGATGCCACCGAACCGCGCCGATGGTTCGCGCCCGAGATAGATGTTCTCCGCAACGGTCATATGCGGGATGGGGCTGAGTTCCTGCTCAATGATGGCAATACCGGCGGCGAGGGCTTCGGCAGGGCTTGCATAATCCACATCCTTGCCGCGGCGGCGAATGGAGCCGGCATCGCGCTTGTGGATGCCCATCAAGATCTTGAGGAAGGTCGACTTGCCGGCACCATTGCCCCCGCACAAGGCGTGGACGGAGCCGGGGCGCAGCTGAAAGCGCCCGTCGCGCAATGCAGCGACGCCGCCAAAGGACTTCTTCAGCCCCTCTACTTCAAGCAGGAATTCCACGTTCCCCTCCGCACGCTGAATGCCGGTCCAAAAGATCGACTGGAGCCAATCTCTGTCTTCGAGCACTGATGTTTACAATATTCGAGTTACGTTCGACAAATGTCAATATGGCAATTCAGATTTAACGAAACGGCGGTTCTGGCCTTTTTTGAGAAGGTGGCGGTTTCGGAGAAATAGGTTTCGAAATTTGTCTTAATTATTTGATATTTCATCACAAATAATAGTTACGCATGCTTCTCTATCGGGTGGTCTGGAAGGCTGGGCTGATGACGCTGATTGCTGCGGACGGAGGGATTGGCTCTTCCGGGCGTCTCGCATCGTGATGTGGAGAGCGTGACACCGAGGCGGACGCTTGCTTATTTCCAAGCCGCCTTGCAGTCTCTCTTTGCAACGTCGGGAGCAGGAGGGTCGGGAATGCTACCGCTCAAAATTTCGGTCCCGTTGTGCGGGCTGGATCCGGAAAGTTGATCTCGCCGTATTACGGCAGCGTGGTCGCGACTATGCTTGCCAATGAGAACGTGAGCCGCTGATTGCCGCTGGCACGCATTCCATGTCATATTATGAATTGACGAGTGACTGGATAACGAAATGTTATCCGGAGAGGCTCGCGGCGGCCGGATGGAGCAGGAAATGACGATAATCGGCCGAGGCCGACAAAGGTTGGCGCAACAGGTCATCGACCAGCTGCGTCAGCAGATCGAAACGGGTAAACTTCAAGCGGGTGATCAGCTTCCCACGGAGCCGCAGTTGGAGGCGACATTCGGCGTTAGTCGCACGGTCGTGCGCGAGGCGATCGCCGATCTGCGCGCCGCAGGCCTCGTAAAGCCGGTCCAGGGCAAGGGTGTATTCGTTTCCGAGATGACGGCACGACCAGGGTTGGTGTTGACGCCGGTCGAGATCAAGGGCATTCCCGAGACGCTGGAATTGCTAGAGTTTCGCATGGCCGCCGAGGGCGAGGCGGCTGCGATTGCGGCCTATCGCAGAACCGCCGAACAGGAAGCCGCCATTGCTGCCGCCAACCGGAAAATGGCGGCTCTGATAGAGCAGGGGCTTTCGACGGTCGAAGCAGATTATGAGTTTCATCTGGCCGTTGCGATCGCCACCAACAACCGCTTCTACGTCGACGTACTCCGGCATTTCGGTGCGCGCACCATCCCGCGCGGGCAATTTCCGACATTGCCGGAAGCCAATGATCGCGCCTATCTGGAGAAGGTTCACGCCGAACATACGGAAATCCTCGCTGCAATCGCCGAGCAGGATCCCGATCGTGCGCGTCAGGCGATGCGGGCCCATATGACGGCGAGCCAGCGGCGCTACCGGCAACTGGCGGAGCAGCAGCCTCAATAAGGCTCGACTCCCAGTGAGAGTCATATTATGTCATATGATATAAGTTCCGTGGGAGATGCAGCGGGTGTATGTGGGAACACAGGTCGAGGCGCGAGACGATGATGACTACCGGGTCTTTGCGCAATTAGGGGTAAAGCATATCTGCGCGGACCCACCGGGAAGACCGGATCGCTGGACGCTGTCCGATCTCGAGCGTCACCGTGACAAGATCGAAAGCTTTGGGTTGGTTCTGGACATGATCCAGCTGCCGCTGCCCTCGCAGCCGATCGAGAAAGCCTCCTATCCCGACATCCTGCTTGCAGGGCCTGATCGCGACCGACAGATCGATGCGGTCTGTCAGTTGATCGAGGAAGCCGCCGCCGCCGGCATCCCTTCCGTGAAATACAATCTCAATCTCATCGGTATTCCGCGTACGCCGGACGAGCCCGGACGAGGAGGCTCGATGAATGCGAGCTTCCGTTGGGACAAGACCGACCGTGAAGCCGCACCCGGCCTCGCGGGCGTTTTGTCGGAAGACGAAAACTGGGAGCGCATCGACTATTTCCTCGCGCGCGTTGTTCCCGTGGCTGAAAGCAATCGCATTCGTCTGGCGTGTCACCCGCACGATCCCTATACGCCACCTGGATATCGCGGCGTGACGCGTGTGCTGGGCTCCGTGGAGGGCCTGAAGAAATTCGTGCTCATGCGCGAAAGTCCCTATCATGGGCTGAACTTCTGCCAAGGCTCGATCGGCGAGATGCTCGACAATCCGCGCGAGGAGATTGACGACATCATTCGCTGGTTCGGCATGCGCGGCAAGATTTTCAACGTCCACTTCCGCAATATCCGAGGTGGCAAGCTATCATTCATGGAGACCTTCCCGGAGGAGGGCGACATGGACATGGCGCGATCCGCCCGGATCTACAAGGAGGTCGGTTACCGATACATGCTGATGCCCGATCACGTCCCGACGATCAGCGGCCGCGATCCGACCGGCGTCGCCTTCGCTTTCTGCTACGGCTACATCGCCGCCCTTCTGCAGACGCTTGAACAGGCCTGAGATTTGATGGTCCTACTGACCGAAAAGAGGATTTCTCCATGAACCCGAATGAACTGAAGAAGGCCGTTGGCAGTGGGCTGCTGTCCTTTCCCGTCACGCACTTCAATCAGGATCTGACATTCGACGAGGCGAAGTATCGCACTCATGTCGAATGGCTGGCAGGTTACGACGCGGCGGCACTCTTCGCCGCCGGCGGAACGGGTGAGTTCTTCTCTCTCAATCCTGCAGAAATTCCGCAAGTTGTCCGCGCCGCCAAGGCCGCGGCCGGCAGCACGCCTATCGTTTCTGGAACCGGCTACGGCACTTCGCTTGCCGTGGAAATTGCCAAGTCGGCGGAAAAGGCCGGCGCGGACGGTCTGCTGTTGCTGCCGCCCTATCTGATGTTTGCGGAGCAGGCCGGTTTGATCGCTCATGTGAAGGCGGTCTGTAATGCCGTCGGTATCGGTGTCATCGTCTATAACCGCGACAATGCCGTGCTCAGTGCCGAGAGCCTGACGCGCCTGGCAGACGAGTGCTCCAATCTCATCGGATACAAGGATGGCGTCGGCGATGTCGACAAGGTCATCGAAATAACCACGACGCTCAAGGATCGCCTGGTCTATGTCGGCGGCATGCCCACCCATGAAGTCTATGCGCAGGCCTACTTCGCTGCGGGCGTGACAACCTACTCGTCGGCCGTCTTCAATTTCGTGCCAGCGCTGGCGCAACGTTTCTACAAGGCCCTGCGTGCCGGAGACCAGGCAACGGTGGACACGATCCTGAAAGGGTTTTTCTTCCCGCTCGTCAATTTGCGCAATCGCAGGAAAGGATATGCAGTCTCGATCATCAAGGCGGGACTGCGCGTTCTCGGCAAGGAGCCGGGTCCAGTAAGGCCGCCTCTGACCGATCTGACGGCGGAGGAAATGGTCGTGCTGGAGAAGATCGTCGCCGCGGCCGGATGAGATTTGCTAGAAGGTCCGTATTATCGATAAGCCATGCCGGCCGTCGACGCCCGGGTGAGGTGAATTATGAAACAAGATTCCTTCAATACACCTGCCCGGATCTTCGTCTACGTCTCTGCTGCCACCGCAGGGACGATAGACATATACGCGATGGATGACGCGACAGGCGCGCTCACGCCGGTTTCAGCCTTCGACGCGGGCGCGATGGTTATGCCGACGGTCGTTGCGCCAGATAAAAAGCATCTTTATGCGGCCATTCGGGCGCAGCCGTATCGGCTGCTGACTTTGGCGATAAATCCTCTAACCGGCGAATTGGTACAGGAAGCCGTTGCTCCTCTGCCCGATAGCATGGCTTACATTTCCACGGATCCGTCGGGCAGCTTGCTCCTCGCCGCATCCTATGGCGGCAACAAGGTTGCAGTGCTGCGGATCGGCGGAGATGGGCTCGTCACTGACGGAGAGGCGCAGATTATCCCCACCGGGCGCAACGCGCATTCGGTCGTTAGCGACCGGAGCGGCAGGTATGTCTTTGCGACCAATCTCGGTTCGGATGCCGTACTGCAGTTCATTCTCAACCCCGAGACCGGTCGGCTGGAGGCAAACGACCCACCGCATGTGACGACGGGGTCGGGTTTCGGCCCGCGTCATATCGTTGTTTCGCCGGACAACAGATATGTCTATGTCCTCACGGAATTGACCGGCCATGTCATTCACTACGCACAGGATCAGGCCAAGGGAACGTTGGTTGAGGTCGAGAGCGTACATTCCGTTCCCGATAAGGCTGGGCTGTTTCCAGGCGTTGCACCGCCGGCTCCTGCGCCAATTGGGACGACAACGTCGACTGTCAGCCAGGCGGATGACAGCAAACCAAAGGTTTGGGCTGCCGATATCGCCATCACGCCGAACGGCAAGTTCCTCTATACCACCGAGCGAACCACGAGCACGATCGCGCTCTTCCATGTGGACGGGCAGGATGGAACGCTGACCTATGTCACCAACAATCCGACGGAGCGGCAGCCGCGCGGCATTCGCATCGACCCGTCGGGCCGGTTCCTGGTAGCGTCTGGCGAAAAGTCCGATCGGCTGTCGGTCTATTCCATTGGCGAAGCCGATGGCGAACTCTCTGCCGTCGGCAGGTATCCGGTCAATGCCGGCGCGAACTGGATCGAAATCGTGACGTTCGCCTAGGACGTAAACTCATAAATTCGCTTTGCGTTTTACGGCTCGCGTGATTCAAGGCTTCCGAATGAGGAGCTATGATGACACGCCGTCGCTACGAACTTACGGACCATGAATGGTCGATCATTTTGCCACGTCTGCCGAACAAGCCTCGGGGCGTTCCTCGTGTCGAAGACCGACGGGTCCTGAACGGCATCCTTTGGCGTTTCCGAACAGGCTCGCCGTGGGCGGAAGTGCCGGAACGTTATGGTCCG
>NZ_JARWKZ010000010.1:0-163068 GCF_050577975.1 Rhizobium sp. BR 315 | reverse complement strand
GTCAAGAACGGCGCCGGCGATGCCATCACCATCAACGGCTTCGACGAGGAGCAGTTCCGCGTCAGCCTCGGCGCCGAGATCGCCCGGTCCTTCCTGCTCGAAAGCGGCGCCAAGCTGACGCCGAAGCTCGGCATCACCGGCGGCTTCTCCGGCCTCGACGGCTCCGGCGCCTTCGGTGCCCTCACCGCCGGCTTCACGCTGCAGACCGCCAACTTCTGGATGCTCGACACCAGCATCCTCCTCAACATCGAGGGCGACGGCCAGAAATCCGTCGGCGCAAAAGTCGCCGCTGCCAAGAAGTTTTAGAAGATGACCCAGAGCTCCGCCAGGGTCGATCAATCCTGGCGGATCCTATCGGGGAACCTTTGGTTCCATCGCAGTATCGTATCCCGCCGAGGAAGCGTTCGGCCAGCTCCGATCGAATACGCTTCTTCCCGATGGGAATAATCGGTCGATCCGCAGGCGACCGGCCATCTCTTATTGCACTACCCGATTACATCGAAGGATTTTGGGAGAGCTCTCAAGTCTATACTTAATTTATTTCAACCATTTAACTGCATGATAATCATAGTCTTTCATTTCCATCGCGCCGAAGACAACTATAAGTATAAAAAACACAAAGAACTGCACCAAAATATTACACTTAAGATAGTCAAATTATTCTTGCATTTATCGCATGGATTGAGTGATGATGGTGGCGAATATAAATAGAATATTCAGGGGTATGGTATGTCAAATGTCTTCCTCGGCCAGATTATGCTTGCAGGGTTTCCGTTTGCGCCTAAGGGCTTCGCCCAGTGCAGCGGCCAGCTCATTGCCATCAACCAGAACCAGGCCTTGTTCTCACTATTGGGCACTTTTTACGGCGGCGATGGAGTAAGGACGTTCGCCCTGCCCAATATGCAGGGCCGCACGCCAGTCGGATTTGGGCCATCTGTCGATCCGGCTTGGCAGCCCACAGCTTACGAAATCGGTGAAATTGGCGGCGCCGAAAGTGTGACTTTGCTCCAGTCGCAACTGCCTCAGCACGTCCACGTAGCGACCGGAACGACAAGCGCCGGTACCCTGCGCAATCCGAACAATGCACTCTATGGCACTGACACGGCCAATATCTACGGCCCTTCTTCCGGTGCTCAGGTTACGCTGTCGAGCCAGACCGTAACGCCAGCCGGTAATGGCCAGCCTCACGATAATCGGCAGCCTTACGACGTCATAAATTATTGCATTGCCCTGTCGGGAACATTTCCGTCCCGCAACTGATCAACTCTTGTCAACCTATTGCTTGGAGGATCAACGATGAGCACTCCCTATGTCGGAGAAATCCGGCTTTTTGGTTTTTCCCGAGTGCCAACCGGCTGGCTGCCCTGCGACAACTCTCTGCAATCCATCTCCGACTATGAAGCGCTGTACACGCTGATCGGGACGACGTATGGCGGCAATGGACAGACAACGTTTGCGACGCCCAATCTTTCCGGGCGCGTACCAATACATCAGGGTACCGGCCTGGGCTTATCGACATATGTCATTGGTCAGATGGGAGGCACCGAGAATGTCACGCTTCTGCCCACACAAATGCCAATACACTCGCATCCGTATCTTGCCACCAACGGTTTGGCGAATACGAAGTCGGTCGGATCGACGGCCGAGCTCGGAGCAATCGCCGGCGACACGATGTATGTCACCGATGTAACCGGGGCCACTCCAATCAAGACATCACCAGCGGCCACTCAAACAAGCGGATCGAACGGTACGCATGAGAATACAATGCCAACGCTAACGGCGCAGTATTGCATCGCATGGGCCGGTATCTTTCCCCCACAGAACTGAACCAGGGATTACCCAACAAGGACATTGCTATGACACAACCTTTTATCGGCGAGATCCAACTGTTCGGTTTCAACTTTCCTCCCTATAAATGGGCATTCTGCAACGGTGCGACGCTTCCGATCCAACAGAACACGGCACTTTTTTCCCTGCTTGGCACCCAGTACGGCGGCAACGGCACCAGCACATACCAACTCCCCAACTTTACCAACCGTGCGGGCTGCAACCAAGGCCAGGGGATAGGCTTGACGGAACACTCCATCGGGGAGCCCTTTGGCGACAACAGCATAACGCTGACCCAGGCGGAGATGCCGGCACACACGCATTCTTTGACCATCTATAGTCAAAGCGATACTTCCAAGCGCGCCGCCTCGCCCAGCGAAGGTAACGCCTTGAGCGTGCCGAGTTCGAGCAGTCCGTTTCTCCCCAATGCCCAGCCGAACACGCAGTTTGCACAGAACCTCATCGGCATTACAGGCAGCAATCTGCCGCATGAAAACCGCCAGCCCTATCTGGCGGTCAACTTCAGCATCTCGCTGGCCGGCGCATTTCCGTCCTTTGGTTGACGATCGTGACACAGCCTGACCAGTTGCCGGAGTTTCCTGCGCGAACTGTTGGTAATAGGCTATTTGCTACAACATGTATCCTGCGACCGGCGGGGCTAGATGACTTGGCGTTTTTACGCCAGCTTTATCACTCGTTTCGCGCCGATGAACTGGCGCGGGTGCCGTGGCCTCCGCAAGACAAGCAGGCCTTTTTGAACCAGCAGTTTGATCTCCAGCATCGATATTACATCGCCGCGTTCCCGCAAACGGACTTCCTGATCATCGAAAAGGAAGGCGTTCGCATCGGCCGCCTTTACATCGATCTTAGCGCTGATATCTGGCACATCATCGATGTTGGCCTGCTGCCCGAATGGCGCAATCGGGGAATAGGGCTGGAAATGTTGAATGAAATAAAGGCTGCAGCAATTACGCGGGAAAGCCTAGGCATTATCCTGCATGTGGACAAAGCCAATGGGCGTGCACAGAAGCTTTATCAGGCGTCGGGATTTGAGGTCATCGACGCCACCGAAACACACACACGCATGCAATGGCTATCGCGCCAAGTCTTGCCGAAAACCGTCGACGGGCGTTCAGGCGTCAATTGAAGATAGCCTGATAGACGATGCCGTCCTTGTCCCTGGCGACGGGTACCAGGAAAATGTCGAGAATACCAAGCCTGGCGTTGTTCAGCCTGTAAATCTGTTGTGGCAACAGAACCTTTGAGCCACTGCGAAACAGCAGTGAAAATGGCGCCCTCATCATTCCTGCAAAACCCCGTTCGGGCAGAGGCCGCGCCTCGGTCAGCGTGAAAACAAGGGACCCTGTCCCCATATCGATTTCGAACCCTTCCCCGACACAACGGGCGAAGTGCTCCAGCGTCACAATCCCCATCCCAACCCCAATTGTTGTTCGCGCCGTGATTGCAGCGGCCTATATTTCATGTCTTTAATTGAAGTCTATCAAGAGATTAGGGAGAAGCAAGCAGTTCCCCAAGACTTGTCCTCCCAGAGGAGGCATTAGAATTTCTTGCGCCCTCGCTAAAGATAAATGCGCCAATGGAACGGAAGATGGTCGCGACCATCGCGCCTTGTCCGTCAGCCATCCCGTGGACCTTGAAAACCGATATCGTCGCAGTTGGGCGCATTCCTTTTGGACCTAATACCTCAAAGGACACGAAAGATGTAAACTAGCCGATCACCTCGGGGCCCGCGAAGGTCCACATGCATCGAACCTTCCCCTGCCTCCGCCGTCTGCTGCGGGCAGCATAGGTAATATTCGCATCAAGGAAGCTGCCGAAGAGTGGCTTGCAGCGTGCAGCAACATGGGGTGACCGAAGGTTTCTATGACCCAAGCAAGTGACAGCCTCTACTATCCCGATAGCTTCGTCAGCGATGATGAGGCCGTGCGTCATGTCGTCATCGGGCTGGTTCGCGGCGCCGAACCATTAACAACTGGATAATGGCCGAACGGACCGTTCAGCAAGGACGATCGAAAGTCTAGTCGGGCCTGGATTGGGACGTCATCCAGACAGGAGGACTCTATTCTGCTCTTTGAGGTACCCACTCTCGGAACAGGTCTTCTCCTGAAGAGGGAGATATCCGCTTTACAACGTTTCCCAATACTTCAATTTGACGCCCGTTCTGTTGTCGAGAACATGCCTATATGAGCTGTCCACCCCCGTTGTGACCCGCGCACAGCGGGTGGATGATCGGACCTAAGCGGGCGCAACGCGCGCCGATAGCCACCGTGACCGGCAGCTCAGTAGGAAATACGTCCATCGACGATAGGCGATGAGCCCGAGGAAAGCTGCTGTTTCAGCACCTGCCTCGCATCATCGCTGATAATCGACATGGGAGCTGCGACAGCGACTTTCGCTGCGGAGCCCGCCAAGTCCGCGGTTCGCACGGCAGCCATGCCCACTCGATCCGCAAGCGAGACTTGTCTGGTGTCCAGCGACTGTCCTGCCAGCCGCTGTCCTAGCAGTTGGACCATATCCCGATTATCCGCAAACGTATTGTGACCCAGCGCGTCGTCCGGTTTGACGGAACTTGTATCGATGACCGTGATCCCGAGCTTGGCCAAATCCGCGGCATAGGGCGTCGAATCGAAACCACCGACGCGATTGACGCCACCGGAGAGCCATCGCGAAACCTGCAGCGCCTTATCCCTTGTCGACGAAAAGATCGTGAAGTGCGGACGTTGCGGCCCCATCTCGATCATCTGTCGGCGAAATACGTCGATATCGATGTCGGGCGATGCCAAAATGACATTCTTCACTTTCGCCGGAATTGTCTTGTTGCGCATGGCAACGCCACGCAACGCTTCCGCGGTCAGCCAGGAGCCCATGGAATGGGCGAGGATCGTCACCTCCCCGACATCTGGGCTTTTGGCGGATTGCAGGATCAGATCCTCCAGCGCTCGCCGGGAGAAATTTGTACTCTCCTTATCGTAGAGATAGTCGAAGACGTTGCCGCGCGAAGGCCAGGTAAAGAGGATCGGCGCAGCATCCGTTCCCGAATCATGAATGATCTGCGCGAAGCGAAAGACTGCGTCGGAATAGGTATTGTTGAAGCCGTGCACGAAAATGACGACCTGCCGCTTGGCGTTGCGGTTCTTGCTGAACCATTCGAAAATGTCGCGCTCGGATGCCACTCTTCCAACCTTCAGGACAGCGAACTCCTTTTCGGGATTGGCCGGCACATGCGACGGCCATTGCACTTCGCCGATTTTGCGATTTCGATCCGGAGGAATGGAAACGACGATATCGTTGAGAGAAATCGCCGTTCCCCGCTCGCCGGAGTAAAGTTCGCCGGGTTTGTTGGTCGGCTGGCGGGTCGTCGCCACCATCATGTCCACGGCGCTCGTGCCTGGTCCCGCCGCCGCGAGCGGCAGGAGAACATTCTCCAGCCGTCCCGCACATCCTCCCAATACCGAGAGAACCATCAGGACTGAAAGACACGATCGCTTGAGAGCGAGGGAAGTCAAACTGCGCGGCAAGCGGGCAATCAGGTAACCGCCATCGGCAAAGGCCGTTTTTCCAACCCGAGGCATCGGATCACCTCGTCAGTGTTGCAGGCCGTCGCGGGGAATGCGAAACCAGGCAACATACAAGGCGGGAAGGAAGAGCAGCGTCAGAACCGTACCGACGACAATGCCGCCCATCATCGCATAGGCCATCGGCCCCCAGAATATCTCCCTGGAGATCGGGATGAGCGCAAGCGTTGCTGCCGCCGCCGTCAGCATGATGGGCCGCATTCGATGCTCCGTCGCTTCGATGACGGCTTGCCAAGGCGGCATGCCCTCGCTTCGAAGGTGCTCGATCTGCACGACGAGGATCACCGAGTTGCGGATCAGAATGCCGATCAGCGCCAAGACACCCAGGATGGCGACAAACCCCAGAGGCGCATTGCTGAGCAACAGGGCTGCAACAACGCCGATCAGCGCCAGCGGAGCGACGGCGAAGACCAGAAAGAGCCTGCTGAAACTCTGCAACTGGATCATCAGGATCGTTGCCATGATGAACAGCATCAGCGGCGCTACCGCCACGATCGGTCCCTGCGCTTTCGCGCTTTCCTCGACCGAACCGCCGTCGACGATATGGTAGCCGCTAGGAAGAGCCTTGCTGAACTCGTCGACCTTCGGCCGCAATTCGTTGACGATCGTCGCCGGCTGCGTCGATCCGACGACGGCAGCCTTGATGGTGATCGTCGGTATACGTGTCCGCCGCCAAATCGTTGGCTGTTCCAGCTCATAGTGGAAATTGGCGACCGCCGAAAGAGGCACGGACTTGCCGTTGGAGCCTGCCAGTTGAAGGTTCTGCAGCGTCTCGATCGAGCCACGCTCGGCTGTCTGGGCTCTGCCAATCACATCGATCAGATAGATGTCATCTCGAATATTTGTCGCCGCCGTTCCCTCGACTATGCCATTGAGAGCCGTTGCGATATCTTGCGACGAGACGCCCAGCTGCCGCGCCTTGTCCTGAAGAACGTCAACTTTGACGACGCGCGAAGGTTCGTTCCAGTCGAAGGTCATGTTGGATAGCGAAGGATGCTGACCGACGATGCCCGCAAATTGCTGGGCGATGTCCCGGACCTTCTGGATATCGGGGCCACTGATCCGGTATTGCACCGGCTTGCCGACCGGGGGGCCGATGTCGAGCAGCTTCACGAATGCGTCCGTTCCGGGGAAGGTCTTCGTCAGATAATCCTGCAGCTCGGCTTTGACCTTGTCACGGACATCAAGCCCCTTGGTGACGATCACGGTCTGGCCGAACGAGACGTCGGGTGTCTGGACATCGAAGGATAGGATGAAGCGAGGAGCGCCTTGTCCGACATAGCTCGTCCAGTGATCGATGTCCTTGTTGTTCGCCAGAATCTCGCGTTCGAACCTGGCCATTTGCTTGTTCGTCTCCGAAATCGAGCTGTTCTGCGGCAGGTTCCAGTCGACGATCAGCTCGGGTCTGTCGGAAGAAGGGAAAAACTGTTGCTGCACCAGGCTCATCCCGCCGATGGAGAGGGCAAACGCGGCCGCAGTCGCACCGATGGTTATCCAGCGCCAACGCAGGGCCACGTTCAAAAGCCATGCAAAGGCCCGCGCAAAGCGACCTTTCTGATCATGATGGGATTTCATGCTCTTCGGAAGGATCGTCACGCCCAGCAGCGGCGTGAACAACACCGCGACGATCCATGAAACCAGCAGCGAAACGGCAATCACCACGAAAAGAGTGAAGGTAAATTCGCCGGCCGCACTGGTGTTGAGACCGACGGGGATAAAACCCGCGACCGTCACAAGTGTGCCTGTCAACATCGGGAAGGCCGTCGAGGTATAGACGTATGTCGCAGCCTTTCTCAGGTCATCGCCCACCTCCAATCGGGCAACCATCATTTCGACGGCGATCATTGCGTCGTCAACGAGAAGACCAAGCGCGATGATCAATGCCCCAAGCGAAATACGCTGCATGGAAATGCCGCTGTAGGCCATGACGAGGAAGGTGATCGCCAGCACGAGCGGAATAGAGATGGCAACCACGAGCCCTGCCCGAACGCCGAGGCTGATGAAACTGATCGCAAGCACGATGACGATCGCCTCGAACAGCGCCCGCGTGAAGCCAGATACCGCGTCGTCGACGACGGCGGGCTGATCGGAAACGCGCTGGACATCCACGCCGATGGGAAGATCGGCAGTGACCTGCTCAATTTCCTTGTCGAGCGCTTTGCCGAATTCAAGCAGATTTGCCCCGGTCTTCATGCCGATGGCGAGCCCGATGGCGGGCTGGCCATTATATCTGAACAGGGATGACGGAGGATCGACGTAGCCGCGTTTGATCGTTGCGACGTCGGTCAACGGAAAAAAGCGGTCGTTGACGCGAAGATTGATCGATTTTAGGCTTTCCTCGGATGTGAATTGGCCACTCACCCGCAAGGCGATGCGCTCAGGGCCGGCGTCGACAAAACCGGACTGAGTCACGGCATTCTGTGCCTGAAGCGTATTGATGACGGATTGCTGGTTAAGCCCGAGAGCTGCTATCTTTCGCGTGGAGAATTCGAGATAGATGGCCTCATCCTGCGCCCCGATGATGTCGACCTTGCCGACATTGGGAACCGTCAGCACTTTCGCACGCGCATCCTCGACCAGATCACGAAGCTGGCGCTGTGTCAGTCCGTCGCTGGTAAATGCGTAGATATTGCCGAAGACGTCACCGAAGCTATCGTTGAAAAACGGTCCGACGACACCGCTTGGAAAATCTCCCTTGATGTCGCCAATCATATTGCGGACCCGCATCCAGATGGCATTGACATCCTTGGCCTTGGTCGTCGGCAGTAGCTCCACAAAAACGGTCGTCTGACCGGCAACCGTCTCGCTCTTCGTATGATCGAGCGAATCCAGTTCCTCGAGCTTCTTTTCGATACGGTCGGTGACCTGCTTGGTCACTTCCTCGGCCGACGCGCCAGGCCACTGCGCCTGAATGATCATGGTTTTGATGGTGAAGGCGGGGTCTTCCTCGCGACCGAGACCAATATAGGAAAACGCGCCGGCCAGAATGAAGACGATCATGAAGTACCAGACGAGCGAACGATGTTCGAGCGCCCAGTCGGACAGGTTGAATTTTTTCACGGGGGTCTTTCCTTAATCTACCCTGACGGCCTGGCCGTCGGCAAGCTTGTGAACTCCGGCAACGACGATGCGTTCGCCAGGGCTGATGCCTTCGGTGATCTTCGCGGAACCGCCCTCGACGAGGTCTCCATCGATCTTGATCGCGCGAATGAAGACCTTGCGAGCTGCGGTATCGACTACCCAAACATTCGGCTTTCCGTCCTTCATCAGGACGGATGAGGACGGCAGCAGGATCATCGGATCTGCAACAACGGTCGCGGTTGCGGTGACGACAGAGCCCAGGCGAAAGACTGCCGGTGGATCGATGAGCGTGATTTTCGTGCGTCGAGTGCGGGTCGTAGCCTCTGCTTCGGGGGCGATCTCTCTGACAACACCGCTCGCGCGGATGGTCGGATCCAGCTGGAGAGCGATTTCAAAGGGCGACCCCACCTTGAGACCGTCGAAGCTTGCCACGGGGATATCGATGATGGCATCGCGCTGGTCAGGGCGGGCGACGGTGGCAATGCTTTGGCCCGCGGCTACAACCTGGCCCACTTCGGCCGAAGTCGCTGTCACGACGCCGTCGAATTCCGCACGAAGCTGCGCGTAGCCCAGTTGTTCTTCGGCCTTGTCCAAATTGGCCTGCGCTTTGGCAACCGAAGCACTCGCACTCCTGCGCCCAAGTTCCGCCTCTTCGTAGGCCGCTTCACTTCCCGATCGGCTCTCAAGCAAGGTCCGTTGGCGTTGCTCGGTGGATGCGGCATTTGTCAACTGCGCCTGGGCATTCGAAAGCTCGGACTGCGAACTTTTAACGGCAAGCTCCAGCGACAGCGGATCGATGGCAGCAACGACATCACCCTTCTTGACGATGTCGCCAACGCTGACCTTGCGCGCTGTAATCCGTCCCAGCACTCGAAATGCAAGCTGTGTCTCGATCTTCGCCTCGACCGTCCCCGGCAGGGTCAGCGCGGAAGCCTCGGTGGACTTGACGACAACGGAAAGCACGGGGCGCGGGGGCTCCGCATGGGCTTCATCCTGCTTCTGGCAAGACGTCAGCAGCAATGAGCCAAGGATCGCAAGGCCGGCTGTGGTACGGATATTCATTTCGCAGCTCCCTTGTCGTATGTGACGGCTTGGCCCGACCGCAGGAATTTCGTGCCGTCGACGACGACGATCTCGCCCGACGACACCCCCGCCCGTACTGCAAAGCGGCCGGTTTCATAGCCAGACACATCGACCAGGCGGAGGGATACGCTTGATGAAGCGGGATCGATGATCCAAACGGCCGGCTTCCCGCTTTTTGAGGTCATTGCCGACCAGGGCAATTCGATTGCATCCCGCGCGACTGACCGAAACAAGCCGACGACCGGAGCGCCAAGCTGCATGTTCGGCGCCCCTTCGAGCCCCACCTTGACCCTGATCGTCCCGGTCGACGAGTCGATCGTGGGCGAGATTTCGCGCACCGAAGCCTCGATCTTGTGAGACGGCGTCGAAAGGAGGCTGACGGCAACCTTGTTTTCAAGGTTGCGCCCCAGATAAAGCGACTCGAAGACGTTGAAGACAGCGTCCCGAGGGCCATCATGCGCAAGCGTAAAGACCAGTTGCGCCGCTTGCGCGACCTGCCCTACCTCGGCGCTTCTGGCGGTGATGACGCCGTCGGCATCGGCGCGCAGTTCCGTATAGGAGAGCGCGTCCTGGGCTGTGTCGAGTTGAGCTTGCGCCGATTTCACGCTTCCCTGGGCAGTCAACAGCGCTTCTTGGGCCTGGTCGAGTGCGGCGCGTGTCGTAACCTGTGTCTTGAACAGGCTCTGTTGCCGGTCAAAGGCCAGCTGCGCCTGTGTTTGCTGCGCGAGCGCCGACTGCAGAGTTGCGGTTGCAACGTCAAGATCGGCTTTCTGTTCTTCGGCGTCCATGCGCGCCAGCACCTGCCCGGCCTTCACAGATGTCCCGACGTCAACCAGGCGTTCAACGATACGTCCGCTCACCCTGAAAGAGAGATCGCTTTCGACGCGCGCACTCACCTCGCCGGTGATGGCATTATTTTCGACAACCGGTGTGACCTTAGCCACGACGGTCTCCACGTTCTTTGGCTTTGCCTCACTCGCGCTTTGCTTTTCGCATGAGGCAAGCGCGACGACACTGACGCCGAGCCAGGCCGCGACAAGGACAGTTTTCATGATTTGACCTCTTGCATCCGTTTGGCAGACGAATATTATTGACTAACCCGATAGTCAATAGAAATTGTCTTGACGGTAACCCGCCGATAGCGCTCAAGGTGAAGACATGGATGATCAAAAAAAGCTCACACGTGCAGAGCAAAAGGCCCGCCGACCCGTTCAGATCCTGGATGCTGCGTTTGAAGAGTTCGTCGAGCGCGGCTATGTCGCCACACGTGTTGAAGATATTGCCAGCAGGGTCGGAGTTACGAAGGGAACTATTTATGTTTACTTCGAAACCAAAGAGCAGCTTTTTGAAGCAATGATCCGGCACATTTCGGCGCCCTTCGAGGATCTTCTATCGAGTGTAAACGAGCTGAAAGGGACTGCCACAGAGAGGCTTCAGAAACAAATTGAGCAAATCTACGATCTCATAATCAACGATCGCAAATTGCGGGAATTGATGAGGTTCGTTATCGCCGAGGGCTCACGGTTTCCTCAGATCGTCGATCGGCACCACGACGCATTTATTTATCCTCTTGAGCAACAAATGGCATCCCTCATCGAGGACGGTGTAAAGTGCGGCGAGTTCCGAGCCGCACCGGCTGCATTCGCGGATGTGGTAATCGCGCCTGCAATCGCGTTTCTTGTATTCAAGCTCACTTTTGAAGATCGACGAATTTTGGATAGGGACACGTACCTGAAGGCTCACGTCGATCTTATCTTGCACGGATTGTGCGAACCCGCATTCGCTAGCGGATGTTTGTAAGGTACTGAACACAGCCTCTAGTATCTGATCCGCAAATGGCTGCTCTTGAAAGGGATTTGAGCTTCCAACCCCGTGAAATCAATGAGCCGACGAATTTTCCGGTGGGAATCGCAAACTCGATGATCCGAACGCCCCGGTTCCGATCTGCGCTACAATGGCGGACGTTGACGACGACGACCACCGGCTGATCTTGTCACGTCCGAACCCTACGCCCACCAGCCCAGCCGAAAGGCAGTGCCATCTAGAGCGGTTCTGTTCTTCACGGAATCTGAGAACCGCTCCAACTTATTGTTTTTACGCAATTCCAGGAAAACTGCTCTCGAACCTTCGGATCGACTCGTTCACCAGCCGTCGTGGTCCTGGCCGGCTTGAAAAATGGTCTTTTGTCGCTGGCATGCCCTACCTTTGTCTAGCAATAGAGGTAGTGGGCAGGCTGGCGCGTGGACAGACCTTTGCCGAATCGGAGAGCTCAGCGCGCCCGTCCGATCACCTTCTTTTTGGCCGCGGGGAGAAGTCCCTCCCGCTGTGCCTGCTTACGGGCAAGCTTACGTGCGCGACGAATAGCCTCGGCCTTTTCACGCGCACGTTTTTCCGAGGGCTTCTCATAGGCAGTGCGGGCCTTCATCTCGCGGAAGATGCCTTCGCGCTGCAGCTTTTTCTTTAAAGCACGAAGCGCTTGATCAATGTTGTTATCCCGTACAAATACCTGCAAAATATCTCCTGACGCGGCAAAGCCGCTATTTCCTAATCTTGACGGCACCAATGCGGACCCACGAACTGCCAGCATTTGCGGCGGTGGCGGGCTGTCTTTCGCCTACGCCTCGGAAGCACCATGGTCTATATCCGCTTCCGGCAGGGCGGATACAACACGACAACGCTGGTCCCTTTCACCATTCCGGATGGCCCTGCCATTCAAAACGAGCGTTTCCCCATGGTGATAGCGATGCTTGGGCATTGCAACCTCCATGCGACCAAAGACAAAAGGCCGGGTTTGACGCCCGACCTTCCACCATCGTCAGTCTTTGCGCGCCAGTTCATCCGTGGTCGCGCAAGGCGATGACGAAGTTTCACGCAGCCTGCAGGTTGTCTGCCGAGCTTTTGCCTGAACGCTTGTCTTTGACGATGTCGTAGCTGATCTTTTGACCCTCTACGAGGCTGCGCAGACCGGCGCGCTCAACGGCCGAAATATGGACAAAAGGTCGTCGCTGCCGTTATCGGGCTGGATGAAGCCAAAAGCCTTGGTGCTATTGAACCACCGCACGGTGCCAATATTCATACCGATTTCCTTTCAATCGTTGGAGGAGCCGGCAAAAAATGCCGGTAGCAATCGACGATGAAAGTAAATCCAGGAGAGCCGCCGTGGCAGCCCGACGATAGTCGCTAACAAGGTTCGATAACAACCCCAACTAGCGTTCCAGGGCTGTAAAACAAGGCAAACCGCGAGATATTCATCCGAGAAGGCGACGCAGACAACCACTGCGATACTGATTGTTGCTGAATATGTCGCCTTTCTGGGCTGCTCTCGAGACAAAGCAGGCACCAATCTCAGCAATGATGGAAAAAGCGGATGGCATCCGATATCAGCTGCCGTCTGTACAGCGCCTCATTTTTCGTTCGCTGCAAGTTCGTTGGCTACTGTTTCTTCTCAAATCCGGACATGGCTGCCACCTGGCAATTCTTCGGCAGCGCTGCGCAATGCTAGAGCTGCCGGCACTCGGCAAGCGGAAACTGTTTCTTGCTCGGCTTACGATGTTCACGGAAGGCGGCAGTGATGGCGCGCAGGCTGTCCCTGGACTTCGGATCAGACAAGGAGGAATGCAGCACGAGCGACAAGGATGGAAGCGGCGGCAAGCCGAGCGTATCACCGACATCGATGACATCGCTCGGGGCAAGGCGGCGCGGAAACGGCGAAACCGCGAGCCCGGCCGATAGGGCAGCCGCGATCGCCGCCGTCCCGCCGACGAAGACCTCCGTCCACGGAATCGAGGATCGATCAAGCAGCCGGATTGCCATATCGCGCACGGCGCAGGTCGGAGACAGGGCCGCCAACGGCAGGGGTTCCCCCGTTCGATACTCGAAATCCGGTGAAGCAAACCAGCCGAAATGCTCCGGCCCGAGGATCTCGCCATCACGTCTGTCGTCGTCGCTGCGAATGATAACGGCATCGAGCTTGCCCTCCTCGAAAGCCTCGAGCAGCGATCGGGAGACGTCCAGCCGCACTTCTATGGTGAGCACCGGATCAACCGCTTTCAGACGCGCCAGCAAGGTCGGCACTTCAGGCCCCATGACATGGCTGGCAATTCCCAGCCTGAAGCGCCTGCGCGTTACCGAAAGCCCTGCGACGGCACGTTCATGTGCGGCAAGAAACTCCCGGGCGGAGGGAAGGAATGTTTCGCCCTGGGCGGACAGACGGACATGGCGCGGCGTTCGCTCGATGAGCTTCTTGCCGACCCGCTCCTCCAGGCGTTTCAGCTTGACGCTGACTGTGGCCTGCGTGGTGCCAAGCGCCTCCGCCGCGCGCGTGAAGCTTTGGAAATCGGCAATGGCTACAAAGACCTGAACGGCGTCGACATCGAGCGACATCACATAAATCCAAATTTGTTATCACTGATATAGATAGTCATACCATTCAAACATGATCAAGCGCCGGATACAGATTTGAGGATCGACGGCGCTTCGTGTTCAAGAATGCACGAGTAGCGGCACTGACGCCTGAGGGCATGCCGACGCCGATCGACGAAGATTTCATGTCGAAAGGCGAAACTATGAGCAATACCCGGCGTCAAAACACAAGGCTTGCCCTGGCGGCTGTCTGTCTTTCATCGATGATGTTCGGTCTTGAAATCTCCAGCGTCCCGGCAATACTGCCGAGGCTGGAGCGGGCGCTGCATGCCGACTTCCAGCAGCTTCAATGGACCATGAATGCCTATACGCTCGCAGTTGCGACCGTGTTGATGGCAGCTGGTACGCTCGCCGACCGTTATGGCCGCAAACGGCTCTTCGTAGCAAGCATGATTGCCTTCGGCGTCAGTTCGCTCGTCTGCGGTATCGCGCCCAACATCACAATCCTCATCGCCGGCCGCGCGCTACAAGGTGCGACCGGAGGCGCAATGCTCATCTCCCAGATTGCCGTATTATCTCAGCAATATGGCGATGCCGGCGAGCGCGCCAAGGCTTTTGGCTGGTGGGGAATCGTCTTCGGCTTTGGCCTCGGCTTCGGGCCGGTCATCGGAAACGGCATCTCCACGCTCATGGGCTGGGAATGGGTGTTCCTCGTGCACGTCCTGATCACGATCCTGACGGTCTTGCTGGCAATTGCCGGCGTGCGGGAAACACAAGATCCCAACGCCCAGCATCTCGACATTGCCGGCGTCGTTTCGCTATCCGCCGCAGTCTTCTGCCTGGTCTTTTACATCACGCAAAGTTCGCAGCTCGGATTTATCAATCCTGTTTCGCTCACCGTCGCTGCCATTGCGGTCGTCAGCTTCACAGTCTTCATCGTCATCGAGCTGTCCAAAAGCCACCCCATGTTCGACTTTACGGTCTTCAGGATCAGGCGCTTCTCGGGCGCAATCTTCGGGTCGATGGGGATGAATTTCAGCTTCTGGCCCTTCATGATCTACATTCCCATCTGGTTCGAAGCAGGCCTTGGCTTAAACGGGGTGGCCGCCGGTATTGCGTTGCTGGCCTATACACTGCCGACATTGATCGTGCCGCCTTTTGCCGAACGACTTCTGCTTCGCCGTGGCCCCGGCCTCGTCATTCCCGCCGGTCTGTTCACAATCGGGCTCGGCTTTCTGGTCATGAAATTCGGTGCGGCTGCAGGTGAGGCGATCCTGCCGATAACATTGTTCGGAGCGCTCATCGCGGGCGTCGGCCTCGGAGTGACGAACACAACTGTCACGAACACGACGACGGGCTCTGTTTCGAGCGACCGGGCCGGCATGGCCTCGGGCATCGACATGAGCGCACGAATGATCTCGCTTGCCATCAACATAGCCGTGATGGGGTTCGTTCTCGTGAGCGGCATTCTCGCAAACCTACAGACCGTGCTTTCGGTATCGCCCGATGCGGGCTCTTTGCCTCGGCTGGCGGAGCGGATCGCATCCGGCAATGCCAGTGTCGTGGACGGGTCCATGACAAAACTATCAAGCGAAATCGTGCGCGCAGCGCTGACCCAAGGCTTTGATTGGGTGATGCTCTACGGCGCCCTGAGCGTTTGGGCACTCGCTTTCCTGAGCCTCCTCACCTTCGGAACGAGAGCGCATGCCAATGTGGCCGCATCGGAATGAGGTCACGCGCGCTCGCAAGATTGTCGTTGCCGTTTTTGGACAGGGCCGGGCGTCGAGCATCGATTGCGCACGCGGTTGAGCAATAGGGCAGAGAATTCCCATCTGGCTGCGCGACAAGGAGAGCGCATAGTGGTGCGATTCAAGTCGGGTGGGGCAATGCCAGCACTTTGTTTCAATCCTTGGTCCGATCGCCCACGCAAAGGAACCGATCTTCATGTCATGCGGCCTTGACCGGATGGACTTGAGTGATTAGTTTGGATCCATGGATCCAAACATCATTTTCAGCACGCTGCGGGACGAAATCGAATCGGGGACTCTGGCCCCCGGCTCCGTCCTGAAGCAGGAACTCATCGCAGAACGCTTCGAGGTAAGCCGGCAGCCGGTCCGGCATGCGCTCACTCAGTTGCTTGGGAGTGGTCTGGTTGTTCGGCGGCCGGACCGAAGCGTAGCAGTTGCGGCCATCTCCGAACGAGAGGCCGCCGAACTATCCGAGTTGCGCGCGATCCTGGAAACTGCCGCGCTGCATCGCTCAGCACCGACACTCACGGCAGCGGCTCTCAGAAGAGCCGAACGCCTGAATGTGGAACTAAGCGAGGAAGATGATCCCGTTCGGATAGAAGACCTCGACCGCCAATTCCATCGCGTGCTCTACGGCGGCTGCGAAAACGTTCGTCTTCTGACAATCGTGGACGGGCTACGGCGGGAGGCGCGCCGCGCCCACCATCTTCAAGGGCAAGGTACTCGCGCGCGCGTAGATTTCTTCAACGAGCACGCCGCCATCGTTTCGGCGTGCGCCGCGGGCGATTTCGAGGCCGCAGCCGACCACCTTCGCCGCC
Organism: Rhizobium sp. BR 315; assembly: GCF_050577975.1. NCBI lineage: Bacteria > Pseudomonadati > Pseudomonadota > Alphaproteobacteria > Hyphomicrobiales > Rhizobiaceae > Rhizobium > Rhizobium sp. BR 315. The sequence goes on along the minus strand of NZ_JARWKZ010000010.1, from coordinate 146,553 downwards.
ATCTGACCGAAACAACGGCGAAACTCCTATCGACCCCAACCAAGGAGCCGTCATGAAGATGACCGCGGAAATTGCCTGGCAGCGCCAAGGCGCCGTCTTTACCGACAAGCGCTACAGCCGAGGGCACAGCTGGCGCTTCGACGGCGGCGCTGTGGTGCCGGCCTCCTCTTCCCCGCACATCGTTCCGCTTCCCTATTCGGTGGCGGCGAATGTTGATCCGGAGGAGGCCTATATCGCAGCGCTGTCGAGCTGCCATATGCTGTTTTTCCTGTCGCTCGCCGCTGCCAAAGGGCTTGTGGTTGAGAGTTACACCGATAAGGCCACCGGAATAATGGAAAAGGTCGATGGAAGGATGATCGTCAGCCGCGTCGAACTCAATCCGCTTGTCATCTATGCCGGCGAACAACCCACTGCCGTGACCCAGACAGCCCTACACCATGCCGCGCATGAACAGTGTTTCCTGGCCAATTCGGTCAAGACTGAAGTTCGGGTTCTCGAATGGGTAGATTGATGGCAGGACGCGTGAAAGTCGGTTTGTTTCTCGTCTCAGGGGATTGAGGCAATGACGAAACGCAGTTCATCCACCGCGCTTGCCAAAAGAAGCGGACCCAGGTCTTAAGCGACCACACCTACATGGCTGACCGGCCGAAGCTTGCTTTCTCGGAGAGACTGATAACTATAGCCGCGTTCAATCGAGGAGCATCTTCATACAATGCTGAAAGAATTTACGGTTCAGAGCGGCGACCAGACGACAAAACCCGAAGATGCCGCCAGCCGCATCATCTGGATAGATCTCCTGGATCCTACGCCCGCCGAAGTGATTGATGTCGAGACGCTCATCGGAGCCAAGCTGCCATCCTTGGGAGCGCTCAGTGAAATCGAATCATCCAGCCGACTGAAGAACGAAAACGGCGTGATGTATTTGAGCACGCCATCGGCAGCACGACGGCCCGAGGGTGCGCCCGTGACACCTCCGTTAGGGTTTGTCCTGTCGGCTGATCGACTGGTCACGGTGCGATTCATGCAACTGCCTGCGTTCGATACGGTTGCCAAGCAATTTGCAGACAATCATCAAGCTCCCAAATCGGGGGTCGAGGTCTTCGTAACGCTCTGCGAGGAGATCGTCGATCGTGTCGCCGACGCCCTCGAACATATAGCGGCCGAATTGAACGGTCTGTCGATGGAAACATTTCATGCCGATGATACTCGTGGTCGTCACGCTGCCAAAGCCAACCGCATCCTGCGGATCCAGTTGCGCCAAGTAGGGCGCCTGGGTGATCGCCTCTCCCAATTGCGTGACGGGCTTCAAGGATTGGGGCGCGTCATAGCCTATGCCGACGAGAATGCTTGCAATTGGTCGGGTGGAGCCCTCACGCAGCAGGTCGCCAGATTACGCCAGGATATCCATTCCCTTTCCGATTATGAGGAACAACTCGCAAACAAGGTGCAATTCGTTCTCGACGCGCTGGTCGGCCTTATCGGCATAGCTCAAAATGATGTCTTCAAAGTTTTGACGATCGTTTCGATCGTCGGCATTCCGCCCACCCTAATGGCGGGTGTCTATGGCATGAACTTTAAAAACATGCCGGAATATGATTGGGCGTGGGGATATCAATATGGCTGGGCGGTGATCCTGATCAGCGCCATCATACCGTTGATCTGGTTCAAGGTGAAAGGCTGGTTTTAGAATCGCAACGCTGCGAGGATTTCCCCATGGATCTTGCAGAGACAGGGCTTCTTCACAAGCGCCGTGTCTTCATTCAGACCTCCGCGGCTTTGCCATAGTCACGACCCCGAACGGATTGAATTTGTATTCATCCTCCTCGTATCGCGTGTCGTCGGATAGAGCGGCATGGCGATCCGTCAGGGCCGCTTCGACGCCGTCCCGTATCATTTGATCGGCGATCTCATCAATCAGGGCGGCGATTTTGAGCTGTTCGGTGTTGGTTGACGGTTGCCGATCATCTTTCCGACCAACAGGGATCAACACGTCGGGCAAGCCAACCAGATGAAACCCGACGCTCGCCATCCCCTCGGCATCGTCGCCGATGGGTCGGCGCGCGAAGGCGAGACGGCAACTCCTCGCAAGTACCAGCAAATCATGGGAGTCCGCCGCACTGCGCGCCTGCTCAGAAAGCTCCTTCCATCGTCGCACCCCGTGGGCTACACCCGCACTTTCCCCTTTTGCGGCGACGGCGCCATGATCAAGCATGTATTGTACGAACATCAGGGCTTTTGCCGATGTCGTTACGGCAGTTTCCGCCGTCATTAGCGGGCCGAGCACGTACAGGACCGACCTGTGCCCGGCGACAGCATCTTCGTCGGTCTCCTCATAGGCATTGGGATCGACGCGATCCCAACAAATATTGAAGGATCGTACCATCCGATCGTCAGGCTTATCCTGCGAGAAATCTTCATCAACGACAAAGCCGCCGCCAAACATGCCGATGGCCGCGCGAGCGCTCTGCTGGAGCGCCGCAAGACCATTTTCTCCGCCAAGAAAACAAAGCACGTGACGCGGTTTATAACTGGAACGAGGCTTGGCAAATGCCGGAGATTTGCTCGATGCTATGCTGGAGGACGGTCTGCCCAAGATAAGACCGCCCAAAAACGCGAGAACGCCACGACGCATCGAATCCATTCCGGTGTCTCTACTGTTTCAATCAATGGGAATATGCGTTTTCGCAATAGGATATCCGAGCCGCGCCATGTCCCACGCACCCTATTTCCCCAGCGACTCCATTTCAACTCACTGCAATCGTTTGATTGTCCCCTGCGCCAGCAGATAGGACGACGGACTACCTTGGACGGAATTGAATCGTCGACCTACAATTTGTTTGGCGTGATCATGCACCCGCGGGCGCGGGTGAATGTCCTCGCTAGGCATCGCGAGATACCGTCTGTAATTCAGGCGCCCGATGTGGCGGACCAATTGTGGCGGATGAGCCAAAAACTCGCCGACGCATCGATTGCCCGGCGCGATTGATCGTTCCACAGAACTACGGGATCGCGTTGGCTTCGTTGCACGATTCCGCCGGCCCATCGGGATACACCGACGATACCACCACCGAAGAAGGCTGGCGACATTACCGATCCCTGAGCTGGCCGCAGAACATCATCGCCCGATGTCTAGGCACGGCCACCCACGCCGAGTCTCGCAGCCATCATGGCCACCTCCGCGATGGAATGGCCGACATCTTGCGCATAACCTGGCCGCGGTAAGCCTTGACCGCAATCTCGCTGATGCCGAGTTCACAGCCGATCTTGCGGTTCCGTTTGTCAGCCAGCCCGGCCGTACCGGCTGCCAGATCCATTACCCAAGAATGACTTTCCCACGCAGGATTCGCTCAATTAGGCTAATGGGACTGCTGGAAACCCGCCACGTCGTACTGAGATACACTCTTCGGATTCTTAGAGTTCTGCGGCTGGTTACCTGCATAATGTGTTCCTGCGTTTCCGCTTGGGTTGAAGGCAGAACCCGGCGCATTTCTGGCGTTGCCCGGTGTGACGTTCCCTGTCTGAGGAGTACCAATTGTTTGGCTAGGCTGACCTTTCGTCCCCGTTACTGCGTGGACGTTGGCCGCAGAAGCGATCATAGCGGGAGCAACAGCGAGAATAACACCCGCGATCAGTGGAAGATAAATACGGGACATTGCAACCTCCTACCATTAAAGCCCATGCGGCTTCTCTGCCGGACGTGCGGTCCAGCCTTTGCATACAACACGCGAAGGTTGGCTTTTATTCGCGACGATTTTGACCATCGTCTGGTGCAATGAGTGAACGGCCTGTCATGGCCTCGTTGGAAGTCGCCGACCAACTCAACATGAAATTGAATATTATCTAATTTTCTAATTTTAAGGATAGGCGACAAAAGCGATAAGATTTGGTAGATTTATGGAAGCCCGTCGCGGTTTGACGTTCAGATAAGAACTTGCCGGGCGTCTTTGCACCGCCAGCCGGAATACGGCGCAGGAGGAGAGATGCTATGGTGGTATTCCATGTCATGACGGGCGCAAGCGGCGAATTTGCGCGCCCCGAAGTCCGCAAGATTGGCATCACGGATCTTATGGATGCACTGAGGTCGGGGCTTGATGACTTTGGAGAGAAACCATCCCATTACGTTTTTCTCTGTCTTATGTATCCGATCGCGGGCATTTTTTTGGTCATGTGGAGTTCCGGCGCTGACCTGCTGCCGCTGCTTTACCCCTTGATGTCGGGCTTTGCGCTGATTGGTCCGATCGCAGCTCTTGGCCTTTATGAAATCAGTCGACGCCGTGAACAGGGATTGGATAGCTCATGGCATCACGCGCTGGAGATCCGTCACTCTCCGGCGCTGCCGTCGATCATTGCAGTGGGCTTCATGCTGTTCGCGCTTTTCATCGCTTGGCTAATCGTCGCACAGCGCATCTATACCATGACTTTCGGCGAGGCCGGTCTGACCTCGATCTCGACCTTTCTGTCGGATGTGCTGACGACCCAGCGAGGCCTCTCGCTTATGCTTTGGGGAAACTTGGCCGGTTTCGTCTTCGCAATAATTGTGCTTGCGACGACGTTGGTGACCTTCCCGCTGCTGCTGGATCGGGATGTCGGCGCAGTCGCAGCAGTGGATGCGAGCATACGCGCCACGCTTGCCAATCCGGGACCAGTTGCGCTTTGGGGATTGATCGTCGCGGCGCTGCTAGTCGTCGGCACGGTCCCGATCTTCGCCGGCCTTGCAGTCGTCATGCCTATCCTCGGGCATTCGACCTGGCACTTGTATCGAAAATTGATTGTTCCCGCCTACCCGAACCGTGCGCCTTGAATCCGTAAAGGAAATTTACCCCCGAATCATCCTCCAAGCCGTTGCGAACTGCCAGATGACCGTCGCCTTGGTTCGGATAGCGATGAAGAGAATGAGGAGTACCATGTCTTACCGTTTTCTTCCGGTCTGTCTGCTTTTCGCCATTGCTCTCCCACTTGGCGCTCTCGCGCAGGAGGGTGATGCCGCGGCAGGCGCTACCGTCTTCAAGAAATGCGCCATTTGCCACATAGCCGAAACGGACCAGAACAAGATCGGCCCTTCCCTGAACGGCCTGTTCGGCAGAACAGCTGGAACACACCCGAATTTCGCCTATTCGCCGGCCATGCAACAGGCGGGCAAGGATGGCCTCGTGTGGAACGAGACGTCGCTGCGCGACTATTTGCACGACCCCAAGGCGAAGGTGAAGGGCACGAAGATGACCTTCATCGGGCTGAAGGACGATACCGAGATTACCAATCTGATCGCCTATCTGAAGCAATACTCCAAATAGCGAGATGCCTGATGTGGACGAGATGCTCTTTGTGTCGCCGGTCGGATCGGCTGGGGTTCGGTTCAATGATAGACGCCGCTGGTCCGGTCTGCGGCGTTGGGATGCCCCGTGCGGTTTGCCGGGATGAACTCCTGCCGTTGCTGCAATTGCCCGTGTGATTTGTTCATGAGATAATACTAAAACGTTTCGCGATGGGATTGTGGAAACGTTCGCGGCCGGTCAGGGAGGAGACGATGGCTGTCGTATTGGTTCTCGTTCTACTGGTAGTGGGATCGATTGCGTTCCATCTGCTGAGCCCTTGGTGGTGGACGCCGATCGCTTCCAATTGGAGCTATATCGACAACACGATTGTCATCACGTTCTGGATCACCGGCTTCGTTTTCACGGCGGTCGTGTTGTTCATAGCTTATTGCGTCCTCCGCTTCAGGCACCGCGCCGGAAACCAGGCGGCATACCAGCCGGAAAACAAGAGGTTGGAATGGTGGCTTGCGGGGGGAACCGCGATCGGCGTGGCTGCGATGCTAGCGCCTGGCCTAATCGTTTGGAAACAGTTCGTGACGGTCCCAGCCGATGCCAGCGCGGTCGAAGTCGTCGGGCAGCAATGGCAATGGAGTTTCCGGCTGCCGGGCGCGGACGGGCGCCTCGGGCGGGCTGACACGCGCGATGTTACCGCGGACAACCCGCTCGGTTTGGACAAGAATGATCCCGCAGGAATGGACGATGTCATCGTTCAAGGCGGCGAGTTGCACTTGCCCATCGGCAAGCCGGTCAAATTGCTTCTGCGCTCGATCGACGTCGTACACGATTTCTACGTGCCCGAATTCCGGGGCAAGATGGACATGATCCCCGGTACGGTCACTTACTATTGGTTCACGCCGACGCGGACAGGAACATTCGAAGTTCTCTGCTCGGAACTTTGCGGCGTCGGTCATCCGCAGATGCGCGGCACGGTCGTCGTCGATACCGAGACCGCCTATCAAGCCTGGCTGCAGCAACAGCCGACTTTCTCGCAACCGCTGGCGTCGGCAGAAAAGTCGGCGGCCAAGTAAGTGCCGTGCGTACTTGAAGGGAAAAGCCACATCGGTGGGAATAGGGAGAATGTGATATGGTCGACATTGGATCCGGCACCGAGCAGGTCATCCAGCCCGCTGAAGTCGAGGATGTGGAGCTTTATCACCCGAAAAGCTGGTGGACGAGATATGTCTTCAGCCAGGATGCCAAGATCATCGCCATTCAGTATGCGCTAACCGCCATCTCCATCGGGATGGTGGCGCTGGTACTGTCCTGGCTGATGCGCCTACAGCTTGGATTTCCAGGTTACTTCTCCTTCATCGATGCGGAGCATTACTATCAGTTCATCACCATGCACGGCATGATTATGGTGATCTACCTGCTGACGGCGCTGTTCCTCGGCGGCTTTGGCAACTATTTGATCCCCTTGATGCTCGGCGCCCGTGATATGGTATTCCCTTATGCGAACATGCTGAGCTACTGGCTCTATCTGCTCGCGGTCATCGTGCTGGTCTTTGGCTTTTTCGCGCCTGGCGGGCCAACGGGCGCCGGCTGGACACTATATCCGCCGCAGGCTCTTCTGTCGGGCACGCCGGGAGGGCGCGATTGGGGCATCATTCTGATGCTGTCATCGCTGATTCTGTTCATCATCGGCTTCACGATGGGTGGGTTGAATTATGTCGTCACCGTGCTGCAGGGACGCGCTCGCGGCATGACGCTGATGCGAATGCCCTTGACGGTATGGGGTATATTCACTGCGACCGTCATGGCGCTGCTCGCCTTCCCGGCACTCTTCGTCGCCGCTGTCATGATGCTGTTTGACCGGTTGCTCGGCACGAGTTTCTTCATGCCCGCCATCGTCGAGATGGGCGAGCAACTGAAGCAAGGGGGCGGCAGCCCCATCCTGTTCCAGCATCTGTTCTGGTTCTTCGGTCACCCGGAGGTCTATATCGTCGCACTTCCCGCCTTCGGCATCGTCTCGGATCTGATCAGCACCCATGCGCGCAAAAACATCTTCGGCTACCGGATGATGGTCTGGGCGATCGTCATCATCGCAGCGCTAAGCTTCGTTGTATGGGCGCACCATATGTATGTGAGCGGCATGAATCCGAACTTCGGGTTCTTTTTCGCGACCACGACGTTGATCATTGCCATCCCGACGGCGATCAAGGTCTATAATTGGGTTCTGACGCTTTGGCGGGGCGATATTCACCTGACATTGCCGATGCTGTTTGCCCTGGCCTTCATCATTACATTCATCAACGGCGGATTGACGGGCCTCTTTCTCGGCAATGTCGTTGTCGACGTGCCGCTCTCGGATACCATGTTTGTTGTTGCCCATTTCCATATGGTGATGGGAGTCGCACCGATCCTGGTCATCTTCGGCGCGATCCACCATTGGTATCCGAAAGTCACAGGTCGGATGCTGAATGTGGTGATGGGTCATATCCACTTCTGGATTACCTTTCTCGGTGCCTATGCCATCTTCTTCCCGATGCACTATCTCGGCCTGATGGGCGTGCCGCGCCGCTATTACGAGCTGGGCGAAATCGCTTTCATTCCACCGTCGGCACATACGCTGAATATGTTCATCTCCGTCGCCGCGCTGGTCGTCGGCGCCGCTCAGATTCTGTTCCTGTTCAATCTCGCCTGGAGCCTTCGTTGGGGCAGGCAAGCGGGCGGCAACCCGTGGCGGGCAACGACATTGGAATGGCAAACGCCACAAACGCCGCCAGTTCATGGAAATTGGGGCAAAGAGCTGCCGGTCGTCTATCGTTGGCCCTATGATTACAGCGTTCCCGGAGCGGACCAGGACTTCCTGCCGCAGAACCAGCCGGCTTCGGGCGGGCCGTCCGAGAGGGCGCTGTCATGAGCGTCATTCTCATTTTCATGGGCGGGATCGCCAGCATCATTGCCTGGTGGATGGCCAGGCAGCGACTAACCTCAAAACCCTGGCTGGAAGTGGGTCTGGCAAGCGATGCACCGGGGATGCGGGGATCATCGGTGACAATAGCGAAGCTCGGGCTCGGTATTTTTCTTGCGGTCGTCGGCGCGCTGTTCGCGCTGCTCATCAGCGCCTATCTCAGCCGCATGGGCGGCGCCGACTGGTGGGGTATCCCAATCCCGCGGCTGCTATGGGTGAATACCGCGGCCCTCGCCGCCAGCAGCGTGGCGCTGCAGTGGGCGAAAACCGAAGCCCGTCTTGATCGCCGCGACATGCTGAATACGGCTCTTACATTGGCGTTTGCGATGGCCGTTCTCTTTGTTGCCGGGCAGGTTCTTGCGTGGCGGCAACTGATGTCAGCAGGCTATGTGCTGGCGGATAACCCATCAAACAGCTTCTTCTACATGATCACCGGCCTGCATGGCCTGCACATATTGGGCGGACTTTTCGTGCTTGGACGGACCGCAATCCGCGCGCGGATCGGCCTTGCGCCGGCAAGAGTTTGCCTGAGCGTGGATCTTTGCGCCATCTACTGGCATTTCATGCTCGTTGTCTGGCTGATCCTTTTTGCGCTCTTCGCCGGCTGGGCAAACAGTTTCGTCGATCTCTGCCGTCAATTGGTCACCTGAGGAGTTTCGATGATGACCGAATCCATAGAAAGACCGACAACTGATCCACTTCTGCGGCCCGTGGGACTGCGCGGCGTCGCGGCCGATCTGTCCTCGGACCAGCGGGCGTTCAAGAACGTCTCCTGGGGCAAGGCGATGATGTGGATCTTTCTCCTGAGCGACACCTTCATTTTCGGGTGTTTTCTGCTGGCCTATATGACGGCGCGCATGTCGACCACCGTCGCATGGCCCAATCCGAGCGAGGTTTTCGCCCTGACAATCGGAGGCAAGGAGATTCCGCTGATCCTGATCGCCATTATGACCTTCACCCTCATCAGCAGCAGCGGCACGATGGCCATGGCCGTCAATTTCGGATACCGCCGCGATCGCCGCAAGACCGCCGCACTGATGTTGGCGACGGCGGCCCTCGGCGCGACATTCGTCGGAATGCAGGCATTCGAATGGACCAAACTGATCACGGAAGGAGTCCGCCCCTGGGAAAACCCGTGGGGTGCGGCGCAGTTCGGCTCCTCCTTTTTCATGATCACCGGTTTTCACGGCACCCATGTCTCGATCGGCGTTCTGTTCCTTCTGATCATGGCACGCAAGGTATGGCGGGGAGACTTCGATGAGGAAAGACGTGGATTTTTCACCAGTCGAAAAGGCCACTACGAGATCGTCGAGATAACGGGGCTTTACTGGCACTTCGTGGACCTGGTCTGGGTATTCATCTTTGCATTCTTCTATTTGTGGTGAGGATGGCATCATGGCGCAAGAACAGACGCATTCCGGACAACAGAAACAGCATCCGATAAGACTCTATATGGTGGTCTGGGGACTGCTTTTCGTCCTTAGCACCTTCTCCTACCTCGTCGATTACCTCGGCATCCAGAGCTATCTCAGATGGTCCTTGATCCTCCTCTTCATGGTTCTGAAGGCGGGACTGATCGTTGCGATTTTTATGCACATGGCCTGGGAGCGACTGGCATTGATTTACGCCATCCTGCTTCCTCCAGTCCTCGTGCTTGTCTTCACTGCTTTGATGGTGTCGGAATCGCACTATACAGCCCTGACCCGACTGGCCTTTTTCGGGACAGGTCAATAAAAGCCGGCGCTATTTGCGCAAAAGAAATGCAACTTTTTTGACTATGACCAGCTTGACCTTATTCGCGATCAGCCACGTCGATGCATAAATCCCCTGTGATCCTGGAGTCCATTATCACCGGCCCGGACTGCGGCTCATCCGTTGCAGGCCCGTCAGCCCTGCGCCGTGCCCCAAGCAGCCTCTCCACATTTGAGAAACCGCCTGTATATCCGCGCTGTCTGACATCATGGAAGAGATGACGGCCGACGCGATTTCCGTCCTTCCAGCATTGTGCGAGGAGCGCCTCGAAATACCAAAGCGATGTCGGATTCAAGGCCGCTCGACGCCTATCCGGCGGCGTCTTGAATGTGAGCCATTGGCCATGGTGCGGCGTTCGTAGCCGGTCCGGTGTGTAATCTCGCTATAGGTGAATCCCTTGTCGCGCAACGCATGGTTCCCGAGAGCCCGATCAACAGACCACCGACCAGCGATGGGAGATAGGCCATCATTTCACCTCTGCCTAGGCACAGAAGATAGTGTAGAGGGCACCGACCAGTTTGGCCGCCTTCTCCTCCGTCAGGCGGTAATAGATCTGCTTGCCGTCGCGGCGCGTTTCGACGATCTCCGCCTCCCGCAGCACGCTCAGTTGCTGGGATAGGCTGGGCTGGTGGATGTCGAGCTTCTCTTCGAGTTCGCTGACGGAATATTCGCCCTTGACCAGCGTACAGACGAGCATCAGTCGTATGGGATGCGCAAGCGTTCTCAGGAGTTCCGAAACTTCGCCCGCCTTTTCGTGCAAGGCCGCGGGATCGGCGTCAACCCGTATCAGATCCAGGATATCCTGGCTCTTCACCATGCCGCACCGTCCAACGCGTCGAGAGGAATCTTGAGATAGCGCCTGCCATTGTCTTCAGGCTCCGGTAGCCGCCCGCCGCGGACATTGACCTGCAGCGCATGCAGGATCAGCTTTGGCATCGCTAGCGTCTTGTCGCGTCCGGTGCGGAGGGTGACGAATTTCTCCTCGTCGGTATCGACGATATGGGCGTTACGGCGCTTCTGCTCGCCAACCGTACTCTCCCATTGCGGTGCCCGGCCGCCCGGCTGATAGTCGTGGCCGGTGAACAGCCTGACGTCGTCGGGCAGCGACAGGATCGCCTGGATCGAGCGCCACAGCATATGCGCATCGCCGCCGGGAAAATCGGCGCGCGCCGTCCCGCTGTCGGGCTGGAAGAGCGTATCATGCACGAAGGCGGCATCACCGATCACATAGGTGATCGAGGCGAGCGTATGACCGGGCGAAAACATCACGCTGCCCTCGATCGAGCCGACGGAAAACGTCTCGCCATCGGCAAACAACCTGTCCCATTGCGAACCGTCGGCCGGCAGCGCGGGCCAGTTGTAGATGCCCTTCCAGAGTTTTTGGACATCGACCACCTTCTCGCCGATCACTGTCGGTGCACCGGTCTTCGATTTCAAATAATGCGCGGCGGAGAAATGATCGGCATGCGGATGGGTATCGAGGATCCATTCCACCGTCAGCTCGTTGTCCTCGATATATTTGAGGATGGTATCGGCATTCGTTGTCGCCGTCGCGCCGGATTTCTCATCGAAATCCAGCACCGGATCGATGATCGCGCAACGGCCGGTCGCGGGGTCGGAGACGACATATTGCACGCTCGAGCTGCGGGGATCGAAGAAGCCCTTCACCTGCGGCCGCTGCGCATTGTGCCTGGCAAGCCACGCCTCACCGGCAGAGAGATCAAAGCCGTATTTCCTGCCGAAGGCTGCCAGTTCGAAGGCCTGCATCCGCCCCGCTTCCACCAGCGCAAGAGCGTGGAGTAGCATCGCGCGAATGCCTGATTTGCAATGCGCAAATACCTTTCCGTTCGATTTTCCAATTGCAGTGGCGAAAGCTTCAACGTCGGCGACAGTGATTGCATCCATGCCGACGGGGATGAACTGATAATGGAGACCCGCGCGTTTCGCCGCTTCGGCTTCCGCCTGACTACCCGGCTGGGTAGCGTCTTCGTTATCGCGCCGCACGTTGATTATCGTATCGAATCCGCCTCGCTTGAGTTCGTCAAACTCCCTCAAGTCCAATTGCGGCCCGATCCATATGCAGTCAGTGACTTCGATCGCCATCATGATACCTCCCGCACAACAACATTATACAATTTCATATAATATATAGTACTTACATGTCAAGGCGCGTTTCACGGACGGTCGCCTCTATCGCCCATGCGGGCAGCGAGTCGCGGACATGGGTGGCTTCCCGGAACCTGTACTTGACGATCTCGGTGAAGCTCCAGGACTAGAGACAGTCTATTGTTGGTTGTTCATCCCCAGATGTCGAAGCGCGAACTCGACGTTACGCACCAGATCCGCGTTTGATGACGCCAAACTCCGTCCGCGCCGTAAGGATTGTTCTCGAAACCGACACGGACGTACCCTCCAAGAAGCGCTCCCGTGGTGGCACATGCCGCCTCGCTGCGGCCGAATGCGCGGACTCTCCAATGGGAAAAACGCGGCATTTCCGGCGGGCTTGTTTCTCACCAACCATTGGAGCTGGCACGCATATGCACCTGGAACAAGTCGGTGATAATGGCGAGCACGACCGAGCCGATCACGCCGCCAAACAGCCCCGTCAAAATTCGGCCGAGCAGCAGAGCGTGGTAGTCCTGCGCCGTCGCGCAAAGCATGGTTCCGAGCACGAAGCCAACGTAGAAGAACAGGAGCAGGTGCTTACGATCGAAACGATCGGCAAAACCGGCAGCAAGGATGCCCGCAATTCCCGCGCTAAAGGCGTAGGCCGAAACCGCGGCGCCGAGCGGCAACATGATGGTGAAATCCATAATGATCGCGAACTGCGTGAACGCCAGCAATGCAATTAGGAGCAACTGATGCCGCGAAAAGCCGGCCTGGCGTTCCTGTGTGTCAACCAGCGTCGACAAAGTTTGACCTGTCATTTCATTCACTTCGGTGGTTTGCGGCACGCGATTCGACGGCGGCGCGGAGCAGTGGATGGAGTCAAATGTCCATGTCGGTTTGCGCGTAATTGAGGAAGTACGCGGTGAACACGGTCGCTCCCAGATAGGCAAACGCGTCAGCAAGTTGCTCATCATTCCAGCCAGCTTGCCGGGCAGCCGTCCAGGTGACGTCGGGGACGTTTGCAGAATTGGCAGCCGCCTCCCTGACGAGTCCGACCAGCGTGTCGCACTTGGCGTCGCTTGTCGGCGTGCCCCTCTGTAGCGCTGCGACCTCCGCTTCGGTCCAGCCGTTCATTTGGGCGAGCCGGCCTGCGATGCGGATCATATAGTCGTTGCCGACCCCAGCCGCAGCAGCAAGGGTCAGTGCCGCACCTACCTTCGGGTCGAAGCGAGTGTGCTCGGCAAGCACCGCACGCAGCGAGGTATATGCCGTCAGGACCGCGGGAGAATGCGCCATCTGGGCGTGCAGGTTTGCGGGCCGTCCCATCGGGGTGGATTGGACGATCTTTTGCAGGAGCGGGCGCGATGCAGCGGGAGCGTCATCGACCGTATGGGTAGGTATTCTGCTCATTGGTATCACCTCATCCGTGTGTTGTTGAATGCATCGGCCCCACGGACGGCCTATGCGTCTTTGAGAAGCGCGTCCCAGTTCTGTGCCTTCGCCCAGGACTCGAAGTCGTGAAAAGTGACGTCCGGAAACTCGCGGCGGAGCTCTGCGCGGTCGAAGGTGAAGCCAACGCGATCGAACCACTCGTACATCTTGGCGCCGTCCTCACCCATGCGTTGGCGAATGACGTCCAGCGGCACCTGGAAATAGGTGAATGGGCGACCGGTGACACGCGACAGGATGGCAATGGCATCGTTGCTCGTGAGCTCGTCGCCCCCGAGATCGAAGCGCTTACCTGCGAAACGGCCCGGCTCCTCAAGGACGCGAACGGCAACGGCGCCAATGTCTGCAACGGTGATTTGGGCTAGCTGCCTTGTCGGCGGAAGCGGCGTCGCGAAAACACCCTTGGCGAGCTGCTCCATGCCAAAATAGAGGTTCTCCATGAAATAGACGGGCGCCAGGATCGTGGCGCGTACGCCGATCTTGCCGATGTGCTTTTCGACCTCGTACTTGCTGTCGAAGTGCGGGATGCCAGTCTGTCGATTGCCGGAACCCGCCGAGTTGAAGACGAGGTGCACGCCTGCCGCATTGGCCGCGTTCGCGGCCGAGATACCCTGTTGCGTCTCGGCTTTCGGCCCGCCTTCGAATGGTGTTGTCATCGCGAAGAGAGAGGTCGCGCCCTCAAGCGCCTTCGTCAGCGCGGCCGTGTCCTCGAGCGAGGCACGGACCAGCGTGACGCCTGCCTTGGCGAGTCCCTGCGCCTTCGCGGACTCGGGATTGCGCGTGACGGCGCGAACCTTGTGACCGCGCTCAAGCAGATTTGTCACGACAGCGCTGCCCTGTTTACCTGTGGCACCCGTGACGACGACAGTAAGTTTATCACTCATGACCGGTCTCCTTTCCTTTGCGATAGCGATATTCGTTCCGATGTCGGGATGATCGCGCTGCTGCCTTGTGGTTCAGCGCCTCAGTTCCCTCGTGTTGCGGTGAGGTCGATGTCGACGGCGACGGCGAAGGACACCCACTGGTCGGTGCTCCAGGAGCCCTGACCGATGCCGAAAGCACTGCGGTCCAACTCGGCGTGCCCCGTCACGTGGGCGGATGGTCCGTTCATTTCCAACGTGAACGGGAGCGTGATTGGCTTGGTGACGCCGCGAAGCGTCAGATTACCCACTGCTTCATAGGTGCCTGCGTCCTTCCGGCGGATGGCGCTAGTCTCGAACTTCGCTGCAGGAAATTGCGGGACGTCGAACCAATCCTTGCCCGGCAGCGCCGTGTCGCGTTGCTTGTCGTTTGTTGTGGCGCTCGCAAGATCGATCGAGACAGTGATATGGGAGGCTTCAAGATGATCCGGATCGAATTCGATGGCCGCGTCGTAGCGGCTGAAGCCGCCTTGAAATTTCGCTCCGGTCTGCATGCCTGAAAAGCCCAATTTGCTTTTGCCGGGATCGAGCTTCCAGCTTGGGGCGCCGGCCGCCGAAGAGGTCGATACGAATGCCGTCATCAGGAGAGCAGATGCGGCGAGCCGACCCGCCGCCATTCGGAATGGCGTCATGACGAATGTTCCTTTGTAGAAGGTGAAGCGACTGGCAGCGGACGGGAAATGGGAAGCATCCGCTTCAAGACGTCATCACGGATGATGAAGTGGTGGCGAAGCGCAGCCGCGGCATGGACCGCGACAAGGCCAATCAGGACATATGCGCCATAGGCATGGACGAGCTTTGCGAGAGCTTCTGCGGGCGCCTTGTCGTCAAGCATTGATAGCAGCGGCAGATCGGGCCATGGCAGAACTCCGTAGAGAACCGTAGGAATGTTGAGCACCGACACCGAGACCAATGCCCAGCCGGTGATCGGCAGGGCAAACAGGAATGCGTAGAGCAAGAGATGACCGCCCGTAGCAGCTGCCTTTTCGACCGAGGGCATCGCCTCGGGCAAATTCGGAGGGCGATGGGTCAACCGCCAGGCGAGACGCAGGAAAGCCGCGAGGAAGACGGTGATACCGATCGACTTATGGAGCTGATAAAGCTCGAACAATTGCATCGGTGCCAGCTTGAGATGCGTCATCGCAAGACCAATCAACGCGAGCGCGGCGATCCCCAGTGCCATCATCCAATGAAGGATGATGGCGACCAGTGTATAGCGATGGGCGGAGCGATCCGGGCGCATGGTGCTACTGCTGAAGAACGAAGGCGCCGGCGATCTTGAGAGTGACGTCGTCGCCTACGAGTGGCAGATATTGCTTGATGCCGAAATCGCCGCGCTTGATCGTTCCGACCGCCTCGAAGCCGACGTTGAACGATTTGCTGAGCGGGTCGGTACCCGAGCCTACGAGATGGGTCTTCAACGTAACCGGTTTCGTGACCCCGTGAAGCGTGAGGTTGCCGGTGATGGTCGCGCCGTCTTTCCCGGCTGGGGTGACCTTCGTCGATGTGAAAGTGGCGTTGGGATATTTCGCCACGTCAAACCATTGGCCCTGCTTAAGTTGATCGTCCAGGGGCTGAGCCGTCGTCAGGATCGAGCTTACGGGAATCGAGACGTCAAGCTTGGACGCCGAAACAGCCATGGGATCAAGCTTCAAGGTGCCGGATGCGCCGGACAAGAAACCGGAGAAATTTGTAAAGCCGAAATGGGAGAGCGAGAAGCTGACCTGGGTGTGGTAGGGCTCGATCTGATAGGTTCCTGCTTTCACCGCCTTGGGATCGGGCGATGAGATCTGCTGCGCGGCCGCAGGAAATGTTGTTGTGGTCATTGCCAGGAGAGCGACCACGGCCACCGTGGTAGGCAAGTCAATTTTCATAGGCATGGAACACCTTTTGATTTTGATAGGGGCATCGAGCGCTTGTTGTGCGCCCGACGCCTTGGATCGATTGCGTCTCGGTCAGGCAACTAGGGCGGCAATCTCGGCTTTCGCCTTGGTGATCGAAGCTGCTTTGGTTTCATCCCCGAGGTTCAGGCCCTCGGCGCGAATGACGGTAACGTCCGTAAGGCCGATGAAAGCCAGCACGCCTCGCAGGTAGGTTTCGTGATGTTCAAGAGCTGACGCCGGGCCGCCGTCCGTGTAGACCCCGCCGCGAGACGAGGCGATGAAGACCTTCTTGCCCTTGGGAAGCAGACTTTCGGGGCCATTCGCACCGTACCGGAACGTCCGGCCGGCAACGACGACGCGATCGATCCAGCCCTTGAGCTGCGAGGGGATCGAGAAATTATACATCGGTACGCCGATGACAATGATATCGGCTGCGAAGAAATCGTCTATGTAGGCGCTTCCGGTCGCAAGATCGGCGCCCAGTGCCGGATCGGTAACGGCGCTCCCTTGGAAGACCGCCATGTGGCGGTCGGAAAGATGCAGGGCCGCATCGGCGACCAGATCGCGATAGATAACTTTCGTACCTGGATGAAGCGCCTGCTGCTTTGCAGCAATTTCGGCGGACAATGAACGACTGACGGAATACCCGCCAAGAATGCTGGAATCGATATGTAAGATCGTCATGAGGGCGCCCTCCGAGGACTGCGCGGATGGTGTTGATATTTGGCGTGACAGAAGTTTCTTGAGATGGTCAAACATGATGTCATCATCATTCACCCTTGGCTTATCCTTGAATAGCCGTTATATTCCGGAATTATCCATCTGATATTCCGATAGATCGGGTGACTTACGATGTTGGACGGCGTCTCTCTGGATCAACTGCGAAGCTTCATCGCTGCCGTCGACGAGGGCAGCTTCTCAGCTGCCGCGCGCAAGGTTCGACGGGCGCAATCCGTCGTCAGTGAATTGGTCGGCAACCTCGAGGCTCAGATCGGCGTCGTCCTTTTTGATCGATCCGGTCGCTATCCAAAGCTCACGCCGGAGGGCGTTGTATTGCTGGCGGACGCTCGTGGTATTGTCGCCAGCGTCGATAATATGAAAGCGCGAGCGAAAGGCATGTCGGCGGGCCTGGAGCCCGAGCTCTCCGTCGTGGTCGACGTCTTTTATCCCATCGATGCGATAACCCAGGCTGCCCAGGAGTTTCGGCGGCAATATCCGGGTGTTGCGCTGCGCATCTATGTCGAGGCGCTCGGCGCCGCTATTCAACCGGTGCTGGATGGAAAGTGCAGCGTCGGCATCGTCGGCTCTCTGCCTGTCATCCCTGCCACGCTGACCAGCGAACGCTTGTCCAATGTTTCGTTTCTAATGGTGGCGGCGCTCGAGCATCCACTCGCCTCATACAAGGGGAAGATTCCAAAGGAGGTGCTCGGTAAACACACTCAAATCGTGCTTACCGACAGATCGGATCTATCGGCTGGTCGGGAAGTCGGCGTGATGTCGCCGGCCACATGGCGTCTTGCCGATTTGTTTGCAAAACATCAGTTCATCCTCAATGGCCTGGGATGGGGTGGCATGCCGCTGCATGCAGTGCGTAAGGATCTGGAAGAAGGACGTCTTATGGCGCTCACCATCGAAGATATACCGCCCGGTGGTCTGAATGTGCCGATGTCTGCGGTTTGGCAAACGAAATCACCTCCTGGTCCTGCCGGACGGTGGTTCATCGAGCGCCTCCAGGAAATACCGATAGCCACTTCCGACGCCTCCAGATCAGGTGCCGCGGAAATGTCTGTCACACCGTAGAAGCTGGCCGGAAGCTGCGATCCGATCGCACCGGTTATCTGGATTGGCGGCCGGCGCACTTTCTGGAGAGCCGCAACTTCGAAAGCGGCAGCTCATACATAGTGCGTGGTCACACGCCGCCATCAAGTTGAGACGAGCTCGGAGCGTGCCAGCCCGAAGGGCCGCGCAGTCCTTGCGGGCAACGCGCTCGAGCTATTTCCGTGGTTCGTCGCGCACAGCAATGTCTAAGAAGACTTCCAGAAACCGTAGATCACATCCTATATGGTAATCCGGAGCGACCACCAAGCGGAGGACCAGCCTATGACCCATCCCGTGCAACGATCCAACCATGACGACATGACCCAGCAGGAAATTGGCGATCGACTTGCAATTCGCGAACTTGTCGACGCCTACGCCCATTGCGCCGATCGGCGGGACGCCGAAGGCCAGATGTCTCTCTTCACGCCGGATACCGAGTTTCTCGTTTTCATGGACAGCCGAAACTCTGCTCCGACACAGGAAATTCGCGGCCGCGACGGCTTGCGGCCCGTATTCGAGGCCCTGAACGCATATGAAGCGACGACACACTTCAACGGCCAGAGCACCGTGGCATGGACGCCGGTTTCGGCTACAGGGGTTACCTATTGCCTCGCACATCATGTCAAGGTCGATGGTATCAATCGCAGCCTGATGGTCGCTTCAATCCGATATCTTGATCGCTTCGTAAAAGCGGATGGCCGTTGGTATTTCGAGCAGCGAAAGCTGATGGTCGACTGGATCGAAAGCCGTCTCCTGGCCGGCAGCTAGCGCGGTGATCGATGCTTGACTTGAACGACCTTCGTTTCTTCGCCGCCGTGGTCGACAATGGTGGATTCTCGGCCGCGGCACGAAGTCTCCGACTGCCGAAATCAAGGCTGAGCAGACGCATTACGATCTTGGAGGATCATCTTGGCGTGCGGCTGCTGGAGCGCAGTACGCGACATTTGGTCCTGACCGAAGTGGGGCGCCAAGTATATGAGCATGCGCGGGCAGCCGTCATCGAGAGCGAGGCCATCGAGGAGACGGCCCTGCGCACGCATTCGGAACCGCGTGGTCTCGTCCGGGTGAGCTGTCCGCTTGGCCTTCAGCATCTCATTGCCGCTCGGCTTCCGGCCTTCCTTGCCAAGCATCCCAAGCTGCGCATGCTGATCACCGTAAGCGACCGTCGCATCGACCTCGTGCATGAAGGGGTGGATGTTGCCATTCGTGTCCGCGAGCGTCTGGACACGGATGCCGATCTGCAGGTGAGGAAGATCGGCATGAGCCGGCGCATACTCGTCGCCTCCCCTCATTTCATCCGGCAACACGGTCCGTTGGAAAGTCTCGCTGACTTGGCGCGTATACCGCTGCTGAGCCAGCAGGAACACGCCGGCGTCTGCACCTGGAACCTTCTTGCTGGCGACGACGGTTCTTCGAACATCGTCAGCTTCGAACCCAAGCTTGCGACAGGAGGCTTCGAACTGCTCCTCGCCGCCGCGTGCGCGGGCATCGGCGTTGCTCTTCTTCCCGCTGCCAATTGCGAAACTGAACTTACCGCCGGTCGTCTCACGCGCGTGCTGCCGCACTGGTCGGGGACAGACGGTATTTTGCACATCATCTTTACATCGCGTCGCGGAATGCTTCCCGGCGTGCGTGCCGTCGTGGACTTTGTTTGCGATGTGTTGAAGGAAGCGGTCGATTGACGCCTTCTTCGTTCCACTGATGGAACGAGACGTTATGAAATAGGTAGATTATCAGCATCAGCGAAACGCGGCATGTTAGCTCCATAAGCGGTGGCCACACGGACCACATAGTTTCAGGAGACGAAAATGCTGCAACTCAGACCGAGCCACACATTGGATGGCGGCGACCGCGGCTGGCTGAAAGCCCGGCACCATTTCATCGTGTCGCACAACGGCAATCCGGCCAATCATTCGCTTGGCGCCCTGATCGTCTGGAACGACGATGAAATCGCTCCCGGCAAGGGGTTCGGGCGGCACCCGCATTCGGACATGGAAATCATCACCTATGTTCGCGAAGGTGCCGTCACCCATGAGGATAGCGTGGGCAATGTCGGGCGCACGGAAGCCGGCGACGTCCAAGTGATGAGCGCTGGAACCGGAATAACGCATGCCGAGCGCAACGACGGCGACGAACCGCTCAAGCTTTTTCAAATCTGGCTGCGCCCACGCCGACCCGGGGGCACCCCGCGCTGGGGTACCAAGCGTTTCCCGAAGCGCGAACGCGCCGGCCGCCTCGTCACTCTGGCAAGCGGGATCGTGGGTGATGGCGAGGCACTGTCGATCGGCGCCGACGCCCGGGTCCTCGCTGCAACGCTTCTTTCGGGACAGGTCGTCGAATATCGGATCCATCCGTCCCGCAATGCATATCTTGCCCCATCGCGAGGCGCCGTCACAGTGAACGGCCAGCGAGTCGCGACGGGCGATGGCATCGCAGCCATTGCCGAGAACAATCTGACGATTGAAGCCACCGAAGACGCGGAGTTCATCCTCGTCGATGCAGCCTGAAAACAAGCCACGCCAACCTATCGGAACCTTCCACCCAATATCGAAATCAAGGAGATATATCATGGACAATACACGCGTTCTTCCCTTGCTCGGTCGCCTTATGATCGGCCTTCCCTTCATGATGAGCGGCCTCGGCAAGATTGCCGCATACGGACCGACGATTGCCTTGATCCAGGCGGTCGGCCTGCCGATACCGCCCCTCGCCTATGCTTGCTCGATCGCGGTCGAGCTCGGTGGCGGCCTGCTCCTGGTCTTGGGTTATCGGGTCAAGCCCGTTGCCGCCGTCATGTCCTTGTTCGCATTGGCGACAGCCGTGTTCTTCCACAGCAACTTCGCCGACCAGAACCAGATGATCCACTTCCTGAAGAACGTCATGATGGCCGGCGGCCTTCTGCAGATTACCTACTTCGGAGCGGGTGCCTTTAGCCTCGACAATCGCCGTCTGCGCGGAGCCGCTCCCGCGACAGATCCTCAACTGGTGCTCAACGCTTAAGCCACGCAATCGAAGCAAAGAGGCCGCGACCCTATCCACCCCGGGGGTTGCGGCCAATTTGTATCAATCCCCGAGGGAGGGCTATCAAATGCAATATGTTATCGCAAACGAAGCCAAGATTCCGGCGCTAGGCTTCGGCACCTATGGCATGCGCGGAACGGCGCTTGTCCAGCTCATCAGTGAAGCGCTCCGCGCCGGTTTCCGCCACGTAGACACCGCTCAGATCTATGGCAACGAGACGGAGGTGGGAGAAGGGATCCTTCGCTCCGGTTTGCGGCGCGCTGATGTCTTCGTTACCACCAAAGTCTGGGTCGCAAACTATTCCAACGACAACTTCGCCCAATCGGTCGATGAAAGCCTGAAAAAGCTGAACACCGACTATGTCGACTTGCTTTTGTTGCATTGGCCGAACGCCGCCACTCCCCTGGCCGATCAGATCGGACTGCTGAACGAAACGGTGAAGCAGGGAAAAGCCCGGCACATCGGCGTCAGCAACTTCAATCGCTCCCTGATAGCACAGGCCGTCACACTGTCTGACCGGCCGCTTGTGGCAAACCAGTTCGAATTTCATCCTTTTCTTGATCAAGACCTTATGATGACCGCAACCAGAGGCGTCGGCATGACCATCATCGCCTATTGCGCAATGGCCGTCGGGCGGGTCTTTCATGACCCGACGCTCATGCGAATTGCTGAATCTCATGGGCGCTCCATATCGCAAATCGTCCTGCGGTGGCTTGTACAGCAAGGCGTCGTGGCCCTATCCAGGTCGTCGAGGGCAGATCGAATCCGCGACAACGTGGAAGTATTTGATTTCGAACTCACCAGCGCTGAAATGAGCGAGATCGCAAAATTAGCGACACCCGGAAGCCGAATTGTAAATCCTCCCGGCCTTGCTCCAGCTTGGGACTGAGGTCGACCTATACGGCTTATTGCGATCGTCGCCATGACGTGATCCAAGCCAACGCTCCGAGGCACGTCCCTACAGCAATTGCCGGTAACACTGGCTCTCCACACCAACGAACTCCTGTCGTCGTCGCGGAATTCTCAAATTAACTGCTAAAACGAGCCAAAACTGCCGCGTTCTCATATTAAGGGTCAAGCGACAGCATAGACCTACCGAACTTCACTAAGATGATTTCGAAGGCTATCAGTGGAATCGGCGGTGAGGTCTTCGTTCGCAACGATGTGCTGGTTTGCCTTGTTCCACACAGCGAGGACTTCTTCGCCACGCTGGAAATGCAATGGGTTGCCAGCCGTGATCAAGGATGAACCGGTGACGCCGTCAGAGAACGCCAGTCCCACCTTGAGGTGGGCGCCAGCGAAGGCGACATCGGTTATTCTTGCGGCCTTCGAAACCTCATCTTCGCAGCACTTATTGGCCGGCATCTTCAGATGAACATGCTCAGGACGAACAACGATATTTGTTCCCCGACTTGATCCTTCCATGATGTTGGACTCTCCAAGGAACTTTGCAACGAACAGCGAATTCGGGTTGCGGTACAGTTCCGTCGGCGTTCCGACCTGCACGATCTTCCCGCTGTTAAAAACGGCGATACGATCAGACAGCGTTAGGGCTTCCTCCTGATCATGCGTCACGAAAACGAATGTCATTCCGAGCTCGCGATGCATGCGGGCGATCTCGAGCTGCAGCCGGTCACGCAGGCGCTTGTCGAGCGCTCCGAGCGGCTCGTCGAGCAGCAGCGCCCTGGGTTCGTAGACGACGGCGCGGGCGAGCGCGACGCGCTGCTGCTGGCCGCCCGAAAGCTGCCGGGGCAATCGATGCGCGAAATCGCCGAGCTGCACGAGGTCGAGAACATGCCTCACCTTCGCTTCGATCTCCGCCTTCGGGATGCCTCTTTGCCGAAGCGGATAGGCGATGTTCTGGAGCACTGTCATGTGCGGGAAAAGCGCATATTGCTGGAAGACCACGCCGAGGTCGCGCTTATGCGGTTTGAGATTGGTGATATCCTTGCCGTCGATTTCCACCGAGCCGGTGTTGAGCGTGACAAAGCCGGCGATGATGGACAGCAGGGTTGTCTTGCCGGAACCACTCGGACCGAGAAACGTCATGAATTCGCCCGGTGCGATATCCAGCGAAATATCGTCGATTGCCGGCCGTGTGGCGCCCGGATAGTAGCGGGTTGCGTTCGAGATTTTGATCGAGTGCTTTTTCATCATTCTTGCGGAACCGCGTTTTCTAAATCTTGTTGCCGGCTCTGAGCGAGACGAGCAGGAAGACGATCGTTGTGGCGACAACAATGACACTGGAGGCCGCCGATATGGTGGGATCCATGTCCAGAACGATCGAGTTGTACATCTGGACCGGCAGCGTCCTGAGTTTTGGCGTCTGCAGAAAGAGCGCGACGACGAACTCGTCAAACGAACTGACGAAGGCGAAAAGGAACCCTGAGATAACGCCGGGCGCAAGCAGCGGAATCTTGATCCGCAAAAGCGTCGTGATGCCACCGGCACCCAGGCTCGATGAGGCGAGATCGAGCGTGTTGTCATAGCCCGTGAGGCTGGCGGCGACGGTCGTAATCACAAAGGGGATGGCAAGCGCCGTATGCGCGAGAACGAGGCCGGACAAGGTGCCGGCAAGATGCCATTTGAGGAATACGGCATACACCGCGATTCCGATCACCACGCTCGGAACGGTCAGCGGGAGCGAGAAGAAGAGCCTCAACACCGCGCCCGTCCTGCGCGGAATGCGGGTGAGCCCAATGGCCGTGCTGATACCGAGAACGGTGGCAAGGACGGCGGTGAGCGACGCAATCTGCAGCGACTGCAGCAGAGACGAAAGCCACATACGCGACGTGAAAAAATTCTCATACCAACGCAAGGACCATTCCCGTGGCGGGAATTGAAATGTCTCTCCGGCGGTGAAGCTTGCCGGGATCACGACGAAAGTGGGCAGAACAATCAGGATCGCCGTCAGCAGGGTCATTAGCCGCAAAAGGGCGCCAGGTCCGCCTTCACGGCGCGTCGAGAAAAAGGACATCGCGCTCACCTCATTTTCCAGCCATATTGGATTGCAGATCGAGGCGAGCATTCAGCCTGCCGATCAGCGCCATCAAGGCCGCGGCGACCAGCAGAACGATGACGGCAAGCGCACCGGCCCCACCAAAATCGAGCAATGTGTCGACGCGTGTAGCGATCAGTTGCGAAACGAGTGCCTCCTGCGGCGAGCCGAGGATTGCCGGGGTGACGTAGAAACCGAGAGAGATGACAAAAACGAGAGACAGGCCAGCCAGCATGCCGGGTAACGAAAGCGGCAGATAGATTTCCAGAAAGGCTCGCCATCTCGGGGACCCCATGGAAGCTGCCGCGTCCAGCAGGCGCTGGTCGATCCCGCGCATATTGCTGTAGAGCGGCAGGATCATGTAGGGCAACAGGACTTGCGCCATCGCGATCGTCACGCCGGTCGACGTGCGCACCAGCACCACACCCGGCAAGCCGATCCAGGAGAAGGCCGTTTCGATTAAGCCGCCGCGCTGCATCAGCAATGTCCAGGCGAAGCTTCGAGCAATAGCCGAGGTCCAGAACGGCAAAAGGGCTATCGTCATGAGCACGGCGCGCATCCGTGGCGTGACGAGCGTCAGCGTATAGGCATAGGGGAAACCTATGATCAGCGTCACGACTGCGACGATCGCAGCGATACGGAGAGTACGCAGAATAATGACGATCGAGATGTCATCGGTCAGAAGCGATGCGTAATTCTGCAATCCGAACTCGGGATCGGTGAAACTTCGCATCGCGATGGAAAGCAGTGGATAGAGAAAGGTGCCGAGCAATAGAACGGTCGATGGAAGCGGCAGCCAGACCGCGATGTTGATTGGCGCCGTTTTGGTTTTCCGCCCTTCGGAGGCGCGGTTGTTGATAACTGCTTCCATCATTGGGCCTATCGAGACATCCAGGGAGTAACCTTGGCGATGACGGTATTGAGGTTTGCCGCCCACCATTTCACGTTGGAAAGCAGGACCTTGTTTCCGGTCTCATCATGCAGGCGCGGATTGAACGTCTTGTTCAGGTCTGAATAGTCCGGCGCCGCCTTGTTCGTTGCGGCGATGACGCCCGCAAGCTCGGCAAAACGCTTGTTCTGATCGGGATGGGAGACGAACTGAACGAAATCCATCGCCGTCGTCAGGTTTGCCGTGCCCTTCGGGATCATCAGCGCGTCCCAGCCGAGGATCGTCTTGTCCCAAACCGGAGCGATCGGAGCGCCGGCCTTGGCCGATGCGATCACGCGCCCGGTCACGGCAAAGCCCATGTCGGCCTGACCATCGACGAGCGCCTGCTGAAGCGCGCCGTTCGTCTTGGTGAAAATGATCGATGATTTGATCGTATCGAGCTTCTTGAGGGCACGATCGACATCGATCGGATAGAGGCTCTTGGCGTCGACGCCATCCGCCATGAGGGCGTATTCCAGCGTGCCGAGGCTGATATCCGGCGGCAAAACGCGCGTTCCCGGGAAATTCTTGAGATCAAAGAAATCCGCAAGTTTCGTCGGCGGATGATCCTTATATTTCTCGGTATTGTATACGAAGGTCAGGGCGAAGAAATAGACAGGCATGCCGCAATCGCTGACGGAACCCTCGGGAAACTGCGAGGTGTCAATCTTGGAAAAATCCAGCTTTTCAAGGAGCTTGCCGCAATTCTGCTCGGCGAAGGCGGCTCCCTGGTCAACAACGTCCCAGGAGGCGGCTCCAGCCTCGACCATCGCCTTCAGCTTGGCGCCGTCGGGCGGTGAATCGTTTTCGAACTGGACATTCTGGCTGGCCGTATAGGGCTGCTGCCAGGCCTTGATCTGCGAATCCTGCAGGGTGCCCTGATAGGAGACGAAAGTTAGCGACTTTTCCTCCGACCGTGCCTGGCCAACGGCCACCAAAGCGCTCGTGGCGCTGATCATGACGGCCAGTATGGAGCTGCCTATTTTCAACATAAGTTCCTCCTCATTTTGTTCGTTCCGGATCGTTTCCCGCGCAACCTTGCTGAGCGTGCGCTCCCTCCGGTCGCACGGATGTATCCGCCTAGTTTTGTGATGCAATCATGCTGTCGACAGCGTCCCGGTTGCGTTCGAGCTGCTCCAGCAGAGGCTGCACATTGGGCGGCCTTTCCCCTGCGGCAGCGAAGGCTATTGCTTGCCGTGCAAAGGCGAATAATTGACTGGTGACTTTGCCGAGTGGCTTTCTTGCTCGAAGTTCCGCGGCCTGCGCCGCGACCATCAACTCCATGGCAACGATCGACTTGCCTATATCGGCTAGTTCCAGACCGCGCCGGCCGCCGAGCGCGGCAAGCGATGCTCGATCCATGACCCCGTTGGAATGGCTCGAGCTTGCCAACTCGCCGGCCAGGGGAGCAGTCAGTAGCCGCGCTTCCGATGTGATCGACTTGTGGAACAGCGCAACGCCATTGAAGCCCGGGGCGCCAATGCCGTCCTCTTCGATCAGGCCGATCGCAAGGCCGGACCACGTCGTATCGACGAGTTTCGCAAGCCGCTCGGTCGAGCTGGTGACGACCGGCGCGAAAGCAAGCCGCATCACGTCGAGCGCCATGCAGAGCGTGACCATATCGAAGTTCGCTACCGCAGCGAGACCGCCATGCTCCAGCGATATTACAGGGTTGCCCTGGCTTGCGTTCAGCTCACGCTCGATTTGTTGTCTCGAAAAGGAAAGACCGTCCTCAGCCGCACCATGGATCAGCGCCATGGAGCGAAAGCAGAGCGGGTCCTGCAGATTTCTCGGACCGCCTTGCGAAAGGATATAACTACCCTCGATATATTTTTGGATCGCCACGCCATGCCGGTGGAGGCCGCTAAAGGGCCGGGACTGGAGCGCGATATCGGAAACGATTGAAGGATTGGCGGCGTAGCCTTCCATGCTGAGCGCGCCGACCAGCGTCGAAAACTGCAGCAGGCGATGAAGATCGACGAAGGACAGAACCGCGACGGCCGTCGACATGGCGCTGGAATTCAAGAGGGCAAGGGCTTCGCCGGCCTCGAGCTCGATATCATCGAACAGCGCCAATGCGACATCGGCCATAGCAGACATGTCGCTCTGTCCCATAGAGCCCCAGAGATGCATAGCGATCGGTCGATCCGCATTCAGGGCATCCACCAGCCGTTCCGCCAGGACCGGCCGTGCGCCGGTGGTGCCGCTTGCCAGCGAATTGAGAAGGTGCAGAACGGTAGCGCGCGTCACATCCTTGCCGGCGACCGGTCCATGTCCGGCATTGTGCGTCCGCAGCAGACGCCGGCTGAATTCGGCAGTGTTTGCCTGGCTGATGCTGGCCGTGGTCTTCGGACCCACGCTTGTGGTCGCGCCATAGATCCGCTCGCCGCGGCTGATCGCCTCTTCCAATATGCGGCGGCCGCGCGACATGCGTTCGATGGCATCGGAGCTTAGGGCCACTTTGGCGCCACGCCGGGACACGGAAACAGCCTGTTCGATGCTCAGGCTTTGACCGGTGATCTCGACGACATGTTGCTGCGATGATTGCATCTGGAGCGGTCCGCCTGGCCTACCGAAAAATGATGTGTGTGGGACTTTCGACCCGCTCTGCGCAGCCGAGACTGATCTCATGCGCTATCGTGGTCGATGGGTAGGGCATTCAACGTCTGCGAACAACACCATAATCAGCCCGTTTCATTGGATGAAACGAACTGCGGACCTGCAGACACTGCTCTTGCGCGGGATTGGCATAACGATCTAATCGGAAGTGGGAGACCGATCCCGCCTGGTTTGCGTCCGGTGCGGCCCGGTGTTTTCGGCTGTTGGAGGTTTCTGATGACATTCGCGCCTGTTCAAGCGGTGACCAAGGCTCTTGCGGTCCTTGCCGCCGTGAACCAGGGTGGCCTCGTGACGGTGAGGGAAATACATTCGCGTACCGGCATTCCGAAGCCGACGGTCGTGCGGTTTCTGCAGACGCTGATCGCCGCCGGATATGTCAATCAAGATGAGAAAACACGCGGCTACCATGTCACTTCGGCAATCGCCAACCTGAGTTCCGGATTTCATGGCGCTCCGAAAGTCATCGAGGTGGCGCGGTCCTTCGCCGATAAGCTGACGAAGGAGATATTGTGGCCTTGCGCGATATGCACGTTGGATATCGATGCGGTCGTCATCAACTACAGCACGATCCCCGACAGTCCGATTTCGCCCTTTCATGCGTCGCTCGGGCGACGCCTGAGTTTGGGCGGCCGTGCGCTGGGCCGAGCCTATGTCTGCTTTTGCCCGCCCGAGGAACAGCGAATTTTGCGGGATGTCATGCGGGCCTCCCAGGACCCGGAAAACAATCAGATGAGCGAGGGTACGTTCGAAAGAATGGTCACTCGCACGAGAGCGAAGGGGTTTGCGGAACGAAACCCCGAGCTTGAGCCGAAAAGCTCCGGCACGATCGCATTTCCGATCCGCTCAGGCGAGCGGGTCCTTGCGACATTCGGCGTCACTTACTTCAGGTCCGCCTTGCGCGGAAATCAAAACCGGAAAGCCATTATCGAAGCGTTGCGCGAGAATGTCGCGGCCATCGAAGCGCAGTTGCAGGCTTCATGAAGCACCACCAGATCATTGATCGCGCAAGGACGGTTGAAAACCGTATCGTTTGGTCGGGTTACCAGAGAGAATTCGCTCTATCAAGACGCTATCCGAAACCCACATTTTGAAGAGATCCAGCAGATAGGGGATCGTCGGTGGTGTTCCGGGAAACCGCACGAAAGGAAAATCGGTTGCCCACAACAGGCGGTGGCTGTTGGCCTCCACCAAGGCATCGTGGAAGGGCCTGATGGCATCGTAACCGACACCGATCGCGCGCCGGCAGACGGCGAGCTTGACCCAGACGGCATCGTCCCGCACCAATGCGAGGAGGCGCTGGAAATGTGGGTGCTCCAGTCCGAGTTGCGGATCAAAGCCGCCCATATGGTCGAGCACGATCGGAACCCGCGTCTTTTCCAGTTCCGGCCACCGTTCGAGCGTCGTCGATAATGGCGCCCAGATCTCCGCATGCATACCAGCCTCCGCCAAATCGGGCGCGAGTTTCTGGAACAGAGTGTCGAGCGGCACGGTCCCAGGCATGCGGCTGCCGTCAGGCAGCAAGTTTTCGACGAACCGCAGCCCGGCGATGCCCTCCCCTTTGAGAGCCGTAAAACCATCGGCACCGATCGATGCGTCGGCCACGCCGATGCCTCTGGCCTGCGCACCCAGTTTCTTAAGCGTTGCCCTCAACAGATCAAGATTTCGCCCATAGGGGGTCGGCTGGACGAGGACGACATGCGACACGCCCACTCGAGTGGCTTCCGCCACAAGGCTGCTCGCCGGCGAAAATGGCGGCGCGTAGGCCGGGGTATTTTCGAACGGAAACGTCTCCGGGTCGTCAAACACGTGAACGTGGCAATCGCAAACGCCATGTTTGAAGGGAAGCGGATTTGTCCGCGTTTCGGGTCGCATGACGGCATCTCCGTTCGAACGAAATTCGTTGACTGGGTTGAGATCGACGGCCTTTCGGCAATCCAGGGAACTTACCGTCTAATCACGCCCGGTAATCGCTGGCATTGAACACCCAGCCTTTAGCGATGAAGTCCGTTCTCGGCGGCGCGAACACGTCGATGAGAATATGCTGCCCGGTGCCGACGCCCTCCGTCGTGTGAATAAGCTCGGGCGGAATGATCAGCATGCTTTCCGCCGACGCCTTTATGTGCTGATCATCGCGCCAGTGTTCTGCATTGGACGCCCATGGGGTGCGGATATGGTGCATGAAGTCGCCTGCGATCGCGAGGGATCCTTGTTCGAAATCCTCATGCGCATGTGGCGACAGCTTCGTTCGGTCCCTTTGCCCGTCGTATTCGACCCAATTGATACTCATCGTCTCGCTTTGAAAGAACTTCAGTCTCGGGTTGCCGTCCGGGAACGGGACCTCATCCACCTGGTAGGTATGGACGCGCTTGGCATCCTTCGCGAGCCGCTCCATGGGCTTTACGACAGGCAGGACACGTTCATCGAGCGTGTCGTAATCGCTCGCATTGATGATATCGCGAGGGTCGATGTCGGTGCGGCCAGTCGTCAAGACGAAGCATCTTGCAGCTTGCGGCAGGCGAAGCCTGAGCGTGCCGGCCGGTGCGATGGCTATAGAACGGGACGCGACATCCACCGTCTCGAAATCCGTTATCAGCGTCGCGGCGCTTTCGGCAAGGATGAGGATTGTCTCCCGATCGCTATGGATCATATGCTCCGTGGCGTTTGCGCCTCTGACGCATTCGACGGAGAAATTCTGGCCGCGAATGACGGAGCGTCTGGCAGGGTCCTTGGAAAAGTAGGAAAGCGAAACCGGGCGTAAAATCATCGTTCAGACCTCAATAGGTGCTTTCATCGGCGCGCGTGAACTGCCGCTGCAGCTCGAAGCTTGGCTGGGAGATAGCGTATTCGGCGCCGCCCAGGCGCGTGACGGGTTGGGCAAGGGCGGTGTTGAAATATCCGCCGTCTTCAAGGAAGTCGGGCTGGATATGCATGCCGACGACTTTTCCAAAAGTGACGTTTACGTTTGCGCCGCCCAATTCGTTGGTCAACCGGACGATCTCGACGACCTTGCATTCCAGTGCAGCAGGAGACCGAGCGACACGTGGCGCCTTCACATAGATGCATTCCGCCTTTTCCAGTCCGGCATATTCGAATTCATCCATCCCGGCGGGGAGTGGCGCAGAGGTCATGTTCATCTCTTTGACCAGGTCGTAACTGACCAGGTTGAACACGAACTCGCCGGTTTCCCGGACGTTTTTCAGCGTGTCCTTGGTAGGGCGATCTTCTGGCGTGTTGCACGAAAATGCCAGGATCGGCGGCTCATTGGACATGATGTTGAAATAGGAATAAGGGGCCAGATTGGCATTCCCTTTGCTATCCACCGTACTCATCCAGCCTATCGGTCTTGGGGCGATGATCGCGTTCAAGATGCCTCTTTTGTAGGTCTTTAGCGCGATGTCGACAAAGACGGGCTCGGTATTGGGCATAAGAAACTCTCCAGCTGACACGGTGCCCGAGTTGCGCGGCGATCTCACGAAGATCGGAGCGCATGCCGCGATTGGATCGATCGACGTTCTGCACCGTTTCGCCGGACGCTATGCAAGACGAAATTTCGGGACAAGTTCAGAATCCAATCGTTTCAGCTACTGAAACGCGACCAGAAACCGAAACGATGCGTGGCCGGGAGATGTATTGCTGCCCTCCAAGAGATCGTAGGCCTGACGCCATATAGGAGAGCGAGAATGGGTGAACGTAACCCTCATCTTCCTCTAAGGAAGCGAGTTGCGGACCGTCAAAGACTGACGGGCAGCTTCGTAAAAATCCCCAGCCCGTCATCGATCGAAATACTGGCGAGCGCGGGCTTCGATTTCGTCGTGATCGATCAGGAACATGGCGTGTTCGATCGCATGGCCACCGACATAGCCCTGCTCGCCTGTAAAGCCTCAGCCATATCGGGGATTGTCAGGGTGCCCGCCTTGACCCCCGACGGCATACTTTCGGCACTCGACTGCGGAGCTACAGGCATTCTTGCGCCGCATATCGACAGCGTGGATCGAGCAGAAAAGCTGGTCGAAGCGTGTCGCTATAGAGGTGGCCGCCGTGGGTTCTCCGCCGTCACGCGCGCTGGCGACTATGGTGCAAAATCCATGTGGAAACATATTGATGAAGCCGATGGCGGCGTCGCGGCGATCGCCATGATCGAGGATCCTGCCGGGGTCGAGAATATCGAGGATATCGTCGCCGTCGAAGGGTTGGATGCAGTGTTCATCGGGCGAGGCGATCTGACCGTCGCATTCGGCGCGGCCACAAGAGACGATCCGGCGATCGTCAGCGCAGTCGACACGATCATCGATGCTGCCCGCAAGACCAATACGTCCGTGTGGATGATGGTCGATAGCGTGGAGGACATGGCGCCGCTGGCGGCAAAGGGCGTCTCCTCCTTCATCGTGTCTTCGGATCAGGGCATGCTTCGCAATGCGGCGCGTCAAATCATGCGTGGAGCCCAGGTTTTTGTTGAAGGGAAATAGGCATCGATTTGAACGCAAGTCTTATCCGCTGCGCTAACGGGGTCGGGAGCGAGGTCTGCCCGATCGCTAACCCGGCAATGACGTGCCAGTGCCGCCATTCAAAATGCAGCGGGTCTCTCTGTCGAAAAGGTGCAACTGCTCTAGATCGATGGCAAGGCTGACGGCTTGGCCGACGCGCAGCTGGACGTTGCCGGGCAGACGGACAGTCGTCAGTTGATTGCCGTCATGCGCGACATAGGCATAGGTGTCGGAGCCGAGCCGCTCTATGACGTCGATCCTGCCTTCGAGATTGCCCTGCCCCGACGCCAGGATGCCGATATGCTCCGGGCGCGCACCGAGTTTGGCAGCCTCGGAAGGCACCGAAGGCAGTTGCAACAGGCCACCGGAAGCGATCTTCAACCCTTCCGCCGTCGGCTCGACGTCGTAGACATTCATCTTCGGCGAACCGAGAAACTGTGCGACGAAGAGGTTGGCCGGCTTCTCGTAGAGTTCGATCGGCGAGCCGATTTGCTGGATCGCGCCGTCCTTGAGCACTACGATCTTGTCGGCAAGCGTCATCGCCTCAACCTGATCGTGGGTAACATAGATCATCGTTGCGCCAAGCCGCTGATGCAGCCGGGCGATTTCGATGCGCATTTCCGCACGCAGGGCGGCATCGAGGTTCGAAAGCGGCTCATCGAAGAGAAACGCCACCGGATCGCGGACGATGGCGCGGCCGATCGCGACACGCTGGCGTTGGCCGCCGGACAGTTCCTTCGGCTTGCGGTCGAGATAGTTTTCGAGACGCAAGGACGCTGCCGCCGCCTGGACACGACGCTCGATCTCGGCGCGTGGCGTCCGCGCGACCTCAAGGCCGAAGGCCATGTTGGCGCGCACAGTCTTATGCGGATAGAGAGCGTAGGATTGGAATACCATGGACAAGGCCCGGTCCGCCGGCCCAAGCTCGGTGACATCCTCGCCGCCGATCAGGATTTGGCCGGAGGTGACTTCCTCCAGACCGGCGACGAGGCGCAGCAGCGTTGATTTCCCGCTGCCGGAGGGGCCGACGAAGACGACGAACTCTCCATCTTCAATCCGCAGATCGAGCCCGCGGATGATGTCCAGTGCGCCAAAGGATTTTCTTACGTTTTTCAATTCGATAACGGCCATGTCGATCTCTCCGCAGCTTCAAGCCTTGACGCCGCCGGCACCGAGGCCGCCTTGCCAGAAACGCTGCATGACGATGAAAGCAATGATGACGGGAACGATGCTGATCAGCGCACCGGCCAGCACGAGGGTAAAGAGCGCAGCACCGCCGCCGGAGCCAACCGTCGCCGTCGCATACCATTGCGCCAGACCGACGGTGACCGGAAAATATTCGGCCGAACTCAGGACGACCAGCGGCAGGAAGTAATTGTTCCAGGTCGCAACGAAGGACAGGATGAGCACAGTGGCAAAGCCGGGCATCAGCAGGCGCAGCGCCAATGAGAAGAAAATATGCAGCTCGCCCGCACCATCGACTCGGCCGGCATCGATCAGCTCGTTCGGTATCGCATCATCGGCATAGACGCGCATCAGGAAAACGCCGGGCGGATAGACGAGAGACGGAAGAATGACGGCCCAGGGCGTATTGACGATACCGACCTTCGACATCAGCAGGAACAGCGGCACGACAAGGGCCGTTTGCGGGATCATGACTGCGCCGAGGATGATGGCGAAGATCAGGCGCTTGCCACGGAAGTCGTATTTGGCAAGCGCATATCCGGCCATCGTCGAAAACAGAGCGGCACCGATGCCGGCGGTTGTCGCATAGATGATGGTATTGAGCAGCCAACGGGCGAAGATGCCGCCCTGGAAGCTGAAGACCTGCCCGATATTTTCCACCAGTTTGAAGTCGCTTGTGAACCAGAGGCCGAATGTCGTGAACAGATCGTTATTGGATTTCGACGCCGATACCAGGACATAGAAGAGCGGCAAAGCCGTATAGAACCATATGACCAGCAGAATGGCGGACAGCATCCAGCGATTGCGCCGGAACGAGGGGGAGCGCTTGGACTTGCCGACGATGGTCATGCGTTGCCCCTGCGGTTGACGATCAGCATGAAGGCATAGGAAATCACGGCAGTCACTGCGCCTAAGACGAAGGAAACGGCAGCGGAATAATTATATTGCTGATTGGCGAAGGCGAGCGTGTAGGCATAGTAGTTCGGCGTATAGGAATTGGTGATGCTGAGCGGTGCCAGATTGCGCAACAGATAGGGTTCCGAGAAGAGCTGCAGCGAACCGATGATCGAGAAGATGATCGTGACGACGACCATCGGTGCGATCAGCGGAAGCTTGACGCGCAGCGCGTAGATAAAGCTGCTGGCACCATCCATCGACGCTGCCTCTTCCAGATCCGTTGGGATCGCCTGCAGCGCGGCAAAATAGATGATCATCTGGTAGCCGGTATATTCCCAGTTTGCGATGTTGGCGATCGACGGGAGGATTGTGATCGGCCCGAGGAAGTTTGGCGCCGGAAGGCCGATGGCATTGGCCAGTTGCGTGAACGGACCAAAAGCCGGGCCGTACAAGTAGCCCCATATGAGGGTCGCGATGACGGCAGGCACGGCATAGGGCAGAAACAGGCTGACGCGAAAAAAGCTCTTGGCATAGACGGTGCCGCTGTCGAGGATAAGTGCGATCAGCAGTGCGATCGCGACCATTCCGGGGATCTGGATGGCGGCGAATTTCAGGAGAACGATGACGCCCTGCCAGAATTTCGGATCGCCCAGGGCACGGACGAAGTTATCCGCCCCGACGAACTTGGTGCCGGCGACCACGGTCGTCTTGTAGACCGCCAGGTTAAGCGCATAGAGCATCGGCGCGATCAGGAAGGCGACGAACAGCAGCGCGAAGGGGGCAAGAAAGAGGAAAGGTGCCAGTCTCTTGCCCACGCGGCGGCGGCGTTTGCGGCTGATAGGACCGGCCATCTGCTTTATCTCCGGCTGCGAAATGTGCCCGCGCCGAAGCGCGGGCTTGCGAATGAGCATGCGGGTGCCTGCAGCCCGCATGCCGGTACTCACCCCTTGGAAACGGTGTAACCCTGATCGGAGCAATAAGCGCTGACGACGTCCTGCAGGCGATCGAAGGCGTCGCCAAGCGATCCCTTGCCGCCGATGGAGGCGGAAAGCTCCTGCTGCACCTGACCAGCGAGATAGTCCTGGAACGGCGCATATTGGAACGAGGAGTCGACGTGCTTGGCCGCTTCGACGAAGACCGCGTTGACCGCCTGGCCACCGTAGAGATCGTATTTGTGATTGATCAGTTCGGGATCCGCGACGAGCTCCTTGAGCACGGGGAAGAGAAACTGCTTGGTGTTCCAGAGGCGTGAGGCTTCGGGATCAGCACCGAGGAACATCGCAAGCTGCGTCGCTTCCTTCGGATGTTTCGTCGTCTTGAACACCGCGAACGTGGAACCACCAAGATTGGCGGAAACGTATTTTCCCTCATCCCACTGCGGCAGGGGAGCCGCACGCCAGTGACCGTTGCTCTTCTTGGCGAATTGCGGAATGAACACCGCGCCCCAGGCACCGGTCATCCATGAGGCATAGGTCCCTTCGTCGAGGCCGGTGAACCAGTCTGTGGTCCAGACCGGAGTTTTGACGCCGACGGCCTTGGCATCGATCAGATCCTGCCAGAAGGCGGCCCATTTCTTCGCGATCGCATCGTTCAGATTGAGCTTGAGATCGGTGCCCTTGAGCTCGAACGGCTTCCAGCCCGCCTGGGCCAGAAGCGCGATGACCCAGCCGCCGTCGGCAGTACCGCCAAAATTGGTGAGGTAGGTATCCGGCGATGCCTTGCTCAGCGCTTTCGAGCTTTCGGCAAAGGCGGCCCACGTCTTCGGCACCTCGATTTTATGCTGCTCCAGCACGTCGGCTCGATAGAGAATGCCCATCGGGCCGGAGTCCCACGGGATACCGAAAACCGCATTGCCGTCGGAGGCGGAAGCCCAGGTCCAGTCGATGAACTTGTTCTTGACGTCATTCGCGCCGTGCTGGCCCATATCGAGGAGCGCCTCGAGCTGCCGGAAGCCGGGGATATTGGTAAACTCGACCTGGCCAACGTCAGGCAGGCCCGTGCCTGCCTGGATCGCATTGCGCAGCTTGACATATTCGTCAGGCCCCTGCCCGGCATTCTCGAGTTTGACGCTGATATGCGGAAAAGCCTTGGTGAACAGATCGATCTCCGCCTGTGTATTCGGGGTCCAGGCCCACATCGTCAGCTCGACCTTCTCTTGCGCGGCGGCGGATGAGCCGATGCCGGAAAATGCGGCGGCAGCTGCGCCTACGCCAGCCGCCTGCAGCAGCTGACGACGGCTCAAGGCGATCTGGATGGCGTCCCTTTTCATGTCGTTGGTCATTGCATGTCCTCCCACATTCAACGAAACCGCCCCTTCCGGATCGGTTCTTTCGTGATGACGCGCAATTCATCACGCGCAATTTGCGTTGTCAATTGCGCAATTTGCGGACATGTGCGAAATATGTCGCAAATTTCGTATATGCAGCGACAACAACGCCGTTGATATCGATGTGCGGGGATGGATTTCTCCCGGGAATCCCGTGATTATCGGGGATAAATTGAAGGGTAGGCATTTGACTCGTTCACCTAAGTCCAACGCAAATCAGCTTGAAATTGCCAAGGCGGCCGGAGTTTCCGTCAGCACCGTGTCGCGCGCACTCTCGGATGCGCGTGGGATCAGCGATGAGCGGCGCATGCAAATTCGCAAGATTGCGGAGGATGCCGGCTATCTCGGCCGGCCTCGAATTGCGGCTCAGCCGACGAGCCACCTGCGGGCCTATGTGACCGGCAGCCTGGCGACAGGAGGATTGGCACCCTTCTATGAGGCCGTTATCGCGGGGTTGCGCGACAAGGCGCACGATGGTGGCTACAGCCTTTCGATCCGCATGGTGGATGAAACTTCGCTCGGACCAGAACGGATGCAGCGTGATCAGGAAAAGGAAGAGGCCAATGTGACGATTTTCGTCGGCATCGACCTCACCGATGAGCTGGCCGGATATTTTCTCAACGGAAGTCACCGCGCGATCCTCGTCAACGGATATGATCCCGAGATGCGCTTCGACTGTGTCGCACCCAATAATTTTTACGGCGCACGTATGGCTGGTCGGGCGCTGCTTCAGGCCGGCCATAGAAAACTGCTTTATATTCATGATCATACGCGTTGGACGACGACTCAGCGCCGCCGTGGTTTCTACGCAGCACTGGAGGACTTTCCCGACGCTTCTTGCACGGCGATCGGGGTCGCTAACGGTGTTGACACGGCACTCCTGGCGGAAGTGGAACGACGAGCCAAGGGCGAAGCGGACTGGACCAGCGTGTTCTGCGCCAACGATATGGGTGCATTCCGACTGATGAGTGCACTCGAAGCCGCAGGTCTCAGCGTTCCGGGAGAAATTTCGGTCATTGGCTTCGACGATCTGCCCTATGCGGCGATGATGCATCCCCGGCTGACGACTATGCGGGTCAACTGCTTCGAAATGGCCCATCAGGCTATTCTTCTGGCGCAGCGGCGGATCGCAGAGCCTGACGTCATGCCCGTTCAGCTGGAATGCGCCGTCACGTTGCAGCCCGGCGCGACAATTGCGCAATTTGCGTAAAATAGAGAAATATTCGTTCTTATATTGCGCAATTTGCGTTTATATGCGATCTCCTAGCGCGAATGGCCTAACTGCCATTCGGCATTTGCGGGCTTTGTTCCGCCAGGAGTTCGCTGTTGACATCGCCCCGACTGATTAGACCCTCGCCAAAGCTCAGCTTTGCTTTCGGCCCGCTCGGGATAGAGAAGTTGTTTTCTCATGCGGACCTCAATCGGCTTGAAAACTTCTGCCGCATCGTTGCCGGCGAACCTCTCAGGGAGTTTCATAGTGAGGTTGCGAGAGCACAGCTCGCCGATACGGATATCCTAATCACCGGTTGGGGTTGCCCTGCCATTGATGCTGCCGTTTTGGAAACTGCACCGTCTCTGAAGCTCGTAGCGCATGCGGCGGGTTCAGTGAAACACCTCATCGGGCCTGCCCTCTTCGAAAGGGGGATCGCGGTGACGAATGCCGCGGCCGCCAACGCGGTTCCCGTCGCGGAGTTTGCGCTGGCTGCGATCCTCTTCGCCAATAAGGATGTCTTCCGCTTCCGGCAACTCTACGCGCAGCAGCGGCGCTCGCTCGAGATGCATCAATCCTTCGACGGCGATAGCGGCAGCTGGCACAAGAAGGTCGGCATTGTCGGCGCCTCTCGAATTGGCCGTCGGGTCCTCGAGTTCCTTCGGCCGCACGATATGGACATTTTGCTTTACGATCCGCTCATCAGTGCCGCCGAAGCCGAGCAATTGGGTACTCGGCTAGCGTCTCTTCTCGAACTCATGGCCGAGTGCCAGACCGTGTCGCTGCACGCGCCACTGCTGGCGGCGACGCAGCATATGATCGATGCCGAAATGCTCGCCCGAATGCCGGATGGCGCAACGCTGATCAATACCGCGCGCGGCGGCCTTGTTGATCAGGCGGCGCTGGAAGCCGAGCTTTCGCGCGGCAGGCTGTCTGCCATTCTCGATGTTACGGAGCCGGAGGTGCTTGCTCCGACATCGCCGCTCTACGAGCTGCCGAATGTTGTTCTAACCCCGCATATCGCCGGCGCGATCGGCAATGAGCGGCAACGCCTGGGCCGACTGATTACCGACGAGATCGAACGCTTCGTCGCTGGCGACCCATTGCAACACAAGCTGACTTTGGAGGGACTGCGCTACCAGGCATGAGATGCCGGACGCGCAGACCGCCTGGGATTTCATATCGTGAGGATAGACAGATGTCCGCATTCCCCTTCATCACACCTCGTCTCGACGATCCGCGGCTATTGCAGGAGCGCCGTTATGGCATGGTGATCGACGGTAAATCCGTTCCCGCCCTTTCAGGAGAGACGATTGCGCGTGAAAGCCCGGCCCATCCCGGCCACATCGTCAGCATCATCCCGAAAGGCAGCCGCGACGATGCCGAGGCGGCAATCGCCGCTGCACGTCTAGCATTCGACAACGGCCCCTGGCCAAGGATGACCGGCGGTGAGCGCGCCCGCATCATGAATCGCGTCGCCGACCTGATCGAGGCGAATATAGAGGAATTGGCTATCATCGAAGCGCTGGAGGTCGGCAAGGCCATCAGCCAGGCTCGCGGAGAGATGGGCTTTTCCGTCAGTCTTTGGCGCTATGCCGCCGGCCATGTCCAAGGGCTGGAGGGCGAAGCCCATAATGATCTCGGCCCGAATACGATCGGCCTCATCCTTCGGGAGCCCGCCGGCGTCGTCGGCCTGATAACGCCATGGAATTTTCCACTGCTGATCGGCTCGGAGCGCATCCCCTGGGCGATCGGCGCGGGTTGCACCGTTGTCATCAAGCCGAGCGAATTCACATCGGGCTCGACGATCCGCATGGCCGAACTTGCGCTTCAGGCCGGATTGCCCGAGGGCGTGCTGAACGTTATCACCGGATATGGAGCCGATGTCGGCCAGATTCTGGCGGAGCATCCGGATGTCGATGTCGTCAACTTCACCGGCTCGCAGCGCGTCGGGCGCCTGATCGGCGCCATTGCCGGGCAGAATATCAAGAAGGTCGGGCTGGAGCTCGGCGGCAAGGGACCACAGGTGGTCTTTGCAGATGCGGATCTCGATGCAGCGGCCGCAAAGATATCGGGCGGCGTCTTTCATTGTTCCGGGCAGGTCTGCATCTCCGGCAGCCGCCTGATCGTCCATGAGAGCGTCGCCGATGCGCTTCTGGAAAAGGTTCAAGCGGTCGCTGCGCAGATCGTCACGGGAGATCCCTTGGATGATCGGGTCCATGTCGGCGCCCTCATCCACCAGGGGCATCTGGACAAGGTTGCAGGCTATGTCGAGCAGGGCAAGGCTGACGGCGCGCAGCTGCTGGTCGGCGGCAACACCTTGGGCAAGGCCGGCGCCTTTTATGCCCCGACGATTTTCACCGATGTCACGCGACAGATGACCATTGCCCAGGACGAGATCTTCGGTCCCGTCTTGACCACCTTCCGCTTCAAGACCGCAGAAGAAGCGATCCGCATGGCCAACGACACACCCTATGGCCTCTCTGCCTGCGTCTGGTCGAGGAATATTTCGACGGCCTTCCAGGCTATCCGTCGCATCAAA
This sequence comes from Rhizobium sp. BR 315, assembly GCF_050577975.1. Taxonomy (NCBI): domain Bacteria; kingdom Pseudomonadati; phylum Pseudomonadota; class Alphaproteobacteria; order Hyphomicrobiales; family Rhizobiaceae; genus Rhizobium; species Rhizobium sp. BR 315. The sequence continues at coordinate 106,186 of NZ_JARWKZ010000010.1, read as the reverse complement.
GCGGGGCGCACCTGGATCAACGGCATGGGAGATGGCGCTCCGCAGCTAGCGATCGGCGGCTACAAGCAGAGCGGTGTTGGTCGCGAACTCGGCAAGCACGGTTTCGACGAATATTCCGAGCTAAAGAGCGTACACGTCTCGCTCTCAGCCTTTCCAGGATAGTCGCAAGTCCGGGCTATTGGGGAGAGAAGCCCGTCCAAAGAGCTTCTCACCTTGTGTCTGCTAAGCCTGTACTTTGCGGCAGCGCCTCGACCTGCCGGGATCTGCGTGTGCCGCCACCGCCATCGCAACAGCCGCCTTGGTGGCTCTAAGATGACGTTCGTGTCTATCAATATCATTCGAAACTCATCGGCTCGGTGGTCGCTTTGTCGCAAACACCTTGTAAATCGGCGACGTCTTCATTGGAAAGACCCGCCTTGCGGCTGATCAATGCCAGGAGCGAGCTTAACTTGACGCGCACTGCTCGCCGCACTGCGGCTTCAGCGCTTCGTCTCAACCCGTCATCCTATTGCAAGCCTTTTCCGCATCGCCGTCACGACATCCCATCCGGCCAATACCGCGTACCGCGCGCCCGTTTGGGCGAACGGCTGATAACACGTTTGAACGCATGGCTGAGGGCGCTCTCGTTCGCATAACCGGGTGACTGAGCCAAATTTGCCAGCGAGACTCTGCCTTGACGAAGAGCACGGTCCGCCAGCAGCATCCGCCACTCTGTCAGATAACCGACCAGGCCGACACCTGCGGCAGCTTTGAAGTGAAGCGCAAACGTGGCCCGCGACATACCAGCCGCCTTCGCCAATTCACCCACTTGAACCCTTTAAACTCAACCGGTTTTGGCCAGACTTTTTCGACCCATTTTGAATAGTCCCTCGATTTTCATCAAAGAGTTCAAGTGTGACGCAATGCGTCAGATCAATGAACGGGTTATTCAGCTCGCCAAGCATCAACAAGCAGAACGATGTTCAGTAACGCAGCATCAGCCCTTCCCAAACCATGTTCGCGACTATAGTCTCAGCATAAATAACTAAGGGGGATTGATGGCTGCGACGACAGATATCAAATCGCTGAAACACCAGCCCGGCAAATCCCTTGCGATGCCCCTTGCTGCGCTGGGTATCGTCTACGGCGACATCGGCACAAGTCCTCTCTATGCTCTGAAAGAGGCGGTCAAGGCCGCCACGAACGGCGCGCCGGCGGACGCTCAGGCAGTGATCGGAGCCGTGTCCCTGATCTTATGGGCCTTGATCTTCATCGTCTCGCTGAAATACGCCGTGCTCATCCTCCGCGCCGACAACCGCGGTGAAGGCGGAATTGTAGCGATGCTGGCTCTTCTGCACGCCCGCGAAGCTCCCGCCCGCTCACCACGGGCGGCCCTGCTGGTCGTGGGGCTCGTGGGTGCAGCACTCCTCTACGGTGACGGGACGATCACACCTGCAGTATCGGTCCTTTCGGCGGTCGAAGGCCTGAAGGTCGATGCACCCTCGCTTAACGCCTATGTCGTTCCGATTACCATTATCGTCCTCGTCGGCTTGTTTGCCGTCCAGCGATACGGAACCTCCTCTATCGGCCGTATCTTCGGCCCGATTATGCTCCTCTGGTTCATCGTCATTGGGTTGCTCGGCCTCAAGGGCCTGCTGGAAGGCCCCTCGATCCTCGCTGCGGCAAACCCGTTCAATGCCTTGGAGTTCATGATGCAGGTGAGTTGGGGCGGCAGGTTTGCGATTCTTGGCGCCGCATTTCTCGCCGTAACTGGCGGCGAAGCGATGTATGCGGATATGGGGCATTTCGGACGTGGGCCGATCCGTACTGCGTGGTTCGCTGTCGTTCTTCCAGCCCTGGCGCTCAACTATTTTGGCCAGGGCGGTCATCTGCTCGCCGATCCGAATGCGATTGACAATCCGTTCTTCCAGCTTTCACCGGATTGGGCGCACTATCCGATGGTGTTCTTTGCGACTGCCGCGACTGTCATCGCCAGCCAAGCGATCATCTCAGGTGCGTTCTCTCTCACTCAGCAGTCCATTCAGCTTGGCTTCTTGCCGCGCATGCATGTGAAATATACGGCTGCGCACGAAATCGGACAGATTTACATTCCCTTCGTCAATACACTCCTGGCAATCGGTACGATCGCCGCGGTGCTCGTGTTTCGTTCGTCGGATGCGCTTGCCGGGGCCTACGGCATTGCGGTTTCCGCACTTATGATCATTACGACCATTTTGGCGGCCCTGATCGCGCGGCAATGGGGTTACAATCTGTTCGCTGTCATCGCCGTAAACGGCACTTTCTTCATTATCGACGCCGTCTTTTTCTCCGCGAACAGCATGAAATTGTTCGAAGGCGGCTGGTTCCCGCTCCTGCTCGCTGCCCTTATCGCCTTCATCATGCTCACTTGGCGGCGGGGCGAACAGATCGTGGAAAAAATGCGAATGGGGCTGCGACACCCCGAAGAGGAGATGCGCCTTAAGATCGCAAATCCGAAACTCATCCGTTTGCCGGGAGTCGCGACCTTCCTCACGTCCGCAAAGACCGGCATGCCGCTGGCCATGGCAAATTTCCTGCGGCATAACCACGCCCTCCATGAGCGCATTCTTCTCGTGACCGTGGAATCGAGCGAACAGCCTAGAGTGACAGACGAGACGCGGACGCAGGTGTCCGATCTCGGCTTCGGCGTAAGCCGCGTCGTCATAAGCTACGGTTTTACGGAACAGCCGGATGTCCCGAAGGCAATTCGCGCAGCCGTTTTCGATAGAAGTTTGGATGGTTTCGATCCGGAAACGATCTCTTATATTATCGGGCGAGAGACGATCATTCCGTCTGGACATCCGCACACGATGGCTTATTGGCGCGAAATCCTATTCGCATTCGTACAGCACAATTCGGAGCGAAGCGCCGTCTGGTTCAAAGTACCGGCAAGGCAAGCGATCGAGTTCGGAACGGAAATCGAGATATAGCGACCCATAGACTTGCGCAATGAGACCTCCACCCCGCTCGCTCGCTGGCCAGCAACGCAGGTAGGGTGGACCGTCAACGCCTTGGGCGGCAACGATACCGTCCATGGAAGCGCGTACAACGACCACATCGATGGACGTCACCAGCCGCCGTCGATCCCGATGTTCTGACCGGAAACCATGTCTGACGCGGGAGACACGAGAAACAGCACCAGCTCGGCGATGTCAGCGGGCTGGATACGTGATTTGATCGACTGATTTTGAAGAATCCAGTCGTTATATTGCTGCAGCCGATCGCCGAAGACCCGTTCCTCCGCCTCTGACACCACGGCGCCGGGCGAGACGCAATTGACACGAACGCCATGCGGTCCCAGTTCCCGCGCAAGCGACTTCGTCAGGCCATATATCGCGCCCTTCGACGCGACATAGGGTACATAGCCATCCCAACGGCCGTTGAGCGTCAGCGAGCAGAAATTGACGATCTTGCCGTAGCGCTTTTCCTTCATTTTAGGTGTAACGGCGCGTGTGAGCGCAAAGGCTGCCGAAGAATTGACCCGCAACTGCTCCTCGTACTCGTCCAGCGAAAACTCTTCGAAGGGTTTGTTGATGATCAGCGCAGCGTTGTTGATCAGGATATCGATACCTCCATGCGCGTCGGAAAGCCCTACCACGTTCTTCTCGCTCGCCGAGAGATTACCCAGATCCTGCTTGATATAGAGAACCTCGCCGTGGCTCTCCGCTGCAATCCTGGAAGCAAGGGGCTCGCCGGCATCGGCGTCAGCGCGGTCAAGCATGAGTATCCGTGCGCCGGCACCCGCCAACCGGCTGGCCTGAGCGCGCCCCAATGTCCCGAGTGCACCGGTCAGCAGAACTGTCTTACCCGATAGCGTCAGCATCTCAGCCTCATAATAGATCGTGGACTTCGTCGATCGAGGTTTCCGCAGTCGGCCGATCGAAAACGACCTCCCCGCGCGCCATCGCCACGATCCGATCGCAGGATTGGAAGACGTGCTGCATGTTGTGGGAGATGAAGATGCCGGTTAGACCCTGCGCTTTCAGGCCGCGGACAAAACCGATGACCTTGTTCGTCTCTTTGACCGAGAGATGGTTGGTTGGCTCGTCGAGGATCAGCACCTTCGATTTGAAATGCATCGCTCGCGCTATTGCCACGCCCTGCCGCTGACCGCCCGAAAGCTCGCCCACGAGCGCATCCGGCGAGCGCAGATGCAGATCGACATCGGCGATCGCCTTGATGCTTTCGTCTCGCATGCGCTTCTGGTCCATGATGCCGAAATTACCCATGCACCACTTCATCGGCTCGCGGCCGATGAACAGGTTGCGAGCGATCGACATCGTCGGGACCATGGAATTGTATTGATAAATCGTCTCCAGCCCATGATGCATGGCATCCTTTGGCGAGCGGAAATTGACCTGCCTGCCCTCGATCAGGATCTGACCCTCATCCTGGTGATGGACGCCCGAGAGGATTTTGATAAGCGTCGATTTTCCCGCGCCATTATCGCCCACCAGGCCGACGGATTCGCCGCGCTTGATGGTCAGCGAAACGTTTTTCAGCGCATGCACGCCGCTATACCACTTCTGCAAGTTGCGGCATTCGATGATCGGCAGTGTCATTTATGTGCCTCCACCTTGATCTTGCGGGATATCTTGCCCATCCAGGCATTGGCGATGACGGCAAACATGGTGAGCATGCCAATCGCGAATTTGAACCAGTTGGCATCGACACGCGAGAGCACCAGGCCGTTGTCGATAGTGCGGATGAGCAACGTGCCGATGATCGCGCCGAACACGGTGCCGATACCGCCTGCCAGGGCCGTCCCGCCGATAACGGCAGCTGCCACCGCCTGCAGCTCCAACCCCTCCCCGATCGAGGGCAGCGGCGAGCCAAGGCGCAGTACTTGCAGCAGGCCCGCAAAGCCCGCCAGCATAGAGCAAAGCATGAAGCAGACGATCTTCACACGCCGGACAGGGATGCCCATCGATGCCGCCGCTTCATTAAAGCCGCCCACCGCCCGGATCCAGTTGCCGAAGTTCGTCAGAGACAGGAAGGCGGCGGTGAGAATTGCTATCAGCGCAAACCATAGGAAGGACACGCGCAGGATCGCCCCCTGCCAGATATAGTCGGTGAAGAGCCAGGTCGGCAGATCATCTGGCAGAAGCGGCGGAAAACCGCCAGAAATAACGATCGTGAGGGAACGGGCAATAAACAGCATGCCGAGCGTGGTAATGAAGCTCGGGATCGAGAACTGCAGCGTGATATAGCCGTTGATGAGGCCGATGAATGCGCAGATCAACAGCCCTAACAGCAAAGAGAGGCTGAATGGAATGCCGTCGTTCAACATGACTGCCATGGACATAGGCATCAATGCAAAAACAGAACCGACGGAAAGATCGAACTCGCCGCATATCATCAATATCGTAACGCCGATGGCAACGAGCGCCATCTCCGGCAGCAGCCCCATGATGCCACGTATATTCTCAAACGACAGCAGCACGCCGTTTGACTTGATCTGGAACAGGACGATCAGGATAATCAGCAGAGCAAGCCCCGCCAACTCCGGCTTGTCGAGATAGACTTTTAGAAACCGCTTCATCAGCATATCGCTCGCGATGGTGCGGCGCCCTACTCCACAGAGCAAGACGCCGGTGGTCATTGGACGGTTCGGTTAACGCAAGCCGCGCTTGGACATTTCCATGATTATCGGAACATCCTTGGGCGTGACGATGCCCTGTCCGGTGTCGATATCCGAAGGGGTCAAGCCGGCAGTCTTCCATAGATAGGCCTGCATGACCGGCATGAAGCCTTGCATATAGGGCTGCTGGTCGACCTGCACCTGCACATAACCTGCCGTCATCTGCTGCAGGACTTCCGGCACGAGATCGAAACCGCCGAGAAGCACTTTGCCCGGCTTGATGCTGCGATCCTTCAGTACCTTGGCGACACCTGCATCCCAATAGCCAGTGTCGAAATAAGCCGTCGTATTGGGATTGGCATTAAGATAGGCGCCAATGCGATCGGCGGTGATGGCGAGGTCAGTAGCAGAGTCGATGCGCGAGATGTTGATCTCGCGATCCTTGTGCTCGGCCTTGTATTCCTCGAGGAATTTGGTGACGCCGGCAGCGCGCTGTTCGGACCATGTCTGGCCGGGAGCGTTGACGCCTACTAGCAGATTGAGCGGGCCGTCCTTCGGGAAATTCAGCGATTGGGCTTTGGCAAGCGAGTAGCCGGCCGCAACGAAACCCTGGCCGATGAAGGCCTTGCGCGCGTTGCCCTTCGCGCCCTGACTGTCGTCGACATTGACGGCAAGCACGAGAATGCCGGCATCGATGGCTTCCTTGATCGCGGCGTCGTAAGCCTTGTCATCGACGATGGCGACGAAAATCGCGTCCGGCTTGGTGGCGATTGCCGCCTGCAGGTTGGCGACCGCCTGTTCGACCGACCCTTCAGTTTGCGTCAGCACAAGCTGGCAGTTGGCACCGACGCGCGTGCAAGCATCGTCAAAGCCCTTCTTGACCGACTGCCAGAATGTATTGGAGGCCGAAGAGTGGCTGATGAATGTGACGTTCAGTCCTGCCGCAGAAGCACCGGATGCCATCAAAGACAGGCCGAGCGCCGTGCCGGCGATCATTTTCTTAAGCATGCTTTCCTCCCTTGTTTTGCAGTAATTTGTGCTGCGATCACTCCGTGTCGTCGAACAGCTCCGCGCGCGAGCGGGCGATTTCGGGCAAGGACGTCAGTATCTCTCTCAGATGCAGCCGGATCGCCTCCTCCGCGGCGGCCTTGTCGCCGGCAGCAATACCGTCGACTATTCTTTCATGCTGTTCGATCAATCGACCGATATGCAGGTCGTCGACGGAGAGAAAGCGTACGCGGTCCATCTGTGCCTTGACGCTTTCGATCACGCTCCAGGCATAGGCCTTGCCGGCGGCGGCGGCGAGCGTGTGATGGAAGAGTTCGTCGAGCCTCAGAAAGGCGGCGCGATCATCATGCGGGACCTTCCTCTGCTCGGCCAACTGCCGACGCAGCTCCGCTATCGTTTCCGGCGCATGGCCTTCGGCAACCAGGCGGACGATATCGGCCTCGATCGCCTCGCGCACGAAACGCACGTCCATGACCGAAGCCACGGAAATCTTGGTGACGAAGGTGCCTCGCTGCGGCAGCACCTGCACCAGCCCCTCCTCCGAGAGCTTGATGAAAGCTTCACGCACCGGCTGGCGGCTGACCGATAGAGACTTTGCGGCATCGGATTCCGACAGCCGTTCTCCCGGCAGAAGCTCGGCCTGAATGATCCGCTCGCGCAGGATGCGATAGACCTGCGGCCCTACGGATTCGCCTATCGCAACCACTTTGGCAGGTTTGGCGTTCGGCATGCAGCTGCTCTCCCTCCCGATATCGGTCTAATGTGGATTGTGTACTAACCTACTACCATACAAGTCAAGCATTTTTGCCGGATCTAAGCGCCGACCTTCGCCATGCGCCGATAAACATTGAACTTTTTATCAAGATCTTCGGCCAGCTCGACCCCATGACCGGGTCCTGGCGGAACGGTGATCATCCCGTTGGTCACCGTCGGCAACTGCGTCGTGAGATCGGCATACCAGGTGCGGTAATAGGCGCGCACGCTCTCCTGCACGAGCGCGTTCGGCGCGTTGAGCGACAGATGCGTTGACGCAGAAAGAACCACCGGTCCGGTGCAATCATGCGGCGCTACGGGCAGATGCCAGGCCTCGGCCATCGTTGCGATCTTCTTTGCCTCGGAGATGCCGCCGCACCAGGAGAGATCGAGCATCACGATGCCGGCGCTGTCGGTCTCCAGCAGATCGCGAAAAGCCCAGCGGGTGGCTAGCGTCTCGGAGGCACACAAAGGTGCAGAGCTCGCGGCCGCATAGCGTTTCAGACTGGATAGTGAATCCATCTTGATGGGGTCTTCATGCCAGAAGGTGCCGAAAGGTTCGAGCGCACGCGCGATCCGGATCGCCGGCGTGAGCTGCCACATCGAGTGGAACTCCACCATGATGTCCATCTTGTCGCCGACCCGCTTGCGGATCTTCTCGAAAGGTTCGAGCACTTTGCTTAGATCAGGCCCGGAAATATATTGGCCTCCGCTTGCCTCCGCCGCGATGTCGAACGGCCAGATCTTCATCGCCGAAATACCTTCGGAGAGCAGATCTTCAGCCAGTTCGTCGGCCCGTTCGAGAAAGCCATTCAGGTCATCATAATCGCGACGAGGACCGCCGAGCCCGTAATTGCCGGTCTGCTGGCCGCTTGCCTCACGCATATAGGTGTTGCCCGCGCAGGTATTGTAGGTCCGGATTTCGCGGCGCGAGAAACCGCCGAGCAATTGCGCGATCGGCAGGTTCGTGACCTTTCCGAACAGATCCCACAGACCGATATCGACAGCCGAATTGCCGCGCATTTCAACGCCGGTAGAGCGGAAGCCGAGGTAACCAGTCAGATCCTTTGAAATCTTGTCGATCTGAAGCGGATCCCGGCCAAGCAGCTTCGGCGCAACGACCTCATGGATATAGGCTTCCACCGTTTCGGCCATGAAGAAGGTCTCGCCAAGTCCGACGAAGCCCTCGTCGGTATGGATTTTCACCCAAAGGATATTCGGGAATTCCTTGACGCGAACGGTTTCGAATGCGGTGATCTTCATCAATAGACACCCGCCGCCAACAGGGCTTTCACGGTGAGATCGAAATGCTCGACCATCGCCGCCTCGCCCTTGGCCGGATCGCCGTTGGCGATTGCTTTGGCGATGGCGAAGTGACCGTCGATACTCTCCTGCCGCGTCTCGTTGCTGCCGCGGCTCGCCCAGCCGATCGGCCAGGTGTGGCGTGTCACGACATGGAAGGAGCCGACAATCAGCGAAAACATCGGGTTCTTCGAAGCGACACCGATCGCCTCGTGAAAGGCGATATCATGCTCCATGACTTTCTGCGGATCATTGAAATCGCGCTGCATTGCTTCAGCAAGCGCGTAGATTTCCGCGGCCTCGCGGTCAGTCCGGCGCAATGCGGCAAGCGCAACCGTCCGCCTCTCGATCGTTCGACGCACATCGAAGATCTGCTGGATCGTCGCCTGGTTCGTGTGAACCGCATGGTCGGTGATCATCGCCAGCACATCGGCCTTCGGCGCCGCCACCCGCGCCCGCCGCCCGTTGCCGATATCGATCAGCGTCAACGCAGCAAGCGAGCGATAGGCTTCGCGCACGATCGTCCGCGATGTGCCCGTCAGATCGGCAAAGGCACCTTCGCTCGGCAATTCATCGCCAACCTGCAGGCCATTGTCGCGGATATAGGCTTTGACCGACGTCATGACGCTGCCGAGCAATCCTTCGGCCCCGCCCTGCTGCACTCCGGCATCCCTCGTATCAGAAGAGAGTTCCATCAAGCTCTTCCCCAACCTGTATGATAGGTATAATTTAAGCTTGATTTAGATTGCCGATTACCTATTGTCAAGCTTCAGTTTCGTGGAGACCTTGGGGAGACACATGCAGGTCGGCATTTTCTTCGAAGCACAAGACGTCGTCGGCGAGAGCGTCATCTGGTCGAGCGAGGAGAACGCGCTCTACTGGGTCGATATTGGCGGCAAACGCATCCATCGGCTGGAAGTGAAGACGAGCCGGCATGAGACGTGGTCAACTCCAGATTTCCCGACGTCGATCGGGATGTGCCGGAACGGCGGCTTTATCGTCGGACTGGCTCGCGACGTCTGCCTCTGGCGACCCGGCGGGAGGTTCGAGACTTTCGCCAGGCCGGAACCGGATAAGCCCGGCAATCGGCTGAACGAGGGCCGCGTGGCACCTGACGGCTCCTTCTGGGTTTCCACAATGCAGAATAATCTCAATGCGGACGGCACGCCGAAAGAGATGATGGCAAATGCGGGCGCGATCTACCGCATCGATCCGTCGGGCACCGTCAAACAGCTTACGCCGAACGAATACGGCATCACCAACACCATGGGCTGGACCCGCAATGACCGCTTCCTGTTCGCCGATACACTTGCCAATGAAATCTACTCCTTCGCCTACGATCCAGAGGCAAAGACTATCTCCGACCGCCGCACTATCGTCAGCGGGTTCGAACGGGGGCTGCCGGACGGTTCCTGCCTCGATGCGGATGATCATCTTTGGAACTGCCGAGTGGTCGGTGGCTCCGCTGTCGCGCGTTTCAGCGCCGAAGGCGCGCTACTCGATCTCGTCGAACTGCCGGTTTCATGGCCGACCAGCTGCACATTCGGCGGTGCGGATCTTTCCACGCTCTTCGTCACCTCGGCGCGTTTCACGATGACGGCAGAACACCTTCGTGCTCATCCGCTCGAAGGCAGCCTTCTCGCGATCGAAACAGAGTTTCGCGGCGTAGACGAGCCGAAATTCGGATATTGACATACTGGTATGGTAGAATGTTAATAAGCCCTATTGCGTGGAGGAGTGCCGAAAATGGAATTCGACGGGAAGAGCATCATCGTCACCGGCGGTAGCTTGGGCATGGGACGCGCCTGTTCAGAACGTTTTGCGAATGCCGGCGCACACGTCCTGATCGTTTCCAACGACCCGCAATCGATCGAGAGAGCCGTGGAAGAGATCAGCGGCAAGACGAGCGGCTTTGTCGGCGATGTCCGCAACGCTGCCGACATGCAAGCTGCCGTCGAGCAGGCTGCAACGAGGCACGGTGGCATCGACATTCTCGTCTGCTGCGCCGGCATCCAGCGCTATGGCACGGTGGTCGACACGCCGGAGGACATCTGGGACGATGTGCTCGATATCAATCTGAAGGGCGTCTATCTCGCGTCGAAATATGCCATCCCCGAAATGAAGAAGCGCGGCGGCGGCGCGATCGTCGCCATTTCCTCCATACAGTCTTACGCATCGCAGACGAACGTCGCGGCCTACACCGCAAGCAAAGGCGGCATCAACGCGCTCGTGCGCGCCATGGCGCTCGACCATGCCGCCGACAACATCACGGTCAATGCCGTCTGCCCCGCTTCGATCGATACGCCGATGCTGCGCTGGGCCGCGGACCTTTACAAGGGTGACCTGACCCAGGAAGAGATGATCGCTCAATGGGGCAAGGCACATCCCATAGGCCGCGTCGGCAGGCAGGAAGAAGTGGCCGATCTGGTGGCATTTTTAGCCAGCGACAAGGCCCGCTTCATCACCGGCGCCGACTTGAAGATCGACGGCGGCACCATGGCCAAGCTCGGTATCGTTTTGCCCGAGTGACCGACGGCATTTAATCAACGGAGACTGGCATGAAGCGTCCCAAGATCATCGACATCCGCGCGACAACCGTGACCGTGCCGCTCGAAGCGCCGCTGCGGCACTCCAACGGCGCGCATTGGGGTCGCTTCGTGCGCACGATCATCGAGATCGAGACGGATGTCGGTATCGTCGGCCTCGGCGAAATGGGTGGAGGTGGCGAAAGTGCCGAAGCAGCGTTCCGTTCGCTTAAGGCTTATCTTGTCGGACACGACCCGTTCGAGCTCGAGCAACTGCGCTTCAAAATCTGCAATCCCACCGCCAGCCTCTACAACAACCGCACACAAATGCACGCGGCCATCGAATTTGCCTGCATCGACATTATCGGCAAGTTTCTCGGTGTGCCTGCCTATGACCTCCTTGGCGGAAAAATGCGCGATGAGGTCGGCTTTGCGAGCTATCTCTTCTTTCGCCTGCCTAACAAGGATACCGGCAAGGGCGAAATCCGAACCGCCGACCAGCTGATCGAGCAGGCGCTGGAACTCAAGCGCAGCCACGGCTTCAAGGCTCACAAATTGAAAAGCGGCGTCTTTGCGCCGGATTACGAGCTCGAAGTCTTCCGAGCGCTGGCAAAGGCGGTCGGTGCCGATTCCGTCCGCTATGATCCGAACGCCGCCTTCAGCGTCGAAGAGGCAATACGGTTTGCCAAGGGCATCGAGGACCTCAACAACGACTACTACGAGGACCCGACCTGGGGTCTCAACGGCATGCGCCGCGTGCGGGAAAACACGCACATGCCGCTCGCCACGAACACCATCGTCATCAACTTCGAGCAGCTTGCGACCAACGTCCTGAACCCGGCCGTCGACGTGATCCTGCTAGACACCACCTTCTGGGGCGGTATCCGGCCCTGCATCAAGGCGGCAGGCGTGTGCGAGACATTCCAGTTGGGGGTAGCCGTCCACTCCTCCGGAGAGCTTGGCATTCAGCTCGCAACCATGTTGCATCTCGGCGCCGTGCTACCGAACCTCGTCTATACTGCAGACGCGCATTATCACCAGCTGACCGACGACATCATCGTCGGAGGTCCGATGAAATATACTGACGGCGCGATCAAAGTGCCCACCGGCCCAGGCCTCGGCGTGGAAATAGACCGCGAGAAATTGGGCAAATATTCGGATCTCTATAAATCGCTGGGCGGCTATCTCTACGATCGCGATCCGGCCCGGCCCGGCTGGTTCTCCACCGTGCCGAATACGCGCTGGGCGGATCCGACCGACGACCGGATCGTGGATTATTGAGTTCGAGCGAGTCGCGTAAAAACCTCCTTAGCCGGGGCTTTTTAAGAACAGCTACATCGCACGTGGTTTCTCAAAGAATGCGGGCTAGCGCTTGCGCCCGATCGCCCTCCTGAATGGTCCCGCAACCCAGAGCGGCGTATTTCATGAAGAGACGAGCAAAGTCCGCCTCCAGCCTGAGACCGCTGTTCTTAAGGAGCATCGACTCCGGCGGAAGAGCTGGCTCTTCTTGTAGCAGAGCGAGTAGGCTGCATCCGCCTGGCCGGTGTCGAAGGAGTTTAGCGCCCTCTTCACGACCATCGGCACGCCCTTGAATACAATCTTGTAAGCGACGAATGGCTTGGCAACCACGGCAAGACGTTGCTGGTTGCCGCGGACCTTGCCTCCCATTAGGAGATCACCGAACACTTACTGTGCGGATGCTACAACTGCGGAATCCGGCAGAGGTCGTTTTCAAAGATAGGTGGAAAGTTCGGAGCCGGATGCGGATCCGAGTTTTCAGCATCCTAAGCCACCGCCTGAGCACCGGTAACCTCGACCAGGGACCCACACATGAAGGCAGCTTCGTCCGACGCCAGGAAGGCAACAAGCGCGGCAACCTCCTCGGGCTTGCCGATGCGCCCGAATGGCACGAGCCTATCCAGATCAGCGATCGTCCGACCGGAGCGTTTGACCCCCGCTTCCAGCATTGGCGTGTGGATCTCGCCCGGGCAGACTGCATTGACCCTAATCTTGTCGGGTGCGTAGTCACGAGCCAAATTCTGGGTAAATGCCGCAACGGCTGCCTTGGTAGTGTTATAGGCAATATGATTGGGCGCGGGATAGAGCCCCCATTGCGAAGCCGTATTCACGATCGCGCCGCCGCCAGCCACAATCATGTGCGGAAGAACTGCTCGGCACAGATGGAACATAGAATCGAGATTGACGGTGAAGCTGATGTCCCAGTCCTCATCAGACAGCGACAGCAGATTGCCGCGGCGATTGATGCCTGCGTTGTTTACGAGGATATTTACGCGATTATGCAAGCCGAATGCCTGCTCCACGAGGCTGAAGCATGCGTCTTTCCTCGAAAGATCTGCTGAGATTACAGTCGCATTGCCGCCCTCAGACCGGATGTCGCTGGCGACCTGCGTGGCGGCCTCGACGTTCACGTCCGTCACGATGACAAATGCCCCTTCGCTCGACAGGCGCCTGGCGATCGCCGAGCCGATCCCGCCTCCCGCTCCCGTGACGATCGCAACCTTTCCCTCAAAACGCTTCATGAGAACCACCTCCTTATTACCGAATATAGCTTCCGCCGTTGACATCGAGAGTAGCTCCATTCAGCGACGCCTGGCTGGGCCGCAGAACGAATGCGACAAGTTCGGCCACCTCGGACGGCGCGGCCATTTCGCCGATCGGAATGTCCGCGACGGCTGCTGCTTTTCCATGCGCGGCGATAAAATCCTCCGCCATGTCCGTGCGCACCCAGCCGGGAGCGATCGCAACTGCAGTCACACCTTCGCCACCGAAGCTGCGGGCGATCGACTTCGTCAGATTGACGAGTGCCGCCTTGGTCGCCCCATAGGGCATGGCGTCGGCCGCGTAACCGCGCTGCCCGGCCCGACTGGCGATGTTGACGATACGGCCGCCGCCATTTGCCTTGAAATGGAGGATCGCATCCCTGGAAAGGTCGGCAGCGGCAAAGAAGTTGATCTGAAACTCCTTCTGCCACGCCGCTCTCCAGTCAGCGGCAGAGAGTTCGATGGGCACTTCCGTCCGGATTCCAGCATTGTTGACGAGCCCGTTGACGCGTCCAGCGACTTCGACTGTCCGTCGCCATAGCTCGAACGGCCCTTCCGGCGTGGAGAGGTCGGCCTGGATGATCCAGCCGTGACCGCCGATGCGCGCCAGCAAGGCTTTCGCGCCGGCCTTGTCCCGGCTGAAGTGAATGATCGGCCTTGCGCCTTCGGCAGCAAGCCGCTCGACAATCGCGGCGCCTATTCCGCCGGATGCCCCAGTGACCAATATGGTCTGTCCTTGAAGCCATCTGTCCATGATTGCCCTCACCTCAACAGGTCGACTTGCGGTCCCCATGTATCGGAGAGCGCGAAGCCGGCCACAAATGGATCGTCTTCCGAAAGGCGCAGTTGCGAGCGGCCGTAAACATAGCCGCGTCCCGTGATGCGAGGAAGGATCGCCTTACGGCCACCGACTTCCGTTTCGCCGATGACTTCGGCCTTGAATTCCCCACCAATAATGGAACGCGATGTGCGGATGTCCCCGACAGAGACGACGCCTCGTGCGTAAAGGGCCGCAAGATTGGCGGAACTGCCGGTTCCGCATGGCGAGCGATCGACACGGCCCGGCCGTAGCGTCGTGCAGGTTCGAATGGCCCCGTCCGGTTCCATTTCACGGAACATGACATAGGCAATCTCGGCGAGGCCCGGCAACGTCGGATGAGCGACCTTGACGAGCTCCCCCACCAGACGCTTCAATTCGATGCCAGCCTCGGCAAGCGCGCGGGCGTTTCTCGGTTCGATCTTAAGTCCGATCTGGTTCGCATCGACCAGTGCGTAGTAGACGCCGCCAAAGGCGACATCGATCTTGATCCGTCCCCAGGCGGGCGTATTGATGTCGTGGTCAAGCAATTCCGCGAAGCTCGGCACATTGTCGAGGCTCACGCCGACACAGCGGCCGCTCTCGCACCGTGCACGGGCGACGATCAGACCGGCCGGGGTGTCCAGTCGAACGGTGGTCTCCGGCTCGGTCATCGGTACATGGCCACTTTCCAGAAGAGCCGTGACCACACAGATGCAGTTGCTGCCCGACATCGGATGTGCCCGGTCGGCCTGCAGAACGATGAATCCGGCATCCGCATCATCGCGCGTCGGAGCGACGAGCAGATTGACGGACATGGCGACATTGGCGCGTGGCTCGAAAGTGACGAAACGACGGAGACTGTCGTCAACATTGTTGATGTGGTTCATCTTGTCGAGCATGGTCGCACCGGGCACCTCAGGCGCACCATCGACGAGGACGTGGCCGAGCTCGCCCTGACAATGAACAAGCAGCAGTTCGAGAGATCTGTCAAAACGCATCCGATCGACCCCTTACTTGATGTACCAGCCCCAGGGCTTATCGGAGACATATTTGGTGATCTGCTTGGTCTCGAGATAATTTTCGAGACCCCAGCGGCCGAGCTCGCGACCAATCCCGGATTCCTTGTATCCGCCCCATGGCGCCTCGGTGAATGTCGGCTGAGAGCAGTTGATCCAGACGATACCTGCCCGGAAGGCCGCTGCGACGCGCTCTGCTCGGGAATCGTCCTTCGACATGACGGCGGCGGCAAGGCCGAAACGGGAGTCGTTGGCAAGCTCGATCGCTTCCGCCTCACTCTCGAAGGGCCGGATACAGACGACAGGACCGAAGATCTCCTCAACCCAGGCTTCGCTATCGAGCGGAACATCCGTAAGCACAGTCGGACGCAAATAATAGCCTTTGTCGAACCCTTCCGGCCGCGTTCCGCCGCATGCAATCGTCGCTCCGGCCTTCCGTGCGCCCTCGATCGCAGCGACGACCTGCTCGTACTGGCGCTTCGACACCAAAGGGCCGAGAAGGACACCGTCGTCCAGACCGTTGCCGATCCTGATCTTGCCCGTCTCCTCGACGAGGCGCGCTAACAGGCGCTCATAAATGTCCTGATGAACGAGCACGCGCGAAGTCGCCGAGCAGACCTGGCCCTGGTTCCAGAAGATGCCGAACATGATCCATTCGACGGCCGCGTCGATATCGGCATCTTCGAACACGACGAATGGCGACTTGCCGCCAAGCTCGAGACTGACGCGCTTGATGTCGCGGGCGGCGGCCGCCATGATCTTCGATCCCACCGGGCCGGAGCCTGTGAAGGCCAGCTTGTCGACGCCCTTATGGTCGATGATTGCCTGTCCGGCGATCGAACCCGAACCCGTGAGGATGTTGAGGACACCAGGCGGAAGTCCAGCTTCATCCGCGATTGCGGCGAGCTCCAACGCGGTGAGCGACGTCAGCTCGGCGGGCTTGAGGACGATCGTGCAGCCTGCGGCCAGAGCGGGAGCAACCTTCCAGGCGGCCATGAGCAGGGGATAGTTCCAGGGAATGATCGCACCGGCGACGCCGATGGGCTCCTTGACTGCTTTGGAAACGAAGCGGTCGTCGGCAAGAGAGATGACCTCCTCGGGATTATTATCGAGCTGCTCGGCGAGGCCTGCATAGAAATCGAAGCAACCGGCAGCATCGGCAATGTCCCAATCGGCCTCCGGCAACGGCTTGCCGTTGTCGATGACCTCCAGTCGAGCGATCTCCGCCTGACGGGCGCGAATACCGTCAGCAATCGCACGCAGGTATTTCGCGCGCTGTCCGCCGGAAAGCTTCGGCCAGCCGTCTTGGTCGAAGGCGCGCCTGGCCGCCCTGACCGCGATGTCGACATCCTCAGCCGTTGCCGCGGCGATCGTCTGTATAACCTCTTCCGTCGCCGGATTGATCACCTCACAGACGCCACCCTTGAGAGACTTGACCCACTTGCCGTCTATGTAGAGTTCGCTTCGCATCTTCAATTCCTTGCTGCCACAGGTCGCCTCGGTTCTAGAACCGGTCGACGCGATAAGGTTTCATGTCCACGGGTGGTTTGAGGCCCGTAATGATATCTCCCATCAGCCGGGCGGTCGTTGCCGCGTAGGTCAGGCCCAAATGGCCGTGACCGGTCGCGTACCAGACGTTTCTTCGCTTGGCTGACGGCCCCATTACGGGAACCGTGTCGGGAAGCGCCGGGCGGTGTCCCATCCACTCTGTTGCCTGACGCACTTGCAGATCGGGCAACGCTTCCTTCGCTCGCTTCACCAGCACTTTTGCCCGACGGTAGTCGGGCGGCGCATCAAGGCCGGCCATCTCGACCGTCCCGCCGACCCTGATGCCACCGGCTGTCGGCGTGACCATAAAGGCGCGTGCAGGCCATATGATCGAATGACGCATCGAAACACCGGGATCCATGATTTGGGTGTGGTAACCGCGCTCGGTTTCAAGCGGGATATGCTCCCTCAGCATGATCGAGAGCCTTGCCGTAAAGGCTCCCGCGGCGAGAACAAACCTGTCTGCGGCGAACACTCGGCCATCGTTCAGCCGAAGGGCAGATATGCGGTCTTCGCGATGTTCGAAGCCAATTACTGCCCCTTGCTCGATGACGCCCCCCAAAGCCTTGAACCTGTCGGCAATAGCAAGCACGAACTTATAGGGGTCCGCGATCGAACGATTGTCTGGGAACAGGACAGCTTTGCCGATCTTCGTCGTCAGTGCCGGTTCAAGATCGCGGATCGCGTTGTCGCCAAGGATTTCGTGTCGGAAGCCAAAGCGTTCCAGAATTTCGATATGCTCGCGATCGGCCCGAAACTCCGCCTCGTCTGCATAGAGGCTGAGACACCCTTCGGTACTCAGCATGTGCTGAAGGCCGGTCGTCCTGAGGAACGCCTCCAGATCCTCGTGAACGCGCGCGCACAGCGTCGCACCGGCTTCCTCGAGCTCTCTCAACTTCGATGGGCGACTTGCGGCCATGAAACGCAGAAACCAGGGGATCAGCCGCGGCACATAGGCGGGCCGGATGCGAACAGGTCCTTCGGGATCAAGAAGCCATTTGGGCATCTGCGCCCAGATACCGGGACGCGAGGCGGGCATGAATTCCGTCACAGCGATGCTGGCCATATTCCCATAGGAAGCACCCTGCCCCGGCGCACTCTTATCGATGAGCATGACGGTTTGGCCGCGGCGCTGCAACTCATAAGCAAGGCTGGTTCCGATTATGCCGGCGCCGACAACGATGATTGAAGCCACTTCACTTCCTCAGAAAATGTGCATCGAGGCACCACCGCACCTCGATACCAATTTGGTTACCAATTCAGGATGGGTTGCATCGCGACCTTGAATTCAGCTTTTTCATCAGCCGTCAGTTCGCCCAGCGGCGCGCGGCAGTTGCCGACCGGCAGGCCTTGTAGCTCGCAGCCATACTTGACCTTCTGCACGAACTTGCCGCTCTCGAGAATGTTCATCGCGCGATAAAGCACGATCATCTTCTCTCGTGCGCTTGCAAGATCACCGGAGCGGAAGGTTCGATCAAGATCGACGCATGCCTTTGCCATGCAGTTGGCCGGCCCGCAGATCCAGGCGTCAGCACCCCAGAACATGAAGTCGAGAGCGATGTCGTCCGACCCGGAGATCAAGTCGATGCGGCCCTTGTAGCGTGAGTGGATATCGATCGCACGCTGGAGGGAGCCGGAGCTTTCCTTGATGCCCAAAACACGAGGGTCGTCAGCAAGCGCGTCGAGGATGCCGAAACCGATCTCGACGCCGTCCTTATAGGGATAGCTGTAGAGTACGAGGTTGATATTGGTGGCATCGAGCACGTTGCGAAAATGCGCAAGCAGTTCGTCCTGCGTCGGGCGCGTGTAGAAGGGCGTCGCCAGCAGAACGGTATCGTAGCCGATCTCCTTCGCCCGTAGCGTATTCTCGATGACCTCCCGGCTTGCAGGCGCATTCGTGCCGGCAATCAGCGCTTCGCCTTCTCTTGCGAAATCCCTGACGAACCTCAACACGTCGTCGCGCTCGGCGTTCGACATTGCCGAGTATTCACCCGTCGAGCCCATGGGCACCCATCCGGTCACGCCGGCAGCGCGCAACGCGATGAGATGCTTTTCGAAGGCCTTGAAATCGACCCTGCCGTTCGCATCAAAGGGGGTGATGAGCGCGGGCATGACGCCGGACAGTTTCATGGAAGTCTCCTGTATGTGAGGCAATTGCGTTTAGATGGCGAGTTTCTTGAGTATGCGCACCTCGACGAGCGAGACGGCTCGCGTCAGCGGAAATGCGATGACGAAATAGATCAGCGCGACGACGGTCAGCACCTCAACGGGACGCGCGGTATTGTTCGAGATGTTCTGACCAACGAACATCAGATCGGCCATGCCGACGGCCGAAACCAGGGCGCTTTCCTTGAACAGGCTAACGCAGTTCGACAGCAATGTCGGGATCGCGCGCAGCACGGCCTGCGGAAGCACGACATTGACAATCTGAACGCTTCGCGGAAGCCCGAGCGCAACGCAGGCATCCAGTTGCTCCGATCCAATCGACTTCAGGCTCGCCCGGAACGTTTCGCTGGTGATCGCCCCCATATAAAGGGTCAGGGCAATAACGCCTGATGCGAGGTTCGACAGCTCGACACCGAGCAGCAGAGGCAGGCAGAAAAAGATCCAGAAGAGCTGGATGAGCACCGGCGTTCCGCGAAAGAATTCGACATAGACGCCGGAGATGGCCCGCATCGCGACATTGCGGGAGGTTCTGGCAAGACCCACCATAAAGCCGAGAGAGCATCCGAGCAGGACGCACATGACAGTCAATTTGACGGTCATCCAGAGACCGAGCAAAAGCGCATGCTCGAAACGGAGAAGGATCGAGAAATCGAGGGCCATCGTGGCCTCCTAGCTGACGAGAAGCTGCCGGCGGCGTTCAAGGAAGCCGACGATCTGCGTGATCGGAAAGGATACGGCGAAATAGATCAGCGCCACGACCGTGAATGTCTCGATCGGTCGGTACGTTTCGGTCGCGAGCGTCTTTCCCTGGTACATGAGGTCCTGGATTGCGACGATCGCTACCAGCGCACTCTGCTGGAAGATAACGATGCCGTTCGTTAGCAGGACGGGGATCGAGGCACGGAATGCAGTTGGAAAGACGATGTAGAGTACGCGTTGCAACGGCGACAGGCCGAGCGCGATGCCAGCATCGAGCTGCTCGCGCGGAACCGCCTGGATCGCTGCTCGATAGGCCTCGGCGTTGAAGGCCATGAGGTTCAGCCCGAGCGCCAGCACACCCATGGTGATCGGGTCCAGGAAGACATCGAAGATCATCGGAACGCAGTAGAATATCCAGACGATCTGAACGATGGCCGGCGTGCAGCGAAAAAATTCGACAAACAGCATAAACGGCAAGCGAACTGGCCTGTACGGACTCATGATCAGAAGAGCCAGGCCAAAGCCCATAACGATGCCGATGACATTAGCCGCCGCCGTCAGCTCCAGAGAAACCCACAACCCCTGCAGCAGCGGCGCGATCGATACAGCGTTGAAGTCGAACGTGTAATTCACGCAACCGCCCCCTGCTGCTTGATGTGGAAGACGCGATCGATGAATTCCTTGGTGCGTTCTTCCCTGGGGGAGCCGAGCACCTGCTCGGGAGGACCGTCCTCGACGACGACGCCACCCGCACAGAAAATCACGCGCGAGGCAATATTCTTCGCAAACCACATGTCGTGCGTCACGATCATCATCGGCATGTTCTGTGATGCCAGCTGAAGGATCACCTGCTCGACCTCGCTGACAAGCTCGGGATCCAGTGCCGACGTGACCTCGTCGAAAAGCATCAGCTTGGGGTCCAGCATCAAGGCGCGGGCGATGGCGACGCGCTGCTTCTGACCGCCGGAGAGCTGGGCCGGATAGGCTTTGGCCTTTGCTCCCAAACCAAACCGCTCGAGGAGAGCCTGGGCGCGGTTCACCGCATGCGCCTTGGCTTCCCCACGCACCTTGCATGGCGCAAGAACGAGGTTTTGCATCACATTCAGATGCGGAAAGAGCGTGTAGTGCTGAAAGACCATGCCGATCGACCGGCGGACTTCCGTATCGATGAGGGTTTTTTTGCCGAGGCTTTCGGACGAAATATAGGCTTTCCCATCAAAGCTGATCGACCCGCTGTCAACCTGCTCGAGACCCATCATCACCCTGAGCAGCGTGCTCTTGCCACCGCCGCTCGGGCCGATGACCACGACGCGTTCGCCGGGCTTCATTTCGATGTCGATGCCTTTCAGCACCTGGATGGCTCCATTGCCATAGCTCTTGTGGAGCGCCTGCATTTTGACGAGGGGAAGGCTGAAGGACATGGTCATGGCCGATCTCGGTTTGTCTGAACAGCGAGAGAGTGCGTCGGCGGAAAAGCGCCGACGCCGGGCGGGACTTATTTTGCTCCCTTGAGAACTTCGCCGACGGCCTTGCGGATAAGTTCTTCGACATGACCGGTGGCAACCTTCTCCTCGAGAAAGATGTTAGCGACTTCGACATCCGAGGCCGACATGTTGTGCGGCAGTCCGAAGGAGACGCCTTGCTTGGCAAGCGCAGGCTTCGGGTTCAGGGCCACCGCCCAATCGGGATTTGCCTGGGTGAGAAGCTGGTTGGTATCGGATGCGTCGACCAGAATGTCGGCTCGCTTCGAGGTAAGGGCCAGCCGCGTCTCGTCATTGCCCGGAAGGCGCATGATGGTTGCGCTCTTCACGGCTGCAGAGATCGCCTTGTCCTGAGCCGTGCCGGACATGACTGCGATCGTGACGCCAGCCTTATCGATGTCGGAGACGGAGACTGCAGTCGCCGGGATCTTCGGATTGTTCTTATTGTAGGCGAGCGAGATCTGATACTCCATCGCCGGGATCGAGAATTGGACCGCCATGGCGCGGGCCGCCGTCCGGTTCAGCGCCAGTGACACATCCCATTTTCCGGCTTGAAGACCGGCAACGATATTGTCCCAGGTCGTGTCGACGAATTGCGGCTTCACCTTGAGAACGTCGGCGAACTCCTTGCAGAGATCGGCAAAGAAACCCGAGTATTCGCCGGTTGCCGGGTCGCGCATAACGTAGGGCGGAGCGACCGCCGCGCCGCATCTCAGTACACCGGCCTTCTGCACGCCTTGCCAATAGCCATCAGCGGTCTGGGCATAGGTGCTGGTTGCGGAAACGCTTGCCATAAGGGCGAGCGCAGGCAACGCCCGCAAGGCGGACGTGATCAACTTCGAAAGCATCGGCATTCCTCTTTTGCTGTGCGCGAAGCGCGGTTCCACTCGTCGGCTTTGGCCGTTTCTTTTCGATTTTTCTGTCGGCTACGTGTCGACTAGCAAATTTATGTCAACAGCGTGTCGACAAAGTCAAGCGAAAAAATTACATTGCCGATGCACTGTTTTTCTGGCCCAATGTCATATGTGCGAATGAAAGGGACTTAAGTGTCTGACGAGACTGAAGTGAAACGGGTCCGGGGAACCGGCTGGAAAAGCGTCTATGAAACGCTGCGGAACGAGATCCTGGCTCTCACTCTGCCGCCGGGGCAGCTTCTCGATGAAACAACCCTGGCCGAGCGCTTCGACATGTCGCGATCGCCGGTGCGCGAAGCCTTGATCCGCCTGGGCGCGGACGAACTCGTCGTCACATTGTCCAACCGCAGCACGATCGTCGCACCCATCGAAGTGGGAAGCTTTCCGAAGTATGTGGAGGCGCTCGACATCGCGCAGCGGATGAACACTCGCCTGGCGGCAGCGCTTCGAACCGATACCGACCTCAAATTAATTGCCAAACGGGAAAAGGCATTCGCGACCGCCGTGAAAGTCGGAAATCATCTGGCGATGTCGGAGGCGAACAAGGAATTCCACATGGCGATCGCCTATGCCGGAAAGAACCACTATCTCGCATCTTTCTATGAGAAGCTCCTGTCGCAGGGCCAGCGCATGCTGCACCTGCATTTCGAATATCTGGAACGCACCCACGAGGGATATCTCCTCACGGACGAGCATAGCCTGATGCTGGAGGCAATTCGGGATAAGAATGTCGACTTGGCAGATGAGCTCGCCCATGCTCACACGCGCCAGTTCCAGGATAACTTCATCAATTTCATGCGCGAGAACTATACAACCGATGTCCCGCTCGGACCCGCACGAGCCGCAGAGTAGATGGCAGATATGAAGACTATCGGCTTTGTCGGAACCGGTGCGATCACCGAAGCCATGGTGCAAGGCCTCCTTGCCGAACCAGCGCATATATCTGAGGTTTATGTCTCGCCTCGCAACGCGGACATCGCAGCAAGACTTGCCGCCAAATTCGACAGGGTAACTGTGGCGGCGGACAACCAGACGGTGGTCGATCGCAGCGACATTGCGGTCCTGGCCATACGTCCGCAGATCGCCGAAGAGGTCATACGCGGGCTTCGTTTCAGGAATGAACAGAGCGTCGTCAGCGTCGTCGCAACGATGGAGCGCCAAAACTTGCTCGACTGGATCCGGGCCGAGATAGACCTCGTGCAGGCAATCCCCTTGCCTTTCGTCGCAGATCGCCGGGGCGTGACCGCCATCTACCCTCCCAATCCTGAAATAGCTGCCCTCTTCGATGCGCTTGGCACGGCTGTTCAATGCGAATCCCGAAAGGAATATGATCTTCTTGCTGCTGCCAGCGCCATGATGTCGACCTTCTTCGGGGTCATGGAGTTCACGACCGACTGGCTGGAAAACAACGGGCTCGATCGATCAAAGGGGCAAGCTTATATTGCGCCGCTGTTTGAAAGCCTCGCACGGCGGGCCAATGAAGGACACGTCCATTCGTTTCATACGCTCAGCGAAGAATTCGCAACGAAGGGCGGGCTGAATGCGCAGGTCCTGTCGGATTTTGAGACGAAGGGTGGGCGCGCCACGCTGGTGTCGGCATTGGATCGGGTCCTAGCTCGCATCGAAGGATGCAGTACCGATATCTGAGAGCATGGCTCGTTAAAAACGGGCTTAACTTCAGACCCGCCATGTTATTGCCCCACGAAATTTCCGGTGGGCCGCAAATGTTGGTCTTGATGGGATTTGAACCGCCGGCATGTGCGGGAAATTGGACAGGCATCTGATTTCACTCAGACTGTGTGGCCTGTTAGACTATTATGGGGCCTATTTTCGCTTAAAATCCTTTCAGTAGAACCCGAATTTTTTCGGAGTCTCCTTTATCCGACCGAAGCCGCCCAAGAGGGCACCGTGCACGACCGCGGCGAACTTTTTCAGCATCATCTCTAAACCCTTCGCGAGTGCTTCACGCCACGCGTCACCTCTTCCCCACGCCTCCGACCATGCTAAAGCCAGATCGTCAGATCTTCGTGTCTCTGCCATCGCATGGCGATCCTCTCCGACGATGCCGGCCGGTGGCGTCGCTTTAAGAATGCTGACAACGGTTTGATCATTTTCGCGCGATGCAGGATCGACACGTCACCTTGGCGTGTCGACGGAATGAGATTTCCTCTACATATCGAGATGGTGACCACCTCACCGTTGCTATCGAAAGGGCCAAAACTTCGCCAACTTCCGTACCTCAGCGACTGACACATTCTCATGTCTATTTCGAAGCTATCAGCATCCATCATCGGAGGACCATTTCCTGGCGGAATCAACACGTCAGGGTTGGAACAAACCACTCGAACCGGAATGCTCTGTGGGCATCGCTCAGTGAAAGATGACGATGGAATGAACAATCGGGATTGCCGGGAAAAGCAAGTTCGACCTGCCGACTCGCGTTGAGCAAATCCAAGGAGGGGGTCAAGGCTGAAGCGTTGGTATGGAATATACCTCTAAACCCAAGCCAATGATGCAACTTGAATCTTGAGGCAATTCCCAGGCAACATTGACGAATGATATGTTTAATTGGCTCAGGCTCTTTCGCAAACTCGCCATACAGCTATTCTTTCACCCCGATTTGAAACAAGAGGCATTTACAGATGCAGTTGCAGCAGGGCGAGTTTCGAGAACGCATGACAATCCTGGGCAATGTCAACTCGGCCTCATTCGTTCCGTGGATTCGGCGCCATGCTAACAAGCTCGGACTCTCCCAGACCTTCTTCTATTCTGATACCGACCGGATCGAGCTTGAAGTAACAGGCCCCATGGAACTGATCGACATGTTGGAAATGGCCTGCTCGCTCGGTCCGATTGATGTCTGGGTCGAAGAGATTCAGCGCAGGATCATGGATGGTCCGGAATCATCGCATCTTAGAAATCTCTGATATATTGCCTTTTATTTCATCAATGTTGCCAATGCGAATTATTTATGCAAACCTCTAAAAGCTGAGGGGATGCAGGGATCAGCACCTGCTCATGTCCAATGACGCCAAGTCATTGGTAAAATTAAGAGAGTCAAGGCTATGCCATCTGATGGGGCCGGATCATGGGTGCCAGTTGCCCTTTCTTCTGATCTACCACCAGGAACCGTCATACCGGCCCGGACATCGGTCGGCCCGATTGCTCTATGGCGCAGTCAGTCGGGCGGCGTGACGGCATCATCAGATCGCTGTCCGCATCGCGGAATGAGGCTGTCGCACGGCTTCGTGCGTGGCGAAGCGCTGTCCTGCATCTATCACGGATGGAGCTATTCTCCATCGGGCGGATGCATTCGCATTCCGGCTCATCCAGATCTGACGCCTCCGGAAACCATCCGTGTCGCTGTTCAGCAGGTCGAAGAATCCGGCGGTATTTTGTGGGTCGCAGTTGGGCAACCGGCGATGCAGCCCCCACGATTTGACAGGCTTATACCGCTACGCTCGTTGACTGCGGAAACAGATGTTACGGCGGTCGAGCGGGCGGCGAGAGCAAAGACCGACGCGAACGGGCTCATCCGCGTGCTTGAATTCCCATGGATCAGGCTGCTGCTGGCACCACAGGAAAAGCGTACGCTCATTCATCTCATGATCGAACCAGACCGCGGCTCGGCAGACCGCCTGACGGCTTCCCGCATTGCCGAATCCCTCCGTCGCCAGGCGGAAGAGCGCCAAAGGGAGAATGCATAATGACAGGCGGCGCAATGATCGACGAATGGTATCCAGTCGGCCTCTTCAGCCAGCTCAGCGAAAAAGGGAGCAACACCTATCTAATGGGCGAAGCGATCGAGGTCGCGCGCGATCACAATGGAAATGCGCAGGTGGTGACAGGCAATGGGCAAACCCTCCCCGTCCGCGTCCGGTATGGCCATGTCTGGTCTTCCCTCGGGAACCCGGATAAGGAGCTTTTTGCCATTCCAGAGGCCGATCAGCCAGGTCGCCGTTTCGTCGATGTCGGCGTGATCCGCGTGCGCTGCTCGCCGCTCCGTGCCGTCGAGAATTTTCTCGACATCGCTCATTTTCCCTTCGTTCACACCGACATCCTCGGTGCGGAACCGCATACGGAGGTCGAAAATTACAAGGTCGAGATCCGCGAGAACGAAGATGAAGTCTGGGCAACGCAAGTGAAATTCTACCAGCCGCAGGCCGCAAAGTCGGCGACTGGCGGCATTACGACCGAATATATGTACCGTGTGCCGGCACCTACCTGTTCGGTGCTTTATAAGACGTGCCCTCCGCGACCGGGTGAATGGGACGTCATTACGCTGTTCGTGCAGCCTCTCGCGGAAGACCTTTGCGACGTTTGGCCGTGGATGGCTCTCTTCGACGATGATACGCCAATGACCGATCTCATCCACTTTCAACAGATGATCTTCCTGCAGGATCGTTCGATCCTCGAAAACCAGATACCCACCCTTCTTCCGCTTGATCCCGGCATGGAAATTCCGACAAGGGCGGACCTGACATCGGTCGCCTATAGGCGGTGGCTCAAGCGACATAACTATACCTACGGCGCACAATTGGTCGCACAATGAAGCTCTACGATTATATTTTATCGCCGAGCTGCTACAAGGTACGGCTCATGGCCGCAATCCTGGGCATTAAGCTCGACATCCGGTCGGTCGACTTCCATCCCGGTGCGGAGCATCGGGGCCCGGAGCTTCTCGCGCTCAATCCGGCGGGATCCATCCCGATCCTCGAGGATGGCGATCTTGTGCTTACCGAGTCGTCGGCAATGCTTGCCTATCTCGCCGCCAACAATGCGCCGGAATGGCTGGGCCACGGTTCGCCGCAGGAGACGGCGCGCGTGCAGCAATGGCTTTCCTTTTCGCATCGCCTGACGGCGAATCTTGGCGGTGCGCGGCTCCACGAGATGCTCCTGCGCCCCGGAGACATAAAGGCTTTGCAGGCTCAAGGGATCGCGGCGTTGCGCGAGCTGGAAGCAGGCCTATTCGAACGGGGCGAGCGCGGCATGCGTTTCCTTGCGGCAAACCAGGCAACCATCGCGGACATCGCCTGCTTCCCCTATGTGGCCCTTGCGCCCGATGGTGGCCTCTCACTTGATCCCTATCCCTTAATCAGGCTCTGGCTGCGCGCCATCCGCAGCCTGAACGGTTTCATCGAAATGCCCGGCATTCACCGCCTGCACGAGTTGAAACCCGATCCTCTCCTTGCAGGGGAGAAATGATGGGATGACCGGTTATCTTCTGAAAAACTGTGCGGCTGTTATCGTCGATGAGGGCAATGGACCGAGCGTGCGCCGAAACGTGGACCTGCTGACCAAAGGTCCGGCGATCCAGGCGATTGGGGAGAACCTGTCGCTAAACCTGTTGCCCGAGGGCACCGTTGTCCAGGATGCCTCCGGCTGGTTCGTCTATCCGGGGCTCGTCAACACCCATCACCACTTCTTTCAGTGCTTCGTGCGCAATCGGGCCGACCTTGACTGGACGAAGCTGTCCGTCATCGAATGGCTCGACCGTATCTATCCAATCTTCTCACGGCTGACGGAGGACTGCTTCTATCACGCCTCGGTCACCGCGATGGCGGAAATGATCAAGCATGGATGCACTACAGCCTTCGACCATCAATATTGCTTTCCAAGACATGCGGGAAAACGGCTGATCGATCGTCAATTCGAGGCGGCGGAAGTTCTAGGGATGCGCTTTCACGCAGGACGCGGCGGCAACACCTTGCCGAAGTCCGAGGGGTCGACGATCCCGGATGCCATGCTCGAAACCACGGACGAATTCATCGCCGATTGCGCGCGATTGATCGATAGCTATCACGATGCCGGCTCTTTCAGCATGCGCCAGGTGGTGGTCGCTCCCTGCCAGCCGGTCAATTGTTATCGCGAAACCTTCGTCGAGTCGGTCTCGTTGGCGCGGGATCGTGGCGTGCAGTTGCACACGCATGTCGGCGAAGGTGAAAGCCCTGTCATCAAGGCGCGGCATGGAATGCGCACGGTCGACTACTGCGCCGAATTGGGTTTTGCAGGCCCCGACACCTTCTATGCCCATTGCTGGGAGCTGACGCATGACGAATTGCGCAAAATGGCGGCAAGCGGTACCGGCGTCTCCCATTGCCCCGAGCCGGTTTACCTGGTCGGCGCGGAAGTGACCGACATCCCGGCGATGCAGGCCTTCGGCCTGCGTATTGGCCTTGGTTGCGACGGAGCCGCATCGAACGACAACTCGAACCTCATGCATTGCATCCATTCCGCCTACATGCTGCAGTGCTTGACGGCTTCCACGCGTGTGCACCCCGTTCCCGCCCCGCTCGACTTTCTGAAATATGCGACAAACGGAGGCGCGAGCCTGCTCGGGCGCACCGATATCGGCCGTCTTGCTCCGGGCATGGCGGCCGACCTCTTCGCAATCGATACGCGACGGATGGACTATGTCGGGACGCGGCATGACCCGCTGAGCCTCATCGCCAAGGTCGGGATCGGCATGCCCACCGATATGACCATGATTAACGGACGCATCGTCTGGCAAGGCGGTGAATTCACCGGGCTGGATGAGGCCGCGCTGTTTGCGGCGGCCGAGGCTGCTCTTGCAACTGTAGAATTCTGAAAACCAAAAAAAGGGGAACTGGGATGCAGAAGAATCTGACCCGCAGAACATTGATGAAGAGCGCGGCCGCAGCAGGCCTCGCAACGGCCTTTACCGGCCGCGCGTTTGCCGCTAACGAACCGCTCGGCATAACGCTTGTCGTACCCTCGCCGATCGGCGATGTCGGCTGGGGGCACGCCCTGGCCGCCGGACTGGATCCGATCAAGAGTGCCTATGGCGACAAGGTCAAGGTGACCGTCATCGAGAACATCGCAGAAGGCCCGGATGCGGACCGTATCATGAACAAGACGGTCGCCGATGGAAACCACTTCCTGATCGCCGGCTCGTTCGGTTATCAGAACGGCGCGCTCCAGATTGCCCGGCGCAATCCCAAGGTCACAGTCCTTCATGCCTCCGGTTTCCAGGTAGCACCGAATTTCTCGCCCTTTGCCGCAAAGTACTTTCAAGGAACGTACCTGCTCGGCATGGCGGCGGCCGCAGTCTCCAAGACGGGTAAGCTCGGTTCAGTCTCCGCCTTTGCCATTCCCGAACTGATCACGTCCATCAATGCCTTCACACTCGGCGCACAGGCCGTGAAGCCCGACATCGAGGTATCAGTCGTCTGGGTCAATTCCTGGTTCGATCCGGCCAAGGAGCAGGAGGCGGCCAAGGCCTTGATCTCGCAGGGCTGCGACGTGATCTTTTCGAACGCTCAGGATACACCCTCTGTCATTTCCGCCTGCGAGGAAGCCGGTGTTCACGCCTTCAACCTGAATTCCTCGATGAAGAAATACGCGCCTAAGACCTACCTTGGCTGCGTATCAACGGACTGGTCGCCGTTCTTCAAGGCGTCCGTCGATGCCCATTTTGCTGGCGCTTTCAAAGGCGCCAACGCTTTCCTCGGCGTTGCGGACAAGGTCGTCGAAGTCGTCGACTGGAGCCCGGCGATCCCGGCCGACACCATGGCCAAGATCAAAGAGATCGAGGCAAAGATCGCAAGCGGCGGCTTTTCGCCATTCACCGGCCCGATCGCCAAGGCGGATGGTAGCGAAGGCGCTGCTTCCGGCGCGACGCTGAGCGATGCCCAGATCGTCGCGATGGACTGGCATGTCAAAGGTGTAAAGACACCTCTGCCGAAGTAAGCCATGACCATCCCGCTGCTGTCGCTGCGCGGCATTTCCAAAAGCTACGGCCAGGTCCATGCCAACCAGCATATCGATTTGGACGTAGCTCCCCGGTCGATCCATGCCATCCTCGGAGAGAACGGCGCTGGCAAATCGACACTGATGAAGTTGATCTACGGCGTCGAGCGGCCGGACGACGGAACTGTCGCCTGGAATGGGCAGTCCCTAAGCCTTGCCTCCCCCGCGGCGGCGAGGCGTACCGGTATCGGGATGGTCTTTCAGCACTTCTCCCTATTCGAAAGCCTGACGGTAGTTGAAAACATCTGCCTGATCGTGCCCGGACGACGGGCTGAACTTGCGGAGCGAATTCGCATCCTCGGGAATGAATTTGGGCTTGAAGTCGATCCGCTGGCCCATGTGCATGAGCTGTCGGTCGGCGAGCGGCAGCGGGTGGAAATCATCCGATGCCTGATGACCGACCCGAAACTGCTGATCCTCGATGAGCCGACATCGGTCCTGCCGCTGCAAGCTGTCGAGAAGCTGTTTGAGACACTGCGCCGGCTGCGCGACGGCGGCGTATCGATCCTTTTCATCTCGCACAAGCTGGAGGAGATTCAGTCATTGTGTGACCGTGCCACGATCTTGCGCCGCGGGCGCGTAACCGGACACGTGGATCCGCGCGAGCATGACGCCCACGATCTCGCGCGCATGATGATCGGCCGCGACATGCCGGAAGCGATACCCGCAATGCCCTTGGCCGAAGGCGAAAAGCGCCTCGAGATCATAGGCCTCGACTACCGGCCGGACGATCCTTTCGCCGTACCGCTCTCCACGATTAGCTTGAGCGTGCGCAGCGGCGAGATTCTTGGCATTGCCGGTATTTCCGGGAATGGTCAAAAGGAACTTGCCTCGCTGATCTCAGGGGAAACGAGGCTGCCCCGGGACCAGCGCGATCAGCTCTTCATGATGGGGCAGGATGTGGGTGGCCTCGATGCCGCTAGCCGTCGAAGGCTGGGCTTTGCCTTTGTCCCGGAAGACCGGCTCGGGCACGGCGCAGTCCCGGAAATGTCGCTAACCCTCAACGGCCTGCTGACGGCCCACCCCAAGAAGCTTGTGAGACATGGTTTCCTCGACGGCGCCAAGGCCACAGCCTTCGCAAACGAATGCATCCGGGACTACGACGTGCGCACGCACGGTCCGGATGCGGAAGCAGGCTCGCTTTCCGGGGGAAACCTGCAGAAATTCATCGTCGGACGTGAAATCATGCTGGCACCGAAACTGCTCTTCCTTGCACAGCCTACCTGGGGTGTCGATGTCGGCGCGGCCTCTGCAATACGCAAGCGGCTGATCGAGCTGCGCAATCAAGGTATGGCAATTCTCGTCATATCGGAAGAACTCGAGGAATTGTTCGAACTCAGCGACTTCATTCAGGTCCTGCACCACGGCACGCTGAGCCCGCCACTCGTCACACGCGACACCCAACCGGAAGAAGTTGGTCGATACATGATCGGCGCACAGTCCCAACGCGAGAAGGCATTCGCATGAGCAGTTCCTTTTCCGTCACTTTGCCTACGTTAGTCCGCCGCGATCGAGCCTCGTTCGCCGCGAAGCTGCTCGCGCCGCCGATCGCCCTCATCGTCACCATCGCTCTCAATCTGAGTCTCTATATCGCCATGGGTCGCGATCCTGTCGCCGTGATCTACGCCATGCTGATCGAGCCGTTCTTCTCATGGGCCTCATTCTCCGAAGTATTGCTGAAGACCGGGCCCCTGCTTCTGATCGCACAAGGCCTGGCGATCGGCTTTCGTGCGAAGGTCTTCAACATTGGTGCCGAGGGCCAATTCGTCCTCGGTGCAATTTTCGCCTCCGCCATACCTATCTGGATGCCGCAGGCAACGGGCCAATGGATCTGGCCGGCAATGCTGTTGCTCGGCATCATCGGTGGCGCGTTATGGGCCTCTCTGACCGCCTTCTGGCGTGTCAGGCTCAATGCCAACGAAATCCTCGTTTCGCTAATGCTGAGCTTCGTCGCCGCACAATTGCTCAATTATCTGCTTCTGGGCCCTTGGAAAGATCCGAACGGCTACAATTTCCCCCAGTCGGTGATGTTCCAATACGATGCGATGGTGCCGATCCTGTTCGAGGGAACGCGCGTCAACATCTCGCTCCTCCTCGCCGTCGGCCTGTCCATCGCGGCGTGGATCTTCATGCAGAGGAGCTTCATCGGATATAAATTGCAGGTTGGCGGACTGGCCCCCCGGGCAGCAAGCTACGCCGGCTTCAAGGAGAGTTGGGCAATTTGGCTCTCGTTGATCATTGGAGGCGCCGCCGCAGGCCTTGCCGGTGCTGCCGAAGTTGCCGGACCACTTGGTCAGTTGCAGCGTTCCATCTCGACCGGCTATGGCTACTCGGCAATTATCGTTGCCTATCTTGGTGGTCTCAATCCCATCGGCATCGTCGTGTCCTCGATCGTCATGGCAGCACTCTACATCGGCGGCGATAATGCCATGGTTTCTGCCAATCTGCCCATCGCCGCCGTTCGCGTATTCCAAGGCAGCTTGCTCCTCGTCTATCTCATCGCTGTGGCTTTCGTGCGCTATCGCATCGTATGGCGCCCCATTTCCGCCCGGAGCGCACTATGAGCGCTATCGAGTTCATTCTTGCTGGCATGCTGGCAGCCGCAACGCCGTTTCTGCTGGCTGCTTTAGGCGAGCTCGTTGCCGAGCGCGCTGGCGTCCTCAATCTCGGCGTTGAGGGGTTGATGGCACTTGGCGCAGTCATCGCTTTCATTGTCGTTTATCACGGCGGCGGCCATTTGCTCGCTTTCATCGCGGCCGGGCTCGGGAGCGCTCTTCTTTCGATGATTTTTGCCGGGATCATTCTGGGCTTTAACGCAAATCAGGTCGCAACCGGCCTTGCCCTCGGAATTCTCGGCCAGGGCCTCTCGGCGCTGTTTGGCAAGAGCTACGAAAGCCTGACCGTCACCACGCTGCCAAAGATTGCGGTCCCCGGGCTTTCGCAAATTCCGGTCATCGGTGGGATGTTCAATCAGGATCTTGTGGTCTGGATTTCACTTGTTGTGACGATTGGCATATGGGTACTCTTTGCCTACGGCAAGATCGGCCTGGTCCTTCGCGCCGTCGGTGAAAATCCGAAGGCCGCTCACGCCATCGGCTATCCCATCATCGCGATCCGGTTTGCCGCAGTTGCATTCGGCGGCATGATGGCAGGCTTTGCCGGCGCCTACGCCGCGACGATATACACACCGCTTTGGGCGGACGGCATGATCGCCGGCCGCGGCTGGATTGCCATTGCCCTTGTTGTATTCGGGACTTGGCTGACAGCGAGGATTTTCCTGGGCGCCTGCCTGTTTGGTGCCGTGTCGCTTATGGGGCTTGCCGCCCAGGCGACTGGACTTGCTGTGCCCTCGCAACTGCTTGCATGCCTTCCTTATCTCGTGACGATTATCGTCCTGGGCATCATCTCCGCGGATCGCCGCCTGCTCAAGCTCAATGGTGTCGCCTCGCTCGGTGAGCCGTTTGAGCGATAGCAAACGCGTGTAGTCGAAGGCTCTTGCTCGCGAGCGGTGGAGACGGCGGGCGAGATTCGTTCAATCCTGACAGAAGCTGTAGATGGATGCTCTTGATGGGATCTGAATTCGCAGTCGAAAAGAACTGCCCGCGAAGTATGGCACACCATGGATCCCGTATTACCAATTCGCAAGGGCCGGCATTGTCAGCGCTCGCAAAAAGGCAGCGGCGCGCCCGCAAATTGATGCTTTCCACCGCCACCATCCTTGCCGTATCCGTTGATCGATGAATTGCAGACGGGAAGACACGGCAATGGCAAAGCCCTTCTATTGGAACGAACTCAATACGCATGATTTCGCCGAGCTCTCGCCCGAGACCACGATCGCGATCCTGCCAATCGCCTCGACGGAACAGCATGGCCCCCATCTGCCGATTGCAACGGACGTCGCCATCGCAGCAGGCATGCTGGCGGAGCTGAAGGTCCAGCGCCCAGACGATCTCGACTTCCTTGTGCTGCCGACGCAGGAAATCGGCAAGGCCAACGAACATATCTACGGTCCCGGCACGCTATCGCTCGGTGCGGAGCTGCTGATCCCGGTCTGGACCGCAATCGGTGCGAAGGTCGCCGAGGCCGGTATCCGCAAGATGGTGATCGTCAATTCCCATGGCGGCAATCTCGACATCATGGGCATTGTCGCGCGCGAGTTGCGCGTGCGCCATCAGATGGCCGTCGTCGCCACGCAATGGACTCGCTTCGGCACGCCGGACGGGATGATCGACGAGCATGAACAGCGCTTCGGCATTCATGGCGGCGATGTCGAAACCTCGCTCATGCTGCATTTCCGGCCTGAGCTTGTGCGGATGGACAAGGCTGAGAATTTCGCCTCCAAGGCGGAATGGATGAAGGAGCATTCCAAGTATCTGCAGCCGCTGCCGCCGCATTCGCTCGCCTGGATTGCCCACGACCTCAATCCGCACGGTGTCGTCGGCAATGCCGCCAACGGTACGGCGGAGAAGGGTGCGCTCATCTGCCGCCACCAGATCGCCGGCTTCATCGAGATGCTGCGCGACCTCAGCGACTATCCGCTCTCCAACCTTTATTCGAAATAGGCGTCAGAACGCCGGCGTTCGGAAGGCAGGATGATATGCCCTTTCGCCTGCAGTTCCTCGACCATCCCGGCCAGTTCTGCGAGCAGGTACTCGACGAAGAGGCTGGTGGCGGCGTCGAGCGGCGCTCGCGTGCGGGCAAACAGCTTCATCGGCTGAGGTCGCGAATGCGGCTCGGCGATCGGCCGGAATACCAGCTCTCCACGGCGACATTCGGTAATGACATCAAGCGGATTGAGTAGCGTCAGCCCCGCTCCGCATTTGACCAATTGCTTCAGCATTTCCGATGCGTTACTCTCAAGCACCGGTTCGACCTGAACCGCAAGACGCGCCAGCGTCAGATTGATAACCTCCCTGAGGCTCGTGCCGGGCTGCGCCAACAGCAGCCGCTCCTCCACGACATCGGCAAGATTGATCGGACCCGGTCCGATCAGGGGATGACCAGGTGGCAGCACGATGCCGATCGGTATGTCGAAATTGCCGAGCGAGCGGATGCCTGGTGTCGCCGGTATGTTGAAACCGAGGCCGATATCGACCTCACCCGAGACCACCGGCGCCATGGTCGTCGTGCCTGAATCGTTGCGAAGCTGAATGAAAACACGCGGATGCTCGGAGAGAAAGCGCGCGATGATCTCGGGCAAAGGTCCCGACGCCAACCCAACCGTCGCCACGATACGGACCTTACCGGCTTGCTGCATCTTGAGGCTGCGGATGCGGCCCTCCAACCGCTCGTAATTCTTCAATACCTCGCGGATATGTTCGATGCAGAGCTCGCCCGCCGCCGTCAGCCGCAGACCACGCGGCAAACGCTCAAAAAGCGGCGCCCCCATCTCCTCCTCCAGCGCCAGAATCTGGCGGTTGATCGCCGATGATGCGACATTGAGCCGTGCCGCTGCCTTGCGGATCGAGCCGCAGCGGGCAATCTCGTTGATGTAAAGAAGTCGTCTCGAGTGCAACATCGACGTTCCCATTGCTTAATTTTTGTCCAGACCGCACAATTTAGGCACAGACCCTGGAAGAGATGCCAAAAAGGCATCAATGCGCACGAATTTTGATGCTTTTCAAAGCGCAAGGCAACCGCTCAAATACAGGAAATGGGCGCCAACAATGGCGTCCCATGGCAGATAAAGGGAACAGTCAGCCATGTATATCAATGCATTGAAAACAAAAACATTCCTCGCCGCCATGGGTCTCGCCGCCGCGATCATGGCGGCCGGGCCCGCAAATGCGCTCGACAAAGTCACCTATGGCACCAACTGGCTTGCGGAGGCCGAACACGGCGGCTTCTATCAAGCCATCGCCGATGGCACCTATAAAAAATACGGCCTTGACGTCACCATCGTGCAGGGTGGCCCCAACGCTGCCAACCAGGCACTGCTGATCTCGGGCAAGCTGGATTTCTACATGGGCAGCCCGCAGCAGGAGATCGATTCGGTCAAGCAGGGCATTCCGATCGTCGATGTCGCAGCGATCTTCCAGAAGGACCCACAGGTGCTGATCGCCCATCCGGACGCCGGCGTCGAGAAGTTCGAGGATCTCGCCAAGCTGCCGACGCTCTTCCTGAGCAAGGACGGCTACGTCACTTATTTCGAATGGATGAAGGCGAACTTCCCGGGCTTCAAGGATGAACAGTTCAAGCCTTATAATTTCAGTCCGGCGCCATTCCTCGCCGACAAGCAGTCCGCGCAGCAGGGCTACGTGACCTCGGAACCCTATGAGATCGAGAAGCAGGCCGGCTGGAAGCCGAAAATCTTCCTGATCGCCGATGCCGGCTATTCGCCCTACTCGACGATGATCACCACGCAGAAATCACTGGTCGACAAGAACCCGGATCTCGTGCAGCGCTTCGTCAACGCCTCGATCGAGGGTTGGTACAACTATCTCTACGGCGACAACAAGGCGGCCAATGAGCTGATCAAGAAGGATAATCCCGATATGACGGATGGCCAGATCGCCTATTCCATCGCCCAGATAAAGGAACATGGCATCGTCGAATCCGGCGACGCCCTCGACAAGGGTATCGGCTGCATCACCGATGCCCATTACAAGAAGTTCTTCGATGAAATGGTGCAGATCAAGGTCTTCGATGCCGACATCGACTACAAGAAGGCCTTCGATCCGCAATTCGTCTGCAAAGGCTTTGGAATGACGTTGAAGAAGTAACATTCGAGCAAGGCAGCCCCTCACCCTAGCCCTCTGCCCACACGCAGGGAGAGGGAACGACGGAGCAAGAAGCGCCACCGCCAAACCACGAAAGCAGCAACTGCCTAGGCTATTGCGATCGTAGTTGGCAACCACGAGCACGATCATCCCCTCTCCCCGCAAGCGGGGAGAGGGCTAGGGTGAGGGGCACTTCTTGCTCCAAACCCAATTGCCGACATCGACAGAGAGCTTGACATGACCTTATCCAACGCGACCACTGTCCCTCCCGCAGAAATGCGCAAGCGGCCGCTTGTCGTCATGGAGCAGGTCTCCAAGGTCTTCTCCAATGGCACGCTGGCGCTTTCCGGCATGTCGCTCGATGTGGAGAGCGGCGAGTTCATCAGCTTGCTTGGCCCTTCCGGCTGCGGCAAGTCGACGGCCTTGCGCATCATCGCCGGCCTTGGCGGTGCTTCGAGCGGCAGGATCGACTGGCCGAGTTCGCGCATCAACGCCAAGGGTCTGCCGGAAGGCGATATCAGCTTCGTCTTCCAGGAGCCGACGCTGCTTCCCTGGAAGACAGTTTTCGGCAACGTCCATCTGCCGCTGAAATTGCGAGGAGTGTCGAAGGTCGAAGCTTACGAGCAGATCATGGAGACACTGGCAACAGTCGGCCTCAGAGATTTCGCCGAAGCCTATCCGCGCGAATTGTCCGGCGGCATGAAGATGCGGGTTTCGATCGCCCGCGCGCTGGTAACGAAACCGAAGTTGCTGCTGATGGACGAACCCTTTGCCGCGCTTGACGAAATCACCCGCCAGAAGCTCAATGACGACGTCCTGCGCCTCTGGCAGACGACGGGCATCACGGTCATCTTCGTCACGCACTCCGTCTACGAATCCGCCTATCTCTCCAACCGTATCGTCGTCATGAAGGCGCGGCCGGGCCGGGTTCATACCGACTTTCCTTTGGAAACCAGCGGCGAGCGCGACCCCCTTTACCGCTCATCGGAAGAATATCGGCAGGTCTGCGAGCAGGTATCTCGTTCGCTGATCGAGGCCATTGGCTGGCGGGAGGCGCATTGATGAGCGACAGCACCAGCCTGCCCGTCAAGCTTTCCGTTGAATCCGCCGATGTGCCCGCTGCCGCAGCCAGCAGGAAACGCAGTCAGGAACGCCTGCTCGGCATATCTGTGCCGATCCTGACCGTCATCGCGCTTCTCATCCTCTGGCAGCTTCTCGTCGTCGGAGCCGACATTCCGCAATATATCCTGCCGAGCCCGATCGCCGTCGCCAAGGCGCTGGTTTCCGATTGGGGCATCCTTTGGCCGGCTCTGTGGGTGACGACCGAAATCACCTTCATATCGCTGATCCTGGCGCTGATCGGCGGCGTCGGTTTCGCGATCTTCCTCGTGCAGTCCCGTTGGATCGAGCTGGCTTTCTATCCGCTGGCCGTCATCCTCCAGGTGACGCCGATCGTCGCGATCGCACCGTTGATCCTGATCTACGCGCCGACGCGCGAGGCGGCGCTCTTGATCTGCGGCTTTCTCGTCGCCTTCTTTCCGATCCTCTCCAACATGGTGCAGGGCTTGAAGAGCGTCGACCACAATCTGCTCGACCTCTTCGACCTTTATGGCGCCTCGCGCTGGCAGGCATTGCTGCATCTGAAGCTGCCGGCCGCCCAACCCTATTTCATGACTGGGCTGAGGATCGGCGGCGGCCTGTCGCTGATCGCATCGGTCGTCGCCGAATTCGCTGCCGGCTCCGGCGGCCCCAATTCCGGCCTCGCCTTCCGGCTGCTGGAGGCGCAATACCGCCAGAACATGCCGCGCCTGTTCGCCGCCCTGCTGCTGCTCTCGGCACTCGGCGTTGCCATCTTCGCCCTCACCTCCTTCATCTCATGGCTGAGCCTGCATCGCTGGCATGAAAGCAGCCTCAAGCGGGAGAACTGATGTCCTACTCCTTCATGTCCCCGCCGAACGCCGCGCGCTTCGTGCTGAGCAACGCCACCATTCCCGGCGTGACCGTGGCCGGCTTCACCGGCCCGTCAAGCGAGGGCCTTATGAAGGCCGACATCGTCGTTGCGGATGGCCTCATCAAGGATATCCTGCCGGCGGGCAGCGCGCCGGCGGAATTCGCCAAGGCCGACATGAGGGACGGCATGGTCTGGCCGACTTTCGTCGACATGCACACCCATCTCGACAAGGGCCATATCTGGCAGCGCCGAGCCAATCCGGATGGCAGCTTCATGGGCGCTCTCGACGCCGTGCGAGCCGATCGCGAGGCCAACTGGTCGGCTGACGATGTCAGGAAGCGCATGGAATTTTCGTTGCGCTCTGCCTACGCCCACGGCACCAGCCTCATCCGCACCCATCTCGATTCGCTGGCGCCGCAGCACCGCATTTCTTTCGAGGTGTTCTCGGCGGTGCGCGAAGCCTGGAAAGACAAGATCGCGCTGCAGGCCGTCGCCCTCTTTCCGCTGGATGCCATGGCCGAGGACGCCTTCTTCGCCGACCTCCTCATGGTGATCCGCGACGCCGGCGGCCTGATCGGTGGTGTCACGCAGATGAACCCCGATGTCGACCGTCAGCTCGACAAGCTGATCCGCGCCGCGTCGGACAACGGCCTGGACATCGACCTGCATGTCGACGAGACAGAGGACAGACAGGTTCTCACGCTGAAGGCGATTGCCGAGGCAGTTCTGCGCAACGGCTTCACTGGCAAGGTCACCGCAGGCCATTGCTGCTCTCTTGCGCGTCAGGACGAGGATGCCGCCGCTGCCACCATCGATCTCGTCGCCAGGGCGGGGATTTCGGTCGTCTCGCTGCCGATGTGCAATATGTACCTGCAGGACCGCCATCCAGGCCGCACGCCGCGCTGGCGTGGCGTCACCCTCCTGCATGAGCTTGCCGCCGCCGGCGTGCCGACCGCTGTCGCCTCCGACAATACCCGCGACCCCTTCTATGCCTATGGCGATCTCGACCCCGTCGAAGTGTTCCGCGAGGCCGTACGTATCCTGCATCTTGATCACCCGCTGGATACGGCCGCAAGGGTCGTCACCACCTCTCCCGCCGACATTCTCGGCTGCCCGGATATGGGGCGTATAGCGGTCGGCAACCCGGCCGATCTCGTGCTTTTCAGCGCCCGGCGCTGGAGCGAATTCCTTTCCCGTCCGCAGTCCGACCGCGTCGTCCTTCGCAAGGGCAAGGTGATCGACCGCAGCCTGCCGGACTATCGTGAACTCGACAGCGTCATTGGAGCCTGACATGCCGGATTACCAGCGCATCAAGAAAGAACTCGAAGGTATCGCCGTCGAAGATAATCCAGCACTCGTGCGCCAGAAGAGCCGGGACTTCTACTGGTACTCGCCAATCCTGAAAGCCCAGCTCGACAATGTCACCGCCGATCTCGTCGTCACCCCAAAGACCGAGGAAGAGGTGATCCGCACGCTGAAGGTCGCCTATGCGCATGACGTTCCCGTCACGCCACGCGGCGCCGGCACCGGCAATTACGGTCAGGCGATGCCGCTCTCCGGCGGCATCGTGCTCAACCTTGCCGCCATGAACAAGATCAAGGAGATCCATCCGGGCCGCGTCATCTGCGAACCTGGTATCGTCATTGCCGAACTCGACCGCCAGACCAAAGCACATTCAGGCCAGGAACTGCGCTTCCATCCCTCGACCGCGCAGACGGCAACGATCGGCGGCTTCATCGCCGGCGGCTCGGGCGGTGTCGGCTCGATTACCTGGGGCGGCTTGCGCGATCTCGGCAATATCCTACGCCTGCGCGTCGTGACGATGGAAGCAGAACCCCGCATTCTCGATCTCACCGGATGGGACCTGACCAAGGTCAGCCATGCTTATGGCACCAACGGCATCATCACCGAAATCGAACTGCCGCTGGCGCCGGCCTATGACTGGGTCGACGTGCTGGTTGGCTACGATGATTTCATGGATGCCGTGCGCTTCTCCGATGCGCTCGCCAAGTGTAACGGCATTCTGGTCAAGGAAATCGCCCCGATCGCCGCCCCCATTCCGTACGAATATTTCACCCGCCACAGGCCCTATATCCGCCAGGGGCAGTCGATCGTGGCGCTGATGATCGCGCCGCATTCGATGGCCCCCTTCGTCGCCTTTACCATGCAGCAGAAGGGTGAAATCACCTTCCGCTCCGATAAGGTGGAGAGCATGAAGGGCATCCCGCACGCCTATGAACTCGCCTGGAACCACACGACGCTGCGCGCCCTCAAAGTCGATCCGTCCATCACCTATCTGCAGGTGCAGTATCCGGGTCCGGACCATGTCGCCAAGGTCCAGAAGATGGTGGAAATCTTCGGAGACGAGGTGCCCGGCCATCTCGAATTCATCAAATTCGACGGGCAGATTCAATGTTCGGGCCTGCCGCTGGTGCGCTATACCTCCGAGGCGCGGCTTGAAGAGATCATCAAGATCCATCAGGACCATGGCTGCCCGATCTTCAATCCGCATCGCTATACGCTCGAGGAAGGCGGCATGAAGCAGACCGATGCGATCCAGCTTGCCTTCAAGAAGGAGACCGATCCGAAGGGCCTGCTCAATCCCGGCAAGATGATCGCCTGGGACGACCCGAATTTCGATTTCAAATCCGGCAAGAACTACCTCTTCCCCGGCCTTGCGGCGCTGATGGAGGCTTCATGAAGGTTCTCCTCCTTCATTCTCATCCAGTCGAGGAAAGTTACGGCGCAGCATTGCACCGGCAAACCATTGAGAGCCTGAAGAGCGCCGGCCACGAGGTCGATGATTGCAATCTTTACGCGGAAGGCTTCGATCCCGTGCTCTCACGTCGCGATCGCATGATCTACCACGACTATCCCGACAATACCGAGGCGGTCAAATTCTATGTCGAAAGGCTTGAGCGCACCGAGGCGCTGGTGATCGTCACCCCGGTCTGGAACTTCGGCTTTCCGGCCATCCTCAAAGGCTATTTCGACCGCGTCTGGCTTCCGGGCGTCTCCTTCGAACTCGTCGATGGCAAGGTGCGCTCAAAGCTGCAGCATATCCGCAAGCTCGGCGCGGTATTGACCTATGGCGCCGACCCATTCCGTGCCTTCATTGCCGGCAACCCGCCGAAGAAGATCGTCAAACGCGTGCTGCGCGCGCAGATCAAGCCTTTCGCCCCGGTCGTCTTCCTCGCCCATTACGACATGAACCGCTCGACTGACGAGACCAGAGGGCGGTTTCTTGAGAAGGTGCGCCAGGAAATGCTGCGTTTCTAAAGCCTCGCTTAAGCGGCAACTGCTGCC
This sequence comes from Rhizobium sp. BR 315, assembly GCF_050577975.1. Lineage (NCBI taxonomy): Bacteria > Pseudomonadati > Pseudomonadota > Alphaproteobacteria > Hyphomicrobiales > Rhizobiaceae > Rhizobium > Rhizobium sp. BR 315. The sequence goes on along the minus strand of NZ_JARWKZ010000010.1, from coordinate 64,069 downwards.
ATTTCCGAAAATTATTCGGCCACTTCAAGATCGATGGTGTCGTGAGCAGTCCTCGAGGAAAATCCGGATTCCTTTACAACCATGGAAGTGGGCAAGAGCCGCCGAAGGCCTCAGCAGCATAAGGCGCTAGGCCAAACGATGGATTTCCATCATTAACGCGACGATATCGGCCTGTTCTACGCCATAATGGTCGGTTGGTGGACGGATGATCGGCATGTCATTGCCATATGCCACCGGAATGCTTGTCATCGCCGCGCATCTCGGCTGGCAAACCAGGCGCCTCGATCTTAGCTCCGGCGCACCCTGCACTTGGTCTAAGATAACGGTATCTGACGAATGAAGCCGACTGGGTCCGCCTTCGCTGACGGTAAGGTCGTGTCGTCATCTAGGGTAAAATAGGGGCGATCTGCCTGAAGTAGGGTTCAAGCCAACGTCGTCTTGCCCCAGTGACGGGGCTGTTCACGAGTACGACTGGTGTATTGTCCAAGGCAACCCGAATTCGCTCGGCTACACCTCTTGGGTAAAGCAGGTCAAGAGGGACTTTCGGCTTTCAATCTTATTTTCCTACTGAGCGTTACGAAATTCCGATATCGCCGGTGCGCTCGACTCGGAATTTATGTGCGTCCAGTTCGGATTTCAATTTCGTCCGATTCGGAATTTATAGTCGTCTGTTTCAGAGTCTGGTCACAGCCGGAGATCAGAACCAGTTCAACGAACGACAGATATCATAGGCAATCGCGAGCCACGCAACGATAATTGCCGCAAACATGATGAGCGCAACCCTCATATTTCCATGAGGTTCTTTGAAATCCGCGACGATGCCTCTTGTATCGGTGGAGCTTACTTTTCTCGCGGGCCAGCCCACCCTGGTTAGCACTCTTCTAAGCAAGCTGGATCTCTTGACGTTTCTCTGTGTCAGCGCGGGATCAGGTAAATGTATCGATCGGTAGCATTGGAAGGACGAGAGCTTGCTAGCAGTGACCATGCGTGTCACTGACAAGCCCGTACAAATGCACTCTTGAAAGCATCGGGAACTCGGCCTCTAAAACCGAAAGAAGAGCAGCTTGCGCTGCCTTTATGAGAGACGCCACCTGCGGTGTATCGAGCTCACTGGCGACACCATCCGCATACTGCATCATTCTGACAAGCGCCAAGATCTCGCCCTGACGTTCCTGTTCTTCAAAATCGGTCACTCTTAGAAGCTCCACCAAATGATTTGATAAGGGGAGATTGGCACATTTCGACCGATGAGATGCGTTGCAAAAGCGTTGCACACGCAACACATGCATTAAAGATCAACTACATACGGTAAAATTGCGGGAAGAGCTTGCGCCACAGGGGCGTCGCATTGAAAGACCAGTCCACCGTGCGTGCCTGCGACGGCGCATCGGCAATTGCGCGCATAAGCTCGATTGCATCCTGACGCTTCTGGTCAGTCCACGCTTTTGCCACGAGTGCCCTCACCCGTCCTGTGTCCATATCGGCGGCTTCGGCAACACGCCTCCACGTCCGATCTTTGAAAAACACACGCCGGGCTGCCCGGGAGAGCCGCAAGGCCTCTCCCTTGTCGATAATAGCTTGGCCAATCGCAGCCTCGATTGTCGCATCGGCATTGACCAACGGCACCGACAAGGCAGGATAGCCGAGTTCCGCCGGGCCATGGAGGAGAGCGACGTCGGCATCCTCCTCACGGCGCCCGGACGCATAGTCTTCGAAGATCCGGCCGACGCCGACCATGCCGTAAACCTGGCACTCTACGGCGCGGAGCGCTCCCATACTGGCTGCACCAAACACGGGAACACCTCGGGATAAGGCAAAGAGCAGCTCCTTATGCCAGACCGGCGCGACGAACTCGAACTGACCGTCGACAAGGCCGATGGCGGTCGCACCATCCTCGAGGGCTCTCACAACGTCGCCCTGGCATGCCGGCGGTCGTATGACCATCGTGCTGTCTGCGAACGCTTTGGCATCGGGCAGGCTTGGTCCCACGAAGATCACTTTCATAGGAAACCCTTTGACAGTGCGCGGCTGCCGAACCGAATTCGGCGTCCCCCCTCCGGATGTTCGAGCTGTGGCGCGAAGACTTTTGCAACCGATGCCGGCAACCATTCGGGTGCGAGCTCGATTGCATAAAGCCGGTCGATACCGTGCCTCAACAGGGCCTCGACAACCTGGTCGAGCGCATCTTGCGTGGATTTGGCCGCCATCGTCGGCAGTTCGCTCAGGTTCGTAGCGCATCGAACCCGGAACGACTGCAAGTGGGCGGGGTCGGCGCGGCGTGAAAACAGCTCCGGCACAAGATCATCCCTGGCCCCGGCTATGAAGGTCATCCGGGACTGCACGGCCTCGGAAATTGCTCGGGCCGCGGCCACATTGGGGGACAAGGAGGCTCCTGCTCCCATGGTCAGGTCGACATACCTTAGCGAGCCGCCATCGCCTTTCGGCCGCAGTAATGCAACGACGGAGGCGATGGATAGATCACTCGTGACATCGAAAAGCGCGAGATCGAAGTCGGCTGCGAAAATCTTCTCCAGCATCTCGCGAATATCGTCGTCTTCGATGCTGTGCGGGTCTATCCGGCGTGCATAACGACGCACCGGGCCGCCAACATCCCAAAGGACGCAAGCATCCCGCTCTATCCGCTCCAGCAACCCATGCAGGACTGCCTCGTGCCAAGTGTTCCCTGACGCCAATCCGTCCGATGATACCCAAAAGCGAGGACTGACATTCGTTCGGTCAAGATGAACGGTGTCGAAAGGTATGAACGTAACGGCGTTGCTGGCCAGATCCTGAGCCTGAGCCCATCTGATCTGTTCACTGGCCTCTACCGGCTGCGCCCCGGTTGCCAGCAGCACATCCAAACAATCCATCGCATGACCGCTTGCGGCAAGATCATCTCGACTTGCCACAAGCGCTGAACAAGATGGTTGGGTCGCGACCGATCGCTCAATCGCTTCCATCACCGCCGATGTCTTTGCCGAGACATCGTCCAGACCTTTGCCCTGAGCGATAACGATCGCCTTGGAATTCGGAGCGTAGGCACACCAAACGGGAATGCCTATTCGATCGAGCTCGGTCTGGCGGCCAACGCGTGTTATACCAAGCCGCGCCAAATGGGGCGAAACCCTCGAAAAGGTTTCGCCAGGAGGGCACGCTCTAAAATTGTCTGACACCGGTCAACGAACGCCTAGCCCTCGTAGAGGCCTGACGCCGCAGAACCTGCTGAACTCAGCGCCACAGCGAAATCGACATCTTTCGCGACTTTGACCCCTTTCGCCCGCCAGGATTCCGCCGTCGCCAGCTCGCCCGACAGCGGCTGCGTGTATCGAACAACAGTCCCCTGCTCAAGGTCAGCCAACCAAAGACCCTCTTCACCATCAATCCCAATCAGCACCGCACCTGCCACAATCTCTTCCTTTCAAAAACCGGCCTTCAGCAGACCTTCCCTATAATGCTCTGTCTGCCACTTTTCCTTGTTTGGAATCATCGACAGCCATGCATCAAGATCGAAATTCGGGTTGTCGCGCAAGGCGCGCAGCCGATGTGTCTTCGCCTTGGCAAGATTCCCCAGCATCGCCCAACTTGCCGCCGCAAGCCTGCTTGCTGGTCCCGGGTCTCTCATCTTGTCCAGATACGCCAATGCTTCGGTATACTCACCAAGGAAATAGCTGGCTCCTGCCGCAGTCCAATAATAGTAGTCTGGGGCGAGCGGATTGAGATCAAGAGCGGTTGAAACCTTCACCAATGCCGCTTTCGGATTGGCGCCATGGGTGAGACAGTCGGCGTGGCTACAGATCACATCCGCATAGTGCGGGCTAAGCGCCTCAGCATTCGACAAGGCCTCGAGGCTGCCGTCGATATTTCCGCGGTAGAGCCGGGCGACGCCAATTTCCTTGAAGCCTCCGGCGAACTGATTGTCATCGCGGATTGCATCCCCAGCCATTTTTTCCGCTTGATGCAACAGATCGCCATCGCCGCGGGCCGTCAGAACCCATTCCATCGTCAGCGTTCTCGCGATGCCCGCAAGTGCCGCCGCGAAACCCCGCTCGTGATCGAGAGCCTCCTTGAAATGCTTGCGCGCGCGGCGGACATTCTGAAGGCTCAACCGGGACAGGCATTGTACGCCCTCAAGATAGGCAAAATAGGCCTGAGGCTTGCAGCTAAAATCGGAAACTATGTGATGGAAGGCGCCAACACGCTCGATGATGGAGCTCTGGATCGCCGTGGCGATCGCGTTGCGATGCTCCGTTATGGCCGCGTTATCCAGCTGGACGCGCGTTGCCCAGACAATTTCGTCCCGCGGCATGAAAATCAGCTGCGCGAAAAGGCTGTCGCCCGTCCTCTTCGTATCGAGCGCGTAGACGACATTATGTTGCCTGAGAAGCCCGGCCTTGTCGTTTGAGGAGCGGATCTGCTCGGCGGTATAGGGAGCGACTACGGATACGCTTCGATCGACGCAAAGGCTGATCGTCAGGTCTTCGATGACCGCGTTTGCGACCGATCCGGCTCGCTCTGAATCCTCCAGCGTCTCAGGAGGAAGCAGGGCGATACGCGGCATCCGGTTGTCGGCGGCGATTGGAATCGTATCTTGAGCCGGATGGCTCGAATTCGGATCTTTCGTTTCGCCAATCAACTGGATGTAAGAGGTGATTTTCTCGCCAAGCGCTACCCTAACCTCATCATCGGTCTGGTCTCGGTCCAGCAGAAGTATCGCCGCTCGCTTCAATTCACCGCGATGTTGGGGCGAAGAGGGGTGGTTCAGTGTCTTGAAGAATTCGGCTCGCAGCTCCCCTGCGAACCTTGCCCGAACGTCGCGTACCCAGACAGCCACAGCTGCGGAGCCGCTGCCGTCCGCGGGTAGAAAATTCTTGGCGACGGCATCCGTGAGCGCGCTAAGCCTGGCAACGCCGGAGGTACTTTCGATAGTATCCAGGTCGCACCGTAATGCGTCGAAGTTCAAAGTGATGTTCGTCGCAACGCCGCCGATCAACGGCTTGGGAGATTTGGAGGTCGCGGTCGCCAACCGCAGCAGGGTCGACCTCAAATTGGCGCCAGCGGCCTGAAGATTACTGGACCAGAGAAAAGCCGCCAACTCCTTCCGCGGCATCGATCGTCGGCCATCGTAGAGATAGGCAAGCATGAGCAGCGCCTGTCTCGGCACGTTTACACGATCGCCCTTCTCATCATAAAGGGCGCAGCTGCCAAGTGTCGTTAAATGAAATGTCATCTTGCTAGGTCAGCGCTCGTTGTCAGGTTCGGATGATTGCACACAAGCGAGGATCTTCTCCCGCAACCGATTGTCCTCGATCCCCGATAAGGCTGTCCGCAGAACGGCCTTGTGATGCTTAGCAAGTCGAAAATCAGCCAGCGCTTCCTTAGAAGGAAAGGCGTCGTCCGATGTACTTTCGAAGAAAAATATGACCGGAATATCGAGGATTTCCGAAATACGTAGAAGACGACTAGCACCGACTCTTTCAGCACCGCATTCGCATTTCTCAAGATGTTGAGGGCTCATGCAAAGCTTTTCGGCCAATACATCCTGCGCAAGTGACAATTCCTTTCGGCGCAGTCGGATGCGTGATCCAACTTCAACATCGATCGCATCCGGCTTTTTGTCCATGAGGAAACCGCTAGAAGAGAAACTGCCTTCATGTTGGCAGGTTTCCCTCGAATTCACAATCTTCCAGCAAGCCACTCATAGTCAATTTTGCACTGTGTCTAGAGGTTTCCTAGCGCTATCTTGAGAAGATGGCAGGGCGCTCTTCACCGCTACAAACGGCATCGACGGCGTCTGTCTTACGACGCATTAGAAGAGTGAGGAGGGGAGAGGCCGGTGTCGCGTTTATGCGCGCTCGGTTTCCGGCTCGCCCAAGGTCAACGCGATACCCAGGCTGCCAGGCGTTTGCTGCGAAGACAGCTGAGGAAACAAGGGCTGGCGCCCAAATGGATCGTCACCAAAGGCTGCGCTATTACGGCGCGACCAAGCGTGATGTCATGCCGAAGGTCGAGCACCGCTCCCACACGGGCCTCGATAATCAGGCAGGGAATTCGCCCCCGCCGCTTCGAAAGCGAGAGCGGGCCGTGCAAGGGTGCATTGGGAAGCCGTGATCCAAGCCGTTGCATGATCTCAGACCACGGCGGCGCAAGTCACCAATCACGCGCTAACGCAACATCATTGCTCGGATTTCCACTACATCTTGCCAATGCTCTTCATGGCTTTGTCCAAATGCATCTTGCAATCGTCCATCTTTTTGGCCTTCATCGACTCCTTGGCCATCATCATTTCCTTGGACGCCATTGCCTTCTTTTCCTTCATCATCGGACCGGTCATGGCATCCACGTCGCTCTGTGCCTTCATCATGGAAGCATCATCGCACTTCATCATTGTGTTCGCCGCATGGACCGGCAATATGAAAGCGGACATCAGCAAGGCGGTCGCAATCGTAAATTTGAGCATATTCTCCTCCTCTTGATGGGCACAATTGCCCGCAGTCAGGCGTTTTCCAGACGCTTAAATTCCCGCGTACCACTCGTAGCCGCGGTCCTCCCAGAAACCGCCCTTGCCACCCCAAAGGCTGGCGAAGCTGTCTTTGATTTCAATGCGCATCAAATATTTTGCGTGTTTGTAGCCAAGATGGCGTTCGACTCTCAATCTGAGCGGCGCGCCGTGAGCCACGTCGAGATCTTTACCGTTGAGCTGATAGGCAAGGATTGTCTGCGGATGAAAGGCGTCGATCAGATCGACGCTCTCATAGTAGGTGCCGCTGCCGTCGATCGTCTGCTCGAGCTGGTCGGCACAGTAAAAGACCGCATAGCGAGCTCCCGGCCTCATGCCGGCACTCTGCAGGACAAGCCCGAGCGGTACGCCCATCCATTTGCCGATGGCGCTCCAACCTTCCACGCAGTCATGCCGGGTAATTTGCGTTCGCGATGGCAGCCTCTTCAGATCCGCCAACGAGAGCTCGACCGGGTGCTCCACCAAACCGTCGATCTTCAGCCGCCAATCTGCGAAACCAGTCTCCATCATCCGGGCATATTCTTCGCTGTCCGGCTGACTGGTTCCGTTCGATCTGAATGTAGGTGAGATGTCCGCTTCCGAAAACTCGCGGGCCAGCTTGTCCCTCGGGACCAAAAGTCGCTGGCTTTTCATTGTGAGCGTCTCTGCCATCTCCAGCACGGCTTGAACTTTGGCGTTTTGGGCGACCTCGTCGCAGCCGGTGAGGCTAATTGCGCCAAGTCCGGCAGCCGATCCGATCAAAAGACGGCGTCGCGTGATAGAGAACGTCATTTCCCGCCCCCTTCGCTTTCAATCCTGTAGCGGCCGGTAATCATCGAGCGCATGTTGTTCCAAAGACCGGAGAGGATAACCATGGTGACATGCACCAGAACGAAGAAAACGATCGACCAGGCGCAGATGAAGTGGATGGAGCGCGCCGACTGCCGGCCGCCAAAGAAATCAAGCAGGAAGGGGAAGCCAGCATCCATGCCGGGTGACATGGTCAGCCCAGTCGCAAGCATCAGCGGCAGCAGAATGAAGATAACAATCAGATAAGCGAGCTTCTGGAGAGCATTGTAGTGGCGTGCCTTTTCTCCTTTCGGGAAGCGCAGCCGTGCGTGATCGGCGATCTCCTGTTTGAGATGAGAGGGTGAGAGCTCGTCAGCGCTCGGCGCGAGATCACGCCGGAAATGGCCGCCCAGGAGGCCGTATAGCGTATAGATCGATCCATTGATCACGAAGAGCCAGGCAAAAAACAGGTGCCACCGACGGCCGGTCGCGAGATCCTGATAGCTCGGGATGGTCGCCCAGGAAGGAAAGCCGCGCTCGGTCACATCGCCGCCGACCCGCGAAAGGCCTAGAACGCCCGTTGTCGCGACGGAAAGGCTTCCGATGCGCAGGAAGCCACGCGTGCTGTCACCGTCCTGGACAGTCCCGATCGAAAGCCAGGATGGATCGGCATCGGCACCATACTGCCCCCAATACAGGGACGGATGCGCATTGAATATCTGTAGACCGCTCATCAGAAGCAGGCTTAGGCAAAGAACATTGAGCCAATGCGTAATGCGCGTCACCACCGAATGGCGGTTAATGAAGGTCGTCGTTGGGCTTGTCGGCGGCGGCGTTGTTTCCAGATGGTCCACGGTCGCCATGTTCGCTCCTCCCGAGCTGGCTACGGTACGGTCCTATCGGGTAATACGGGTGATAAAGTACTCTTGTTACAGGCGTCGCGAAATAATCTTCTACAGGCGGTCCCGGCCACATCGCCTAATAGCTTGAGAGATCTCGTCGAAGAATAGCTGTCCCAGCGATCACAAGAGTGTGAGCGTGTAACAAATGACCATTTCACTGCGAAGTGAGGATGATGCCATAGGGGGAAAAACGATGAAGCAATTCATGAAACTGATGCTCACTGGAACAGTCGTGTGCGTCATGGCGAGTGTTTCTCATGGCGCATCGAGCAACAACCGCTCCCTCACGGTTGTCGAGCTCTTCACGAGCCAGGGATGTTCGTCATGTCCACCCGCGAACAGCAACCTCATAAAGCTCAATAAGCGCGAGGATGTCCTCACGTTGAGCTTCGCAGTGACATATTGGGACTATCTCGGCTGGAAGGACCTATTCGGAAAACAGGAGTTTACGGATAGACAGATTGCATACGAGGCACCGTTGCATCAGTCAGGGCCCTTCACCCCGCAGATGGTTGTCAACGGGACGAAGACTGTGGTTGGGAACAACCTCGCCGAACTCACCGAACTTCTATCAACCGCTTCCCGCTTGACGGGACCATCCATTACCCTTGGCCACAGCCGCGCGGAGATAGGGCGCGGTGATGTCCCGAGATCGGCGGCGGACGTCTGGTTGATCCGATACGATCCGAACGTCGTCAACGTGCCGATCGCTCGAGGCGAAAACGCCGGTAGTACTTTGCCCCACACCCACGTCGTACATGCATTGAAGCCTCTCGGGCAATGGGACGGAAGCCCTGCCACATTCGATTTCCCGAAGGCGCCGGATGGCCTTCGCACGGCAATTCTGATTCAGGAGCAACAAGGTGGCCCCATACTCGCAGCAGCGACCGACTGAGCGGTGGCTATGCGAATTAGGGGCACCGAGATTCAGCATTCCGCGGCGGGTTCGGGCTGAGAATGCCAGAAGACATCGCGATCGTGGGCTTTGATAACTGCGAGCTGGGCGGCTCGTCTACCTCCAGCCTCACAACATATAAGCGACCCCGGCACGAAATGGTCGAGGCAATCACTGGGATGATTGACGGAACCATCGAAGTGAAGCAGGCACTCGGAATGACCGACGAGCATCGGCTTGCGGTGGAGGAAGTCTTGGAAAACCAAGAGGGGCAATACGGCAAACTTGCTCCCGAAAAGGGATTTCCCAACTTTATCCAGCTGCTCCGGCAACTGGCGGAGGAATGGAAAGAAAACTATCCTGACGGCTACAATGCGCAAGGATCAACCTATTACATCTGTGTGCCCGGGAGCCGCAGTTTCACCATGTGAAAGCCAAGAAGGGCCAGTCTGAATACAGACGATCCACACACCGCGTTCCATTCCGGCATGATTCAACGGTCACATGCTCGATCTCACTGATTACCTCCCTGCTCCGCAATCGCGATCAGAGGCCTGTCATTTTAAGGACCGCCTCAGGCAGACGCTCTCCCTGGACTTCGAACTTGGATAGCGCGTCGGCGATCTCCATCAGATCTTCTACCGTCAGAATCACGTCGAGCGCACCGAGGTTTTCTTCCAAGCGGTGAAGCTTGGTCGTGCTGGGGATCGGCACGATCCAAGACTTCTGCGCAAGGAGCCAGGCAAGGGCGATCTGTGCAGGCGTTGCATTTTTGCGGCCGGCAACAGCCTTGATGATATCGACCAGCACCATGTTTACCCTGCGGGCTTCGGGAGAGAAGCGCGGTACATGATTCCGGAAGTCGGTTGCATCGAACTTGGTATTCTCGTCGATCTTGCCGGTCAGGAAACCAGCGCCGAGCGGGCTGAACGGAACAAACCCAATTCCCAATTCGTCAAGCACCGGGAGAAGCTCGATTTCGGGGCCGCGCCAGAACAGCGAATATTCACTCTGCACAGCCGTGACGGGATAAACCGCATGTGCTCGACGGATGGTCTGAATACCTGCTTCGGACAGACCAAAATGCTTCACCTTGCCGGCAGCGACGAGGTCCTTGATCGTACCTGCGACATCCTCGATTGGTACGGCGGGATCCACCCGGTGCTGGTAGAACAGATCGATATGATCGGTTTTGAGACGCCTGAGGCTGGCGTCGGCAACGGCCCTGATGTGTTCGGGCCGGCTGTTGGTGCCAGCCCGGCGTTCTCCGGTTTCAAGGTCGATGTCAAAGCCGAACTTGGTCGCGACGACGAGTTCGTCCCGGATGGGAGCGATGGCCTCGCCGAGCAGTTCTTCGTTGACGAATGGACCATAGGCTTCCGCGGTATCGAAGAGCGTGACGCCGCGCTCGTGGGCGAGCCGGATGAGCTTAATCATCGCACCCTTGTCAGCTGGCGGACCATAGGCCGAACTCATGCTCATGCAGCCGAGGCCAAGCGCGGAGACTTCAAGGTTTCCAATCATTCGAGTTTTCATGGTCTTGGTCCTGAGTTCGTGATCATGGGTTGGGATGGAAAGGGTGCGGAACTTTTCCTCAACGATTGACCCATGCTGTCTGTTTGGTGGCATATCGCTCACCCTGAATTGAGATATCGGACAGGGCACGATCGATTTGGTTCACATCGTCGGACGACAGATCGATTTCGGCCGCGCGAATATTTTCCTTCAAGCGATGGAGCTTGGTGGTGCCTGGGATGGGAACGATCCAGGGCTTTCGCGCCAACAGCCATGCTAGCGCAATCTGCGGAAGCGTCGCCCCCTTTTCAGCGGCGATATCGGCAATGATATCGATGACGGCCTGGTTGGCGGAGCGTGCCTCAGGAGCGAAGCGAGGAATGGTATTGCGGAAATCGTTGCTGTCGAATTCCGTGCTACCGTTGATCGTTCCTGTAAGGAAACCTCGACCGAGCGGACTGAACGGCACGAAGCCGATACCGAGTTCCTCGACGACAGGAAGAACGGTGTGCTCAGGCTCCCGCCACCAGAGCGAATATTCGCTTTGCAGAACCGCGACCGGCTGAACCGCATGGGCTCGGCGGATATTGTCCTCACCCGCCTCAGACATGCCGAAATGGATGACCTTGCCTTCGGCAATCAGCGCCTTCACCGTACCGGCAACGTCTTCGATCGGCACAGCCGGATCGATGCGGTGCTGATAGAGAATATCGATATGGTCTGTCTGCAATCGCTTCAGCGATGCCTCGACGACTGCCCGGATATGGTCCGGACGACTATTGACGCCGCCCTTCCCGCCGTCTGGATCAATATGAATGCCGAATTTCGTGGCAATAACAACCTGATCGCGAATAGGCCGCAGAGCCTCACCCAGCACCGCCTCATTCGTGAAAGGCCCATAGGCTTCCGCCGTGTCGAAGAAGGTAATCCCGGCTTCGTGAGCATCGCGGAGAAATGCGATGGCGTTGTTCGTCTCCATCGGCTGTCCGTAGGACTGGCTGATGCCCATGCAGCCGAGGCCAAGTGCCGAGACTTCCAGACCGCTCTTTCCGAGTTTCCGCGTTTTCATTGGGCGCTCCTGTTTCGTGTAAGGTCAATCCGTTCTAGCGCCTTTCACTCCATTCGATTATCCGCTAAATAACACTTGCACCTATTGCCAAGAGCTATAAATGCCCAAGCCAGACCTCAATGATCTCGTCGCCTTCCTGACCGTCGCGCGCGAGGGCAGTTTTACCAAGGCCGCGGCCAGCCTCGGCATATCCCAGCCCTTTCTCAGTCAAATCATTCGCGATCTCGAGGCCAGACTTGGCGTTCGACTTGTCGCACGCACGACAAGAAGCGTGGCGCCCACGGAAGCAGGAGCCCGTTTGGCGAGCGCCATCGCTCCTGATCTTGAACATATCGCCTCCGAGCTCGACGCCCTCAGTGCTTTTCGCGACAAACCTGCAGGCACCATCCGCGTCAGCCTTGGCGAACACGCGGCACGGACCAGGATCTGGCCAAAACTGCCCGCCTTTCTCGAAGCCTATCCGGACGTCAAGGTCGAGTTGGCTATAGATCACGGTCTGACGGATATCGTAGCAGAAGGATTCGACGCCGGCGTTCGGCTCGGCGAGAGGCTTGCGCGAGATATGATCGCCGTTCGGATCGGTCCGGATCTGCGGATGGCAGTCGTCGGCTCTCCCGCCTATTTTGACAGGCACGGCAAGCCAACGACACCAAACGATCTGATTGAGCACCGTTGCATCAATCTGAGAATGCCAACCTATGGCGGCCTGCTGATCTGGGAATTTGAAAAGGACAAGCTCGCGCAAAACGTGCGCGTCGACGGCCAGCTTGTCGTCAACAGCACAGGCCACGCCTTAACCGGAGCTTTGGGCGGGCTCGGGCTTGCGCTGGTCATGGAGGATGTCGCGCGGCCCCATGTCGCCTCTGGAGAATTGATCCAGGTTTTGGACGAATGGTGTCCGTCCTTCGAGGGATATCACCTTTACTATCCGAGCAGACGCCAGGCGTCTCCGGCATTCGCGGCCTTCGTCAGTGCACTGCGAAGCTAAGAGCGCCCTGGGTTTCCAAGGAGCATCGAGATGGTCCGCGCGCCGAAGGACTTAGGGGCCAACGCATGACGAAACCGCCATCCACCGAGATGGATTGGCCGGTCACCTAGCTCGCGGCGTCGCTGCCAAGCACGCCATGCTTGGCGGCGTGATAGATGCCGCGTTCCGCGCCGCCGACAAGTCCACCGAATGACGGGCAATTGACGATACACCGCCTCCCTGCTTGCGCATCTGCTGCAATTCGAACTTCATGCAGCTCCATTCGCCGCGCAGATTGATGCCCATGACGCGGTCGTAGTCCTCGCGAGTCGTCTCGGCCGTCTCCGCAAGCACGTTCTGCACGCCCGCATTGTTGCAGGCTGCATCGAGCCGCCCAAATGCCTCGACAGTTCGCGCGACCATGGCTTCGACATCAGCGTCATCGGCAACGTCGCATCGGATGGCGATTGCCTTGTGACCTTGAGCGGTCAGGTTGTCTGCCGCAGCTTTTACAGCATCTTCGTTCCAATCCGCGAGCACTCCTCCGATAACCACTCCGCACGGCAAACATCGACCAATCTTATGATGGCAGACTATTCGACTGTTGCGTGGTATTGTGGAGGCGATCGATGAACGCAAAGACCGTTTTGGCTGCTGCCGTCCTTCAAGAGAATGCTATGGCGACAAGCACCAGACGATATGCCGTCCGCCGGGAAATGGATTCCTCATGGACTGTTTATGACGTGTTTACGGGCGTGTCGGCAAAGCCATCGACCTGGGAGCTTGAGAATTTGCCTGAGAAAGAAGCGCGTGTCTTCTGTGCCATTCTCAATGAAAAAGATGCCGCTCGCCGCATTGTCAGGGACCGGAAGTGAGATCGACGCCCCACGGAACTCCCGTGGCGTATCGACCTTTACCCCTTTAACAACCGTTATTTGCTTCGATCGTTCACCATAAGACGCAACCGACAGGTGACGTAAATCCCACCCCTTGGTAAACCTGCACCAACAGAACATTTGTCGTTTCTTTGATAAGCGCCGGAAACAGTCTCAACCTAATCGACATCAATCCTGGCACTGCCACAAGCAATAATAAAATATTTGCGGGCGAGTTCGGGGGCAGATCGATATCTCAGCGCCATCATGCAGGAATAAACCGCACTCCAATAAAGCTGACCTGAGCGTCTGCCAAAATCTCGCTGGAGATACCGCAACGCCTCTCTGGGGCCGTCTATAGCCCTGGTGCAGAAATCACCTTTATGGATGACGACTGGCGTCTCCCAAATCAGAGAAAATCCCACGTTGATGACGGAGCCCATTGATCTCTTCCTCAGGATCGCGGGCAAAAACCCTCTGCGGTTGCTGTTGCCCACTTGATGAATGAACTTGTCTGGCTCAGCGGGTACTGATTTTGGCCAAACGACGATTGCAAACGCCACACCCTCAAATCGTCGCCCTATCGCTGCGCCTTTTGCCCGTCGAGATAGCCGTGTTCAAAGGCTTTCGCGAGCACGCTTCCTTCTGGGTAGGGATTTTCTTCATCTTCCTTCTCACGCATGCCAGCGTCGCCTCCACGCTCGTAAGCTTCTCTGATCGCTTCATCGGAGACTTTCAAATCCGGAGATCCGATCGTTCCGGCTTTTGTCCGATCAGGCAACTGTGGCGCCAAGTCTAAGCCAGGCGGGACGACTGGATTTGGGGCGGTCATAGCTCTTTCCTCCTTGAAACGTGGAGCGGCGTGCGGGGGATGTTCAGGCTGACTGCGCGACTGTCACAAGCAGTCGTTCTGGCAAGAGCCTCGCTGCCACTGGAGCGCCGACCGCATTCGGGTAAAGACAAGGCGAGAGCGACGCTGGTGAAACACTATCGCTCTCCATTTAAGGCTATTTCATGCGCTGAGGCTTGCGCGATTTATCGGATTTGCCCTTACTGGAAGATGTTTTCGCATCAAAGGCCTGTCCGAAATTCGTACCGCCTAGATGCCCGCCGCCGCTCGTGTTGTTCACTTGGCGCAGCGACCGCCGAAGAATCTTCTCTGCATTTGTCTTCGTCATTGTGTCTCTCCAAAATAAAAAGGCCGGGGTTTGCCCGACCTTTCCAAAGGTCCGCGATCCCGCAATGCCAGTACATCCGTGGTCAAAGGGGGCGCGAGCCGATTGCTTGATTGATTATACAGATGCCAAGTTCTGCGCAGCGTTCTTGCCGTTGCGCGCATCTCGCACCAGCTCGAAAGTGACCGACTGACCTTCCAGAAGGGAAGACATGCCGGACTGCTCTACTGCCGAGATATGGACGAATACGTCCGGAGATCCATCGCTCGGAGCAATAAAGCCAAACCCCTTGCTGACGTTGAAGAATTTTACGGTGCCTTTAGTCATAACGATTTCCTTTCAATCGCATGAAATTGCGATGCCCGCTGTGTGCGCGCCATCGTGATCGAGCTTGAGAGGAAAGATTAGCAAATGCGCCTGCGCGCAGAAACAAAGCTAACGAAGCAAATCCGATAAACACAACATATGAGAGTTTTATGTTCGCAACAAGGTCACATTCTATTTAATTTCATAGAAAGCCTTGAATAAAATACGGATTATATCTTGAAATAGTCAATATTTATCCGAGACAGGACCCAAGTATTACTTCCTATCCTAGAAAAACGAATGAGGCAGAGAAATATCTACCTCTTCTTAGTTTTAATCTTCCTTTGTACCTCTGCAACTGGCTGGGCCATTCGCAAAGCACGAAGCTTCTCCGTCTTTTTATGACGGGCAGCGGTTTCGGCTGCGAGAATATCTCGCGCGGCAGAGGTGGTAAGCTCAGCCTTCGCCTGGGCAGAGACCTTTGTGGGCTTGAAAAAAACGTCCTTTGTCGCGGTCATGCTTCCTCCTTCTTATGGCTTCGATATTCGGACAAGAAACGAGCGTTGACCGGCTACCGGATTGTTCCGCTTGGGAGAGGGTAGAAGACCTTCCCGATGCGCCTGCTTTCGGGCAATCTGGCGTCTTCGGCGAACCGCTTCGGACTTTTCGCGAACGCGCTTTTCCGTTGGCTTCTCATAGGCCCGGCGCGCCTTCAGCTCTCGGAATATGCCTTCAAGCTGCATTTCTCTCTTCAGAACACGAAGAGCTTGATCGACGTCGTTATCTCTGACGCTTGCCTGCAAAATTGCTCCTTACGGCTGTTGCCGCCGTTGGTCCGGTCCGAATGGTGTGCGCGTTCACCCAACTGGATCCCGGCTTGCCTTCTGCAGTCCCTGCCTGGGTCGACAGTGACGAGGCGGTCAGATCAATGTCATCCTGCCCGATGCTACGCTCGAAGGTCTCGTTCTCAAATCGTACACGGTAACGGGACAAGCCCTTCTCTTCGGGCAGGCAGGAGAGGATGCGACCGGTGCCAATCGGATGGGCATTTCCAAGAATACCAGGCTTCAATTTGATGGTGTCGCCGGGCTGGAAGCGTCGGTTTCGCATATGGTTCTCCGAAAGAAGAAAAACAAAAGGCCGGGCGTTACCCCGACCTCTCACAGTCACTCAATTCAGCTGCCAGTACATCCGTGGTCAGCTGGAGCGAATGACAAATTCAAACCGCCTGAAGATTGTCGGCGGAGCTTTTGCCGGTTTTACGATCCTGCACGAGATCATAGCCAATCTTCTGGCCGTCTTTCAGCGAGCGCATCCCAGCACGCTCGACGGCTGAGATATGGACGAACACGTCAGTATCGCCAGCATCGGGCTGGATGAAACCAAATCCCTTGTCGGCGTTGAACCATTTCACGGTGCCTGTGGCCATCGTGATTTCCTTTCGAAGCAATTGTCGTGGTTCCCGCGCTACCTTGCGGGGTCAGATCGATTATTTGAGAGGAAATCCGAAGGAGCCTCGTGGCTCTTGAGCGACATCACAAGCAATGGTCGATAACGCCAATATAGGCTCTATTTCTGATTTGGCAATGTGTAGACTGATTTTATCGGCGAACGGCGATTATCACTGGCTGCCATTTACCGGATTGCCCGTGATTGTGCTGAGCGTACGGTTCCTGGTCCCGACATCAGGATCGACATGGATCGGCTCCTCTTGCCTCAACCAAGCCACATGATACCCGATATCCTCGGAAGGGCGGGCCATCCCATAATCAACAGCCAGCACATCGTAAAAAAGCGGCTTCAACTAGGTTCGTTTGACATCGCCATTAACGCGAACCGATTGCAGCCTGCAGATGCGATGGCTGCCCTGATGTCCTACCCCGCAGCCTGTCGAATGAGAGATAAATGACCGGCGTGGTGAACAAGGTCAGCACCTGCGAGACAACCAGACCACCAACGATGGCAATGCCGAGGGGAACGCGCAATTCGGATCCCGGCCCGGTTCCCAAAGCCAGGGGAACGGCGCCGAACAAAGCGGAAAGCGTTGTCATCATAATGGGCCGAAACCGCAGCATGCAGGCTTGGCGAATGGCGTCATATGGCGCCAGATTCTGCGTCCGTTCGGCGTCGAGCGCGAAGTCGATCATCATAATCGCGTTCTTTTTGACGATGCCGATCAACAGGATGATCCCGATCATCCCCATGATGGAAAGGTCCAAATTGGCAAGCTTCAATGCCAGCAGCGCGCCGAGACCAGCAGACGGGAGTGTCGAGATGATCGTGAGCGGATGTATCGCGCTCTCATAAAGAACGCCCAGCACGATGTAGACAGCCACGACAGCCGCCAGGATAAGCCATGGCTGGCTTCGCAGCGAGTCCTGAAATGCCTGCGCGGTCCCCTGGAAAGTGCCGATCACCGTCGCTGGCATGCCCGCGCTCGCCTCAGCCGCTTTGATAGCCGTGACTGCGTCGCTAAGCGCACTACCCGGCCTCAGATTGAAGGAAATCGTCGTTGCGGGTATGGATCCCTGATGATTAATGGATACCGGCAGCACGCCGGTCTTCAATGATCCAAGCATGCTGAGTGGAACAAGCTTTCCAGAGGTCGAAGACTTCACATAGAGATGCGACAGCGCCTCGGGCGACAGGGCAAACTGGGGCGCCAGTTCCATGACGACGTGATATTGGCTGACTTGCGTATACATTGTCGCTACCTGCCGCTGCCCGAAAGCGTCGTAGAGCGTTTGATCGATCTGAGAAACGCTCACACCCAGCCTGGATGCCGTGGAGCGATCTATATCGAGCGTGAGGCTGGTCGCGGCCTTCTGCTTGTCGGAAATCACGTCCTGGATTTCTGGGAGACCTTTCAGAACCTTGGCCATCGTCGCTGCCCACTTGTCGAGCTCTGCCGTGTCAGGGTCTTGAAGCGTATATTGATACTGCGAAGCAGAAGACCGTCCGCCGATCTGGACGTCTTGGCGAACCTGCAGACCAACGGTCAGGCCTTCCAGACCCGCCGTCGCCGTTCGCAAGCGGGTAAGTACTGCCGGCGCCGAGCTTCGCGTGCCGATTGGCTTCAAGTTGATCTGAAGCTGGCCGACGCTGGCTGACGGACTGGGATTGATCCAGTAAGCGACGTTGTCGACAGCTGGGTCATCCATAACGATATGCGCAAGCGCCTGCATCTTGGTCGACATGTCAGCAAAGGATATGTCGGTCGCTGCCTGGGCCTGCCCTTGAACCCATCCCGTGTCCTGCTGCGGAATAAAGCCCTTCTGTATGGAAACGTAGAGCCAGCCCGTCACCGCCATCGTAGCAACCGCAACAATCAGGATGGCGACATGGTTGCGAAGGACGACATCGAGTGCTCGTCCGTATCCCGCCGCACATTTTTCGAAAAACACTTCCGACCAACGGAAAAGCATCCCGTGCCGCCTATCGTGATCGTGTTTGATCAACCAGGCACACATCATCGGGGTCACCGTTAGCGAAACGAGTCCCGATATCATGATCGCCACACTGATCGTAACGGCAAACTCACGGAAAAGGCGGCCGACAATCCCGTTCATCAGAAGGATTGGAATGAAAACGGCAACCAGGGAGACAGTCATCGAAACGATGGTGAAACCCACCTCGCGCGATCCCTCAAGAGCTGCGTCGAAGGTGGACTTTCCCTCTTCGACATGGCGCATCACATTCTCGATGACAACGATGGCATCGTCGACGACAAACCCGACCGCAATGGTCAATCCCATGAGCGAGAGATTATCAAGGCTGTAGCCGGCGAGATACATGACGGCAAAAGTGCCGATCAGGGACAGCGGAATGGTCGCCGCCGGGATGATCGTCGCCCAGAGATTTCGCAGAAAGCTGAAGATCACCAGAACGACCAGGCCGATGGTAATGAGGATCGTGACCTTCACGTCGTTGACCGAGGATCGGATCATTCCTGACCTGTCGGCCACGACCGAAAGCTTGATGCCTGCAGGCAGCCCCGCCTCCATTTGCGGCAGCTTGGCCTTGATGCCCTCGATGGTGTCGAGCACGTTTGAACCAGCCATTTTATGGACATCCAGCATCACTGAACGGGTGTCTTGCAACCATGCTGCCTGATTGACATCCTCGGGAGCCGACACAACGGTCCCGAGATCCTCTGCTCGAATCGGCGAACCGTTCTTATAGGCGACGACCATCGAGCGAAATGTCGGGACGTCCATGATCTGGTCGGTCGCATCGAGAACGGTGGTCCGTCCGTTGCCGGCGAGCTGCCCCTTGGGCTGGTTGACTGTCTGAACGCCGACGGCGCTTCGGATATCTTCCAGCGTCAGCCCCCGCGCCGCAACCTTGTCGGGATCGAGCTGGATGCGGATCGCCGGCCGCTGGGGGCCGTGATAATCCACCAGCCCCACGCCATTCATCTGCGAAACCTGCTGGGCGATGATGTCTTCCGCATAATGATCGAGTTCGGTCGTCGGAATGCGGTCGGATGTAAGCGCCAATGTAAGGATCGTTGCTTCTGCCGGATTGCTCTTGTGGAATTCGGGAGCGGCCGGCAGATCCTTCGGCAGTTGACCGCTAGCGGCACTAATTGCGGCCTGAACGTCCTGCGCGGCGCCATTGATGTCCCTGTTGAGGTCGAATTGCATCGTAATCGAGGTTCGCCCCGACGAACTCGTCGACGTCATTTGAGACACGCCTGAGATCGTCGAAAGCTGATTTTCCAGCGGCGTCGCAACCGATATCGCCATGGTCTCGGCGCTCGCGCCGGGAAGAGAACTCGATATCTGGATTGTCGGAAAGTCGACCTGCGGCAACGATGCGATCGGCAGCAGTCCGTAGGCAACGGAGCCAACGATCAGAAGCCCGGCCGCCAGCAGGCAGGTTCCGACCCTGCGCTGGATGAAGATTTGAGAAAGGTTCATTGGACTGTATCCTCGCCGGCTGCTGCCAGCTTCTTGCCGTCAGAGCCTTTCGTCGAGACAACGGTTCCATCGACAAGCCGGGACTGGCCGGAAGTAACGACCGTCTCGCCGATGGAGACGCCCTGTGTAATGGCAGTGAGGCCCGAGTAAGCGTTCCCGGTGGTCACCGAGGCAGTGGAAACCTTATTGCCCGGCTTTACGATGAAGACATACGGTCCCGTTTGTCCATTTTGGATCGCCGACAATGGCACGACCGTCGAATTCGGATCGGTCCGCAAGGTTATGTTTGCGGTCACCAGCTCTCCAGGCCAAAGAGTCAGCTCGTCATTTGCAAACACGGCCTTCAACTTCACCATGCCGGTCGATGAATCGACTTGGCTGTCTATCGCACTCAGTTTTCCGTCGGCGAGATGCTTGGTGCCTTCGCGGCTGTATGCCGAAACACTCAATTGGCCCTTCGCCTGCCCAGTTATCAGATCGGGAAGATCATCCTGCGTCAGCGTGAATTCAACCGCGATGGGACGCATCTGCGTGACGGTCACAACGCCGGTCGCATCGGCTGCGCGGACGATACCGCCTTCCTGCTGCTGGCGCAGCCCCACCCTGCCGCTGATCGGGGCCGTGACGGTTGCAAATTCCAGATTGAGTTTCGCGGTATCGAGCACCGCCTTTCCGGCAGCCGCCGTAGCATCCATGACCTTGACTTGCGCGGCTGCTGTCTGAGCTGCCTGGGTGGTGCCGCTGCCCGTAGTCGTAAGCTTCTGCGCTCTTGTCTCGTCGATCTTGGCCTGCTCCAGTTGAGCCAGCTCCTTGTTGTAGTCCGCCTGCGCCTGCGCGACGGCCGCCGCGTAAGGACGCGGATCGATCGCTGCAAGAATGTCTCCTGCTTTGACATCCTGCCCTTCGGAGAAGACTATGTGTTGAAGCTGGCCGTCGACGCGGACTTTCACATCCACTGCGGTCAACGGAGAGACGATGCCGAGGCCGCTACGCACGACAGGCAGATCTTCTTTTGCCACTGTGGCTGTCTGCACCGGGACCGGGGCGCGTTCGGGTGTCGGTGCCCTCGTCTTACCCAGACCAGGCTCTGGCCAGTATACGAAATATGCAGCAGCGGATCCGGCCAACGCCAGAGCGCATATCCCCAGAAGATAAAATGATCTACTTGAGCTGTTTGACCCTGAAGGGGATCGATCCACGACAATACTCCATCAAGCGCTTGGATTTGCGCGGAAGCATAACGCCCGCCGCGCATTGCTTGGAATTTGACGGATCGCAAGTGGCTGGCAATTCGCGCCAGGATGAAAAATTTTTTATGTTTCGCCGATGGCGGGGTTCATGGCTTGATGAGATATCCGGCGCCCGGAACCGTGGTGATCATGCTTGTCGTTGCACCCATGTCGATCTTCTTGCGCAGACGATGGACATGCATGTCGACGATGTTGCCGCGAGGATCGAAGGCATAGTCCCAGGCGGCCTCAAGCAACATGGAACGGGTTACGACGGAGCCGGCGTTGCGCATAAGGGTCTGCAGAAGCAGGAATTCCCTGAACTGCAGATCGATGATGCGCTCGTTCCTGCGCGCGATCCGCCGCCGGATGTCGAGCGACAGGTCACCCACGACCAAGATATTCTCATGACCATCATTTACGAAGTGCTTTGTAATCGCCTCGACGCGGGCGAGAAGCTCCGAAAAGAAGAAGGGCTTGGCCAAATAGTCATCACAGCCGGCGCGCAATCCCTCCACACGATCCATCGAGCTGGCCAATGCGCTCACCATGATCACCGGCACATTGACCTTCATCTCGCGAAGGCGCCTCACGAGCTCGATGCCGTCGAGCTTGGGCAGCAGCCGATCAACGACCAGGCCGTCGTAAATCAACTCCATCGCGAGCGCGAGGCCGAGTTCGCCATCGCTCGCGACATCGACGACATGCCCGGATTCGGAAAGCCCGCGCTTCAAATAGGCCGCACTTCGGTCATCATCTTCAACTACCAGCAGGCGCATTCATTCCTCGTTGAAGATAACACATGATTCCGAGCGCTCGCGAAGATGAAATTGATTTCATGTTCAGGCGAACGAACATTCAACATTGATTATCTAGATAATACGCGGAAACTAGTCAGCGTTCTTGGAGGAAATGTGTCGAAGATACTCGTGGTCGAAGACGACCTGGGGACGGCATCGGAAATCGAGGCAGCACTTGTGGACCACGGCTGCACCGTTACGCAATCGCTCGATGGCCGGGACGGGCTGGTCAAGGCGATTTCAGGCACATTTGACGCTATCGTTCTGGACCGCATGTTGCCCGGCGCCCTTGATGGACTTGGGATGCTGGCAGCTTTACGCGCCGCCTCGGTACAGACGCCAGTTCTAATTTTGAGCGCCCTTTCGGCAGTTGATGAGAGAGTCCGCGGCCTCAAGGCGGGCGGCGACGACTATTTGACGAAGCCGTTCGAAGCGCTTGAATTGACGGCGCGACTGGACGTCCTCATGCGCCGGCGCACCAGCGCCACCCAGGAGACCGTCTTGAGGGTCGGCGATCTTGAAATCAATCTTCTGACGCATACCGCAAGCCGGGCCGACAACGTTATCGATCTTCTACCACGGGAGTATCAGTTGCTTGAGTATCTCGCTCGGCACTCGGGCCAAATCGTCACGCGCACGATGATGTTCGAGGAAGTATGGCACTATCGCTACGGCGAAGCGACGAATGTCATCGATGTCCATATCAGCAAACTTCGCAAGAAGCTGGATCTGCCTGGCCTTGCGCCTATGATCCGAACGCTTCGTGGTTCAGGCTATGTTCTCGATGCGGCCAATTGAACTTTTTAGAACAAGCGGTTTCCGGTTGGCGCTTGCCTTCCTGCTCGTGTTCGGCACCGCTGCAAGCGCGCTGTTTCTGTTTGTCGATTGGCAGATGCGGGACTTTCTCGACCAGAGAAGCGACGAATGGCTCACGCGCGAGATGCAATCGCTTCAAAGCTTGCCGGCAGACGCGATCGTCTCGCGCCTTTCACTCCGCAGCAAAGACCTGACGAACGCAGAGCGTCCATTTTCTCTCTTCAATCAGGATGGCAAACTCATCGCGGGTGTACCGCTCGCCTATCCGGAAAAAGCTGTCTTTGACACCCCCTTCGATTTCGCAGACCACAGCGCGGCAAGGAAAGATCATTACAGGGGATTGCTACATCGCCGTGCTGACGGCGGCTCCATCCTCGTTGCGCAAAGTCTGCATGAGCAGCGTGAGTTTCGGGAACGCCTTGAAAATGCGACGCTGTTCGCGTCGCTGACGACGGCGCTACTCGGACTTGCAGGCGCCATTGCCGTCGGCTTCGGCGCGGTTCGCCGGCTGGACGCTATGTCCGGCGCTGCCGCGCAAATCATGAAGGGCGACCTCAAACAGCGACTGCCGACAGGCCGCGCCGGTGGCGACATCGATCGTCTCGCCAATGTCGTCAACGAAATGCTCGACGAGATCGAGCGCCTGATGCAGGAGGTGAAAGGCGTTTGCGATAACATCGCCCACGACATGCGCACTCCGCTCACGCGCCTGCTGGGTAGCCTTGAGCGCGCGCGCCGGCGCGCCACCAATATCGAAGAATATCACGGCTATATCGATGAATCGCTCGAGGAGGTTCGCGGTATTCTGAAGACGTTCGGTGCGCTCCTGCGCATCTCGGAGGTGGAAGATGGCTTGCGAAGGTCGGGCTTCATTGACATCGATCTGAAAGCGATCGCACGCGATGCCGTCGATTTCTTTGAGCCCGCGGCCGAGGAATGCGGCGTCACTCTCGCATATGCCTCAAGCACCGACGAGCCTGCTGTTATCTCAGGCGACCCCAGCTTGATCTTCGAAGCGATCGCCAACCTGATCGACAATGCGATCAAGTTCACGCCAAGGGATGGGCGAGCAACCGTCCGTGTCGAAGGAAACGGGCGCGTTGCGACTGTTGCCGTCGAGGATACGGGCATAGGGATCCGCGCAGAAGACGCCGACGCCGTACTTCGCCGCTTCTATAGAGCCGAGAAAAGCCGACATGCCCCTGGTAATGGACTGGGATTGAGCCTGGTTTCGGCCATTGCGAGGCTTCACGGCATGCGCCTTGAAATCACAACACCAAATATTGGCACCTGCGTTCGTCTGGCAACCGATTAGGGTTGCTTTGTCGCAAGAAACCAGAAATCGTGAGCGGTTCCCCTCTGCAGTGCATCCACACTGTTGAAGTCGAAACGGTCACCCTGCCCGGTAAAATGATCGCCCGAAATTCGACGCGACGTCCGCTAAGGCCGAAAGCGATCACGGAAAGACTGCTGCTCCTGATGGGAATTGAACTGTAGACCCTGTGATCTCTACTACCGGGACAAAGCCTTGTTATGGAGCTGGACGGATTGTCCAACCGAGAAGATATGTGTCGCAGCGGCACGGCGGATCGGGCAGCCATTGCGCCGTAGAATAGCTGATACAGTCACGATTGCTGATGGTCCTTTTCGAGGATGGCTTCGAGGTCCGATATGTTGATCGGCACCATCTGTCGCGCCGAACCCTGCATGGCAATCGCCGGCAAATAGATGAAGGCAGCGATACGTCGCCATGCCAGCCGGAAAGCGCCTTCGAGAGGCTCCTCGTCGTAATCGACGCGATAGTCTCCAGCCGGCTGAGGCGCTTCAAAGCCCGGCAACAGGAACGGAGAAGAAAAGCAAATGACGGTTTGCGTGGTGCGATTGTTCATGATGGCAAATCTCCGCGGGAACACATAGATGCGGCTCCCCTGTCATTCGCATTAGAACAGGAACGATCCCGAGGCTGCCGACAGATCCGCGGTCAGCGATGGGTTCATTCCAATTCGAACGCAGCGACATGCGTGCCGAAACGGCGCGATGCATTCGCTATCGAGAATTC
Organism: Rhizobium sp. BR 315; assembly: GCF_050577975.1. NCBI lineage: Bacteria > Pseudomonadati > Pseudomonadota > Alphaproteobacteria > Hyphomicrobiales > Rhizobiaceae > Rhizobium > Rhizobium sp. BR 315. The sequence continues at coordinate 39,254 of NZ_JARWKZ010000010.1, read as the reverse complement.
GGAGTGCATGGCGGGTCGTAGTCTCTGACACCGCGAAGCCAGATGGGCCAAATCAACGAAACTCATCGTTAATCCCCGATTGAGTTTCAATCAAGGCGCTCAAGCGTTTTCCTGATTTTTCTCAGAAAAATCTAAATTGAATATAATAATAAAATATCTTTCTCGTATTATTACTTCAAGAAAATACAAATGACCATCTTGGAATTTACCGTCAAAATTATGCGGTATTCCAGATATTATTTTCGCATATCTCTCCTTATCGAATAATATTTCCTAGCACTCCTATCAATCGAGCGCCATCGATACTATTTAACAGTTGCAGCCGCTCTATGCGCCGGCAGCAGAAAGATTTCTCATGATATTCCGCCCGCTCCATGACCGCATCGCTATCCGGCGCGACGAAGCTGACACCAAATCCAAGGGCGGAATCATCATTCCCGATACCGCCAAGGAAAAGCCCCAGGAGGGCGAAGCGATCGCCGTCGGCCCTGGCTCTCGCGACGAAAGCGGCAAGCTGATCCCTCTCGATGTCAAGCCCGGCGATAAGATCCTCTTCGGCAGGTGGTCCGGAACCGAGGTCAAGATCAACGGCGAAGATCTGTTGATCATGAAAGAAGCCGACATCATGGGCATCATCGAAAAGACCGTCGCGACTGCCGACAAGGCCGACTGACCCGTCGAATTTTCGATCCCTTACCTCAAGACCGAACTGGGCAAAGACCATGTCTCCCAAGGAAATCATCTTCTCCACCGAGGCCCGCGAGCGATTGCTTCGCGGCGTGGAACTGCTGAACAATGCCGTTAAGGTGACGCTCGGCCCCAAGGGCCGCAACGTCGTCATCGACAAATCCTTCGGCGCTCCGCGCATCACCAAGGACGGCGTCACCGTCGCCAGGGAAATCGAACTGGAAGACAAGTTCGAGAACATGGGAGCGCAGATGGTGCGCCAGGTCGCCTCCAAGACCAATGAGCTTGCTGGCGACGGCACGACGACGGCGACCGTGCTTGCCGCCTCCATCTTCCGCGAAGGCGCCAAGCTGGTTTCGGCTGGCATGAACCCGATGGACCTGAAGCGCGGCATCGATCTCGCCGTTACCGCCGTGCTTGCGGAAATCAAGGCGCGCGCCACCAAGGTCGGGTCTTCGGGTGAGATCGCGCAGGTCGGCACGATTGCCGCCAATGGCGACGCCGCCATCGGCGAGATGATCGCCAGAGCGATGGACAAGGTCGGTAACGAAGGCGCCATCACCGTTGAAGAGGCCAGAACGGCAGAGACCGAACTCGATGTCGTCGAGGGCATGCAGTTCGACCGCGGTTATCTCTCGCCCTATTTCGTGACGAACACCGAGAAGATGCGGGTGGAAATGGACGACCCTTACATCCTCATCCACAAGAATAAACTTGGCAACCTGCAGGCGATGCTGCCGATCCTCGAGGCCGTGGTGCAGAGCGGCAAGCCGCTGCTGATCATCTCCGAGGATGTCGAGGGCGAAGCTCTTGCGACGCTGGTCGTCAACAAGCTGAGAGGCGGCCTGAAGGTCGCAGCCGTCAAGGCACCGGGTTTCGGCGCTCGCCGCGAGGCCATACTGGAAGACATCGCCGTCCTGACGGCCGGCCAGATGATTTCCGAGGATCTCGGCATCAAGCTGGAGAACGTGACACTCGACATGCTCGGTAGCGCCAGGCGCGTGCTGATCGAGAAGGACACAACCACGATCATCGACGGCTCCGGCGACAAAGAGGCCATTCAGACCCGTGCCCGGCAGATCAAGGCACAGATCGTGGAGACGACGATCTCCGACTACGACAAGGAAAAGCTGCAGGAGCGCCTGGCAAAGCTCACCGGCGGCGTTGCAGTGATCCGCGTCGGTGGCGCGACCGAGCTTGCGGTCAAGGAAAAGAAGGACCGAATCGACGATGCCCTAAACGCCACCCGTGCGGCAGTTGAGGAGGGTATCGTTGCCGGCGGCGGCGTTGCGCTGCTGCGTGCGAAATCCGTGCTGGCGGGGCTGACAGGCGAGAACGCCGACGTGACGGCGGGCATCTCGATCGTACGTCGTGCGCTCGAAGCGCCGATCCGGCAGATCGCCGACAATGCCGGCGTCGAAAGTTCGATCGTTATCGGAAAACTCATCGACGGCAAGGATCACAACCAGGGCTTCGACGCGCAGACGGAAACCTATGTCGACATGATCAAGGCCGGCATCATCGATCCCGCCAAGGTCGTGCGGACCGCATTGCGGGACGCCGGCTCGATTGCGGCACTTCTTATCACTTGCGAAGCCATGATCGCCGATATTCCCGTGAGAGAATCAGCCCACAGCGCCGGAAACGACGCCATGGGTGGCATGGGATACTGAGAACCGTGCCTGGAGCGTGGCCGGGGGCGGAAATCTGAACAACAACAAATGCGGAGAATTCCAATAGCCATGCAGAGCAGCGGCAAGACATCATCAGCCAGCGCTTCGACAGCTACCGGCCCCGTCCAAGACAATCCCTGTGTGGGCCTACGTCGTCACGGCGGCCGCAATGATCGTCATCGGCTTCAACTGAGTGGCTTGGTGATCGCTGGCACGCCGCGCACCACAGCAGCAATAGCGAGTGACTTTGCACGCGCGAACCTGGCGTCCGCCATCTATGCCGAACGCCTCGACGCCGCGCCGGATGCCACCACTAAACTCATCGAGTTCAAGGTGATCACCGGCAGCCGTAAGAAGCATCAGTTCGTCGAAGCCGGTGGCTGGGCAACCATGCGAGAGCAGACCTCGCTCGCTTGCCGCAGCGTTCAGGGCTGCACCACCGCTCTCGCTACGTAAGAACCAGTTCCCGGATGCGCTCCTTCATGCTTGAGCGGAGCGCTCCATAATTTGTCAGAGCAGGAGAATAACAAGTGATCCGTTTCGAGAAAAAGCCCGATCCGCAGCCATTGCCGAAGGATGCCGAAACCAATAGCGCGGAGCCAGTCCGCGATTCCACAAAAAAAGAGAGTAAGAAGACGAGTACAGACGCCAAACATCGTCGCGCATCTGAAACGACTGATGACGATCGCCTCATTTGAGCGCATGCTTAAGCTTCGGCCGGTCCCTCATCCTGAGGCCGGCTCCATCAATTTCAACGATCAAAGGATCGCCCCAATGGCCAAAGGACAATTGAGAAGCAACCGCGAGGCGCGGAAGCCGAAACAGGAAAAGACGACGGTAAAAACAGAAGCAAGCTTCGCCAACCAGCTCAAGGACGCCGCGAAAAGCAGCCCGCAGGGCGGCAAACACAAGAGCTGAAGTCCACACGGAATAGCGCCGAGGCGGGCGGTGACGCCCGCCGAGCTGACGCCCTTTACAGACCCATTCCGAAACCCAGAGATCCGGCAACGATGAACACTGTTCATGAGATCTATCGCTTCGACTATCCGCTATTCCTCATCAGGTCTGCCATAGCGATGGCCGTCGCCTTCCCGGCACTCATTACCATGCGTGGAATTATTCTTTGATCGAGACCACCGACCGCGACCCAAACCTTCTCCTTTCCAACGAAAGGGCATGGCTCAAGATCCTCGCCAGATATCGTCAGCCGCATCTCAAACGCAGCATTGTCGAGCTTGCGGCGACCGCCATCCCGTTCGCGCTTTTCTGGGTCGGCGCATGGGCGTCGGTTCACTACGGCTTCTGGCCCGGCTTGATCCTGGTCGTTCCGGCAGCGGCTTTTCTGCTGCGTCTGTTCATGATCCAGCACGATTGCGGCCATGGCTCGTTCTTCGCGCGTCGACGCGCCGACGACTGGACAGGTCGCGTGATCGGTGTCTTGACGCTTACGCCCTATGATTATTGGCGCCGGGCGCATGCGGAGCATCACGCCTCGGCAGGCAATCTCGATGAGCGCGGCGTCGGCGACATAACGACGTTGACGGTATCGGAATATAGCGCCCTATCGTGGTTCGGGCGGCTTAACTACCGGCTCTACAGGCATCCGGCGATCATGTTCGGCATCGGCCCGGCTTGGCTTTTCCTGTTCAAGCAGCGACTGCCTTTCGGCATGATGCGATCCGGTTCCCTGCCATGGATATCCACCATGGCGACGAACCTGGCAATCGCTATCCTCTCCGCGATACTGATGTGGGTTATCGGAATCCTGCCCTTCCTGCTGGTGCATCTGCCGATCGCTCTGCTGGCGGGGGCCGCAGGCATATGGCTCTTCTACGTGCAACACCAGTTCGAGGAAACGCATTGGTCGAAAGAACCGGAATGGCAGTTTCCATATGCGGCCCTTCATGGCGCGTCGCATTACGATCTGCCGCTCGCTCTTCGCTGGATCACCGGCAATATAGGCATCCATCACGTTCATCACCTGTCGAGCAGAGTGCCCTATTACCGGCTGCCGGAAGTGCTGAGAGACCATCCCGAACTGGCCGGCATCGGCCGCGTCACGCTGATGGAGAGCCTGCGTTGCGTAAAGCTGGTTCTCTGGGATGAACAAAGCCGACGCCTGATCTCGTTTCGCGATGCTGCAAAGCTGCGGCACGCCTGATAGCGGCGATTTAGCCGGTCATCATGGATGAGGCGCGTTGTTCCGGGCTCTGTTGCAAAATCAGCTTGCTGTTGGAAGGCGCGCTGAAAGTCATGTGATGAACCTCCAGGCCGCGTGTTCTAAAGACTGGCGTGAGATAACTTTGGGAGAATGAATAATGTGGATCACGCTATCGATCGAGAACGGTCCCATTGCCAGATTCAATATGAGCCACGTTACGCACTACATGCGTCACGACACTCAGAAAGGTTCCACGCTATATTTCGACTTTCTTGACAACAATGGCCATCCGAAGAAAACGCTTGTTAACGAACCGCCTGAGCGGATTGCCGAGCTGGTCGAGGCAGAGCAACAAAGATTGGCTAGCCTTGGTGTTGGTTCATGGATCCGGACATGAGCGGATGGCGTTCTTTGGTGGGACTGGCAATCCGGTCGTTTCTTTGTGCCAGACAGATCCCGGCTGACGCAGGCAAGTATGCGGTTGAGAACGGGACAGCCGCTGGCGACTTCCGTCTGCTTACCACAAAGCGATCAAGCCCGTGGCCGCTGTCCGATGATGGACTTGCATCGGCCCCATGGGGTCTCGACCAGCGCACTTTCCCCAGCCGGCAGTGGCTTGCCACATTATGCGACCGCGTCTCATCGTGCTGCCGCTGGAATATTCGCTGGGTACGCCTCACGACAAATTGGATGCGAAATACATATCGATCTGCTGTCAAATTAGTGGTTGCGACATGAGATGGCGAACGGGCGCTGCTCTCAAAGGCAGCGCTCGCCCTATCCCTCAAGAGCAAGCTTGCGGCTGCGGCTCGTACCGGTCGTAGAGTGATCTCAGTTTAGCCCGCTGGGTACTGGGCATGTTTTGTTGGAAGTCGCTTAATGCCCAGAACATGGCGATCCTCTCCAGCTGCGTCGGATTGACTATCCCGTATCGAAATAGGCCGACCAACCCGACAGCAAAACCCTCTCGGCTATAGTCAGTGTCGTCGAACCAGCTCTGTGTCGTCGCCGTATCGAACACCTGTTTTATGATTTTAAGTTGGCTTTGCGACAACTTTCCCTGCGCGAGACGTTTCAACTGTTCCATGATCGTCTCCATCGAAAGCCTACCCACAAATACATGTAATCGTCGCATGAGCTGAGATTATCATGCATAAGTTGAGTCTGCTTTACATTTTTCAACTAAAAGGTACTCACATCGAGCCGGCAAATCTGTCCCCCGGCGCTGTGCTGCTTTCGCAAGTTCGAGCGCCCGGCGATGAGGTAAGCGCAAAAGCAAGGCTAGCAATTGCGACGGTCAGCTCCAAATGCTTCACTACATTCCCGCCAAAAGAATAATCGGCATTCATTGCGCGGGAGCGGCTGCCGGCGGAATTGCGGCGGGGGCCATTCTCCTCATTCAGGCGTTCGTCAGCGTATAGTTTGAGGACGGGTGGGCCGGTCGCGCTCTATCCTTAGGGCCTTAAGAAGCGCGGCCTTTTCGAGCCGGCCGGCTACGTCACCAGTGGTAATCGGCCGGAAGACCGTCTCGGTCTTCTCACGGATTGGGCAGGTGAATCGCTTTAAGCGTTTAGACATGATCATAACCAAAGGTGAACTGGTGGAAGGCTAATGCTCAGAATGGCGACGGTCACAGCGATCAAAACGGATGTCTCAATCAGCAGGCGCGTTAAGCGCGATGTATTGGTGAAAACAATGTTTTTCATTTCTGCTCCTTGTTATAATTATTTTCTAGTAATTGGGTACAGTAGCACGATTTTTTGGAAAAAATTTATAAATTTTATGAAAGATTAATTTAGTTTCCTCATCGAGTCGTTGCGGAGAGGATGACCAAGCTAGGGACGCTTAAACGGCTTGTACGATTGGCGTCTTCAGCTTGAGACTGAGTAGTTGTCGGCAACTTATAATTGACGTTTCGCGCCTACATTCTTGTGCCGTGCATCGCCGGCGGCTTAATCAAGGCTTTGGCATCTCGGTCTTGCCGTGCGCCGGCAGATCTTGAGGGCCTCGGTGAGACCAACCGTGCCGGCTTAGAGTCCGCCGCACGCAATAGGGGCAAATGCCGAACGTTGGTCCGGCAGCGAAGACAACCCAACTGTCACTGTCAGTGAGGGCGCTGCCTAAAATTCTGATCTCTGGGCCGGGTGACCATTTCGATTTAAGGCGCGAGCCGCTGATCACCATCTCAATCGCAAGACCTCGTCCAGCTGAAAAACAGACATCTGGACAATGATGCGGGAGAAAGCGGTCCGCTACGGTAATGTTTTGATGCCCAGCGCTAAGTCCGCACAACGATCTGTGCAACTGCCATCATTTCCGCCAGGAGGCCACTCCGCGCCTTATCTTTCAACCTCGTGGCGAATCCACCCTGTTACGGGTTGGGCTGCCTCCAATGGCCGGTGATAGTGATCATCGCAAGCAGTTTCAGCGTATTGCCGTAATAGTCTGCATTTTCCACTGTTCGCTTTGTCATGTCAGTCCATAGTGCATCCAACCAGTTCTGGTTCGTTGCTTCAATGGATGCGGATACAGCAAACATCGATACAAAGGCCATTGCACCACGACCACTCTCGGCGACTGCATTGCCGCTGAGCTTGTAAGTACCGGCGATATTGGCCGGATCACCATTGGTTGCGCGCTTGATCCAACTATTGAGGGGTCGGAGCGCTGCGAGTGCCCGCTGATCGTCATTGAGCAGGTAGTCAACTGCAATGCGCCATGGATAGCGCGCAGCGTTCCAGGAATAGGCGCCATCATTCGGTCCTTCGAGAAAATTAGCGCCAGCCGGACGCGGCGCCGTCGGGAGGCCAACGATGAAATCAGGCATCAATGCTGTCTGCGAGCTGTATTTGCTGCGAATCTTGTCGATGATCGAATATGTTTCATCACGTACCGCATACCAAGTGCGGTCACCCGTCGCGCCGGCGAAAGCTTTGAAATGGGAGACCATGAAGTCGGAAGATCGAGTGACGGGGGCATATTGCATTTCATCTGCGTCATCGACCCAATCACCGATGCGAACGAAGCGACTGTCTGCATCGATCTCGTGTTTGCCGATTGAGGCAATGACCTTCAATGCCTCCTTGCGATAGTTCAAGTTGCCATCACTGCCCCACTTTCTATCTGCAAGAAGCAACGCATAGGCGATATCAAGGTCTCCGTCGGTGGCACTGTGGTCGCCGGCAACCTCGCGCGCATTGCCACAACCCTTGGTCTGGTTCCAGGCCATGAGACCAGGACCTGATTTGGCCGGATGGTCGTGAAAATAGTGGACCATTCCATCAAACACCGCATGCGCGGCCGGATCGAAGTCTGCCATCAGAACTGAAATAAGCATCCCATAACCATGGGCCTCGGAAACGGTGATCGTGGATTTTGCCGTCCCACCCCCGACCGACTTGCCGTCGGCGGTTACACCCACATAGTAACGGCCGCTTCCGCAGTCTTGCACGAGATAAGTTGAACGCCATTTTTTGTAGAAATCAACCAGGGATTGATCCAGCTGTTGCTGTGTAAAGCCTGTGGGTCGAATACCCTCGGCGGATTGGGCGTCACCCGCGGAAATCCCCAATGCCGGCGGTAACGTCATAAGAAGCGTATAGAGGCTCTTTCCGATTTTCATAAATCCCCCGGATTTACATGGGTCTTTCTTGGCGAGCGGATGCGAAAACCAACGGATCGCTTTCCGCTGATCATTGTCGTTGTGGAGCGCAATCTAATCAATTCTGTGTTGAATGTTTGGCTGTCGGCTTGAGCCAAGCCGTGCGGAAGTCGTTGCGCTTCGCGGCTCTAAAGAGCACCTGTTGGAGTTCTGGCCGCTTCGTCGGCAGCCATATTCTACTTTTCGGGCATCCTGCCAGTGATCCCGATTGAGTAATTCCTCGCCAGCAATACGCCCCGCCCAGAACGTAGCCGCCGCCGTGGATATTGTAGATCGCGGGCTGCGGACCGGCTCCGGTTGGGGTACAGATCCGCAGCTGGACGGGTGAGCCGCCATCGGGCGAGCGACGTCGACAATGCGGGGCGCATCCCCAGCCATGCCCAGCTGCCAGAAGGACTGCTCCACCGCCGCCCGCACATCCGCAAGGTTATTGGCATTGAGGCCAAAAACCGTTTCTTCAGGCAGGAACGGACGACCCCAAGCACCCGCTCAGTCCTCCCCTGGACCTGGCTCGACGAGTTCGATCAGCACATTGTCTGGCCCCTTCAGATAGACAACGCGCCGGCCTGCCCAGGGGCCGTTCGCCACGACCTGCGGCGAGCCGAAGGCGACCCAATCATGGGTCGCAGCGACGCAAAGCAAGGCATCGATGTCCTTCACCAACAGGCCGAGATGCGTGGCACCACTGTCGCAGGCCTGGAAGGCGAGCGCCTTGCGTCCGAGTGCCGTCTTATATTCCAGCAGCTCGACGACATGAGGTCCCTTCGCCAGCATGGCAAGGGCGATGGAGCCGTCGTAAACGCCCGTGACGTCGCGAACGAAGTCACTGTCCTGAAGTTCGTCGCGCCCGACCAGTTCGAAGCCGAGGATATCGATCCAGAAGCGCAACGAGGTTTCGAGGGACGTGACTGTGATCCCGACATGATGCACACAGATGCCGGATGCATCGTTACGCATGGCCACGCTCTTCCCGAAACAAGTAGAGCGCTTGCTGCACAGGGCGATCGGAAAAGGAAAAGAGTACGCTTTCGTCGTTACTCTCATGCCAAACCTGGTGCCACGAGGGCGCGACAAAGATGTCGCGCTTGCCCCATTCAATGACGGTGTCACCGATATGCGTCCGGCCGCGTCCCTCGATGGGCACGAAGACGGTGGCGTCGGTCGAGCGGTAGCGGGAGGTCACAAAACCCTTCGGCAGAAGTTGAATGAAGGTGCCGATGGTTGCCATGGCGTGATTTCCGGTGATCGGATTGGTGTAGCGCATCTTCAACCCATGGCACGGGTCCCAGGCATCGTGACGGCGCATGCGTTCGAGCGCATCGCGAGTTCGCTCGTAAGGGTAGTTGAAGACTGGTGACGTGCCACCGGCGGTGCCGTGGTCGACAGGCAGAAGGTTGGCGCCGTAGCGGGCATCGCTGTCGCCGATCGGCCGATCCAGCGGCTGCTCATCCCTGTCGAGATGCTCGGCGAACGAGGCGTCGAGGAATTGAACGATGGGAATATCGAGCCCGTCGAGCCAGAAAATCGGCTCAGAGCTTTGATTGCCATGATCGTGCCACGCCATCGGCGGTGTGATGATGAAATCACCCTCGTGCATGATGGTCTTTTCGCCGTTGACAGTGGTGTGGGCGCCGCTACCCTCCAGCACGAAGCGTAGCGCACTTTGTGTGTGCCGATGGGCCGGAGCGACCTCGCCGGGCAGCACGAGCTGCACGCCGGCATAGAGATCGGTGGTAATCTTGGATTGCCCGCGCAGGCCCGGATTTTCCAGGACGAGGACGCGCCGCTCTGCCTCCTTCGCCGTGATCAGTCCGCCGGCTTCGAGGATCGCCTCGCGGATCGTTGGAAAGCTCCAGTGCGCCGGGCGGCAAAGGCTGCGGGGGGTCGGGGTGACCAGATCGGCGAGTGACGTCCACAGCGGCGTCATGTTGTTGCGGCCGATCCGATCGTAGAAATCCTGGCGCAGGGCCTCAGTCGAGGCGGCCGTGTGTGGATCAGCCGACATGGGCGCCTCCTGCAGCGATGGGTTCGGCGACGGTCTTGCCGCGAAGGCGGATGGGGGCGGTTTCCTTGAGTAGCAGGATGACGACGATGCCGAGGCCAAGGGCATAAAGCGGAACCGCTGCCGCATGCTCGATGCCGTAATGTTTTGCGATGGTGCCAGCGATGGCAGGCGCAAAGCCGCCGCCAAAGACTTCACCGATGCCGATGACCATGCCGGAGCCAGTGGCCATCAGCCGGGCAGGCACGGATTCGGCCGTGATGGGGCCGACCGTCAGCGTAAGCAGAGCATAGAGGCTGCCCATCGCCACCATCATGCAAAGGAAAAGCACGGTAACATTGGCGCCCGCGCCGCCGAAAATCCAGAAGGCGCCGAAAGCGAGCACGGCCGACAGCAGCATGACGGGTTTGCGGCCGACCCGGTCGGACAGCGCCGGCAGCAGCAGGGCGCCGATCGCACCGCCGAAACCCATGGAGGACAGGATGAGACCCATCTGGTCCATGCTAAGGTGCAGGTGGTCCACCAGGTAGCTCGGAAACAGTGCTGCCACCACGATGATGCAGGTAAGCCAGAATAGCTGACAGAGAATCGCGAGCGGTACGTTCCGATAAGCGAAGACCTCGTACCAACGGTGCGTACCGGCGTCATGGGTTGTGCTGTGGGTCGCGATTTCCGCGGGCACCGGCTGCTCCAGGACCCGATGCAGGAGGTAGGCGACGATCAAGCCTGGAACGGCGACCATCAGGAAGATCCAGGGCCAGTTGACGACTTTGAGCAATTGCGTCACCGCGAGCGGCGCAAGGCCGAGGCCGAGCAGGGCTGGCATGGTCTGCTGGATGCCGACATTCAGCCCATGCCGTTTCGGCGGCGAGGCATCCATCGTCGCGATGATGCTGGCGGGCGTGAAGGCGCCTTCGGCCAGACCCATCGCCACGCGCGCTAGAACCAAGGTGACGATGCCCGTTGCAAGGCCGCTGAACCCGGCGATCAGCGAGAAGATGAATAGGGCCGGCACGATGATTTTCTTGAATCCGAAGCGGTCGGACAGATTGCCCGTAAAGAGGGAAGACAGGCCCCACGCTACCGCCAGCGCGCCGGTGATGATGCCGAGATCCTGGTAATCGAGGCCGAGATCGCGGGCGAGAACCGGCATCATCGGCACGATGATGAACCGGTCGACGCCGACGAGGCCGAGGCCGAGCGACAGCAGCGTCACCGCCTTCCATTCATATCCCTTCGGTCGCCCGGATCGGTCGACCGTATCATTTGCATTCGTTACGACGGGTATCATTCTGCATCCTCCTGGTTGGCTGGCAAAGCGCGTTCGAAAGCGGGCAGCGACAGCGCTGCGTCCGCGATGCGTTTCAATGTCGGAAAGGGAGAGAGATCCAAGGCGTAGGTTCTTGCGTTGATGACCTGCGGCACGAGGCAGATATCGGCGAGCGAGACCGCGTCGCCGTGGCAGAACCGGCCGGTCTCGCCGCTTGTCGAAAGTGCGGCCTCCAGCGCGCGAAATCCTTCGGCGATCCAATGATTGTACCAGCCGGCGACAGCCGCGTCCGGCTGGCCGAGCGGCCCGCGCAGGTAATTGAGCACCCTTAGATTGTCGATTGGATGCACGTCGCAGGCGATGAGCTGTGCGAGCGCGCGCACCCGTGCCCGGCCCGCCGAGTCTTTTGGCAACAGCGGCGGCTGGGGCCGCGTTTCGTCCAGATATTCAAGGATCGCCAAGGACTGCGTAAACGTCTGACCATCGATCTCCAACGCCGGCACTAGGCCCTGCGGATTGATGCGGCGATAGTCAGGCGAATTCTGTTCTCCGCGCCGGAGGTGATGGGGCGCGGTCCGGTAGGCCAAACCCTTGAGGTTGAGGGCGATGCGCACTCGAAACGAGGCCGAGGAGCGGTAGTAGCCGTGGAGGGTGAGGGGCGCACTCATGTGATCGACACCCGAAGCGGCGGCAGGCCATCGATGCGGGCTTTGAGCGTATCGCCGCTCACCACCGCACCGACGCCCTCGGGCGTGCCGGTATAGATGAGGTCACCGGGAGCGAGGTCCATGTAGCGCGATAGCCAATGGATGATCTCCTCGACCGACCAGATCAATTTGGACAGCCTGCTTTCCTGCCGGCGTTCGCCATTGACGTCGAGCGTCACCGTCGCCTCCGCGACGGCGTTCCAGCGGGCGACGGGAACAATCTCGCCGATCGGAGCAGAGTGGTCGAAGGCCTTGCCCATATCCCACGGCCGGCCCTTTTCACGGGCGGCGATCTGCACGTCGCGGCGTGTCATGTCGAGGCCGACGGCGTAGCCGAATATATGCAGGGTGGCATCCTCGACCGGAATGTCAGCACCTGCCCTGCCGATGGCGACCACGAGTTCCACTTCGTAGTGGTAGTTGCCGGTCATGCGCGGATAGGGAATGCGTGCGCCGTCCATCTCCACCGTGTCAGCGGGCTTCAGGAAAAAGAACGGCTCCTCGCGGTCGACCGCAAAGCCCATTTCCCGCGCATGGGCCTCGTAGTTCCGGCCGACGCAGTAGATGCGCCGGACCGGAAAGGTGCCTCCGCCGACGACCGGGACGGTCGGAACGGCCGGGGGCTGGAAGACATGGCTGTTCGTCATGACGCTCTCCGTCGATATCGGGGGGCTCACCAGGCCGTGAGGCCGCCATCCACCTTGATGTCCGTGCCGGTGACCCAGCTCGCCTCGTCCGAGACGAGGTAGACAATGGCCCAAGCGACATCCTCGGGCTTGCCGTGGCGGCCGATCATCGTGTTGGCCTTCATGGAGGCCTCGAAGCCCGGAAGGTTGTCAAAAGCGAACTGGGCGGCCGGCGTATGGATGATGCCGGGTGAGACGGAATTGGCACGGATCCCGTGCGGGGCGCCCTCATAGGCCATCTGGCGGGTCATCGAGAGCACACCGCCCTTGCCGGTGGAATGGGCGATCGCGCCCATGTTGCGGGTTGCACCCCAGGCGGAGATCGAAGCGAAGTTGACGATACTGCCGCCGCCGCGCTTGATCATGTGCGGCCAGACGGCGCGCACGGGCAGGAACACGATGTCGAGTTCACCCTTCAGCGTCTTGTGCCACTGCGCGAGCGTCATGTCGGGCACGGATGCGAACTCGACGAAGCCCGCCGCCGTCACCAGCGTGTCGATGCCGCCGTATTTTTGAGCGACATAGTCCATGAGGGCGCTCGCGCCCGCTTCGCTGGTGAGATCATAGGAGACGGCGTCGATCTCGAAACCGTCGGCCTTCGCGGTGGCGACGGTGCCGGCCAGCGCCTCCTGATTGACATCAACGCCGACGACTGAAGCGCCTTCCTTGGCGAACAGCAGTGCAGTCCCCTGTCCGATACCGCTGGCAGCACCGGTGACGATTGTGACTTTTCCCTTGAGACGATTGGGCATGTCATACTCCCTGAATGGTTGGTGATGGGGTCCCTGCCCCGTTTTCGGGCGCAGGCCTTCGCCGCCGCCGCTTTCGCGGCGAGGTCGGTGTTTTAAAAATCGTTTGGTAGTTGCCCTGCGGTGGTCAGGCTGCGACGGGCTGTCCGGCCTCGCCTGCCAGGAAATCGAGGAGAAGATCGCCCACGATGTCCGGCCGTTCGATATTGGCGCAATGGCCGCAACCCGGGATGACGGCGACCTTGCTGCCGGCAATTCGCTTTGCCACCTCGCCGGCATAGCCGGGCAGACGCAGCTTGTCTTCGGCCCCGGCGATCAGCAGGGTCGGCACCCCGATCGCCTCATAATTGGTCGCATCAGCCTGCCCGAATTCCTTGCGTTCCGGCGCATTCGGCGACCGGAAGCGCGCCGCCGCTACCGCCTCCCAGGCGCCGGGCGCAATGCTCAGGGCATGCCGCCGGCGCACATAATCCTCGTCGCTGTGCCAAACGCTGCCTTCGAAGAGCGACCGGAGGATGCCGACCATGCCCTCCGGGCTGCCATCATAATGGGTGAGCCGCTTGCGCGCCTCATTCTCCGGCATCCAGCCGCCGCCACTGATTGCGACGAGCTTGTCGATGCCGAAGCCGGGATGGCGTTCCGCCGCAATCTGCATAAGGAACGTTGCCCCCATGGAATTGCCGACGAATGATGCCCGAGCGACCGCCAGAACCTCGAGCAAGCGCGCCATATGCGCGATCATGCGCGCCCGCTTGCCCTCGAAGTCATGGATCTTCGCCGTCAGACCGAAGCCGAGCCAATCGGGTGCAATCACCCGGTAACGTTCCGCAAGCGTCGGTATCAGATATTCCCAGCTCAGCTCCGCACAGCCGCCGAATTCGCCGCTGTGCAGCAGCACGACAAGCGGTCCTTCGCCGGCCTCCAGGTAATGCGTGCGGATCCCGTCGACGTTCACGAAGCGGTTGCGATAGGCCTTTGCCGCCACAGGAACCTTCGCTGCGGCGTTCATGACCGCACCTCCGCCAAGGGTCGCAGGCGCCGCAGGCGTGCCGTGGCGTCCGGATGCATCATGTCCGGCATCCATTGTGCACGGCCGTTGAGCGCACAGACCACGCTGTCGACCCCTGGCAAGGCGCCAACCGCCTTTTCGACCATGGCGATGATGTTGGCGGCCTGCCAGCAGACGGGGCTGGTCAGCCGGAGCGTTACCCGCACCGCGCCACGATCGAGATCGATCGATTCGATCATGCCCATCTCCCTAAGGGTAATCGGCGCGCCCGTCGCGATGGAGCATGGGTCCACAACCCTTTCGAGGGCCGTGTAGATTGCTGCCTCGTCAAGCATAGGCTGCCTCCTTCATGGTCGAGAAGGGTGCTGCGACGCCGGCACGGCGACGCTTGGCGAACTCGTCGTCCTTCGTCGCGGCGATGCGCGATTCCAGGTCGAGGCCGGTCATGCGGGCGTAGTTGTCGAAGAGGATCTTCTTCTTCGCAGCCCGGTCGATCTGCGGCAGGCCCGCGCCGGAGACCAACTCGTCCGGGAAGGCGAACTTGTGCACGAACGCCTCCAGCAGCGGCTGCGGGTGAAAAGCCATCGCGCCGGTTCCCCAGAGAATGCGGTCGATGGCATTCGGCCCGCCGGGGCCGACGAGCGAGGCCATGATATGCTGGAAGGCAGCCGGCCGCGTCGCGGCGAGCGCGCAGGTGATTTCGAGATTGACATAGACATTGGGGAAGCGCGCGAGCTGCCAGGCGGTTTCTTCGGCAAATGCCATGCCGCCGTGAATGATCTCGAAGTTGAGATCTGGAAAGGCCATGCAGGCGCGGTCGATATCGTCGACGCGATAATGTTCCATGGCAACCGGACCAAGCGGCAGCGCCTTGTGAATTGCCACCACCTTAATGCCAAGCTCCTGCGCCCTCTGGAACAACGGGAAGGCCACCTCCGGGTCGTCCATCTTCCAGCCTTGGATTTCCTGGCCGACCCAGCTATTGGGATAGAGTTTCAAGCCGACGGGCTTGAGGATCTCGACCTGGCGCTCAAGTTCGTCGAGCGCGGCTGTGCCCGTCAGCGGGTCGACGCCGCAATAGGTAATCATCCGGTTGGGCCACCGCTTTTTCGCCTCGACGGCCTTTTCGAAACTGCAGAGGCCATCGTGGAAGGAGTAGATAGGCAAGGCGTGGTATACCGCGAGGTCCGTGTCGCTTTCGACAAAAACCTGATCGACCGTTTCCTCGATACTCCAGTCCCTATAGAATTGTTTGCGTGTCGGCGCATAACCGGGCAGGGCTGCAGCGATAACCGAGTCGTAAACAAGATCGCACAAAGGTTTGGCGAAGCGATTGGCAAAATTTCTCTCATCCATGTTGTAGGCGTGGATGACCGCATCTATCACGTTAAGGCCGTCTATCATCGGGAAACCTCCCATCTCGATTTCTGTTACTTGGATTGTTCTAAAATTTGCGATCTTCGTCCAACGAGGAATACTGACCTCGTGATCAGGATTCGAGATCATGGATTGCTGGCCCGCGACGCGCCGGCCTGATTCAATTGCACGACATCATGCGCCACCTCACGAAATGTGACCGTGGACGGGTTCGGCTCATCGCCTTTCCAGGCAAGGAGCAGTTCATACGGCGTGGAAAAGTCTGCCAGGTCGCGAAAGACGACTCCGGGCTGAGGAAGTTGCGCTACCCATTTCGGCACCAACGTAACGCCAAGCCCGGCGCTGACGAGGGAGAGCAGCGTGTGTAGCTGGCCGCCCTCCTGGGCGACGCGCGGAGTAAAGCCCGCCCCCGCGCATGCCGTCTTGAGCAGATCGAGGATGCGGCTGTTCATTTGAAGGGGAAAGGTCACGAAAGGTTCCGTGGCGAGATCCGCCATCTCGACCACAGCCTTCAGCGCCAGGACATTCGCCGACGGAAGGGCGACCATCAGGGGCGCCGAAATCAGCACCTCGGTCTTGACCGCCGCCGCAAGATGCGAGGGGCTGGGGATGATGCCGATATCGACCGTGCCGGCGGCAATTGCCTCCACCTGAACGTCCCGGTCCATCGGAATGAGCTTGAGATCGACATGCGGCCAACGCTCGCGAAAATCCCGGATGATGGGCGATAGCAGGGTCCATAGCACGTTATCGACGAAGCCGATGGAAAGACGTCCGACAACGCCGCTGGCCGACGCCTTAAGCCGGCGAACTGCCTCATCCGTGCGCTTGAGGATCTCGCGCGCTTCCGGAAGAAAAACCTCGCCGAGCAAGGTAAGGCTGACATCCTGGCGCGAGCGCTTGATCAGGGTAAAACCGAGTTCGTCTTCCAGAAGCTTCAATTGCTGGCTGACGGCCGATTGTACGACATGCACCCGCTCAGCGGCCCGGCCGAAATGAAGCTCTTCAGCCACAGCGACAAAGTAACGGAGCCTGCGCAGATCCATGACCGCCTCCTTCCCAAGCGCCTGATCGCTTGCCCAATCGGAAGGCTACACATCTAGAATTTCGGCAACAGCGGCAAAGATTCGAGGATTACGGTCGAGAAAATCGAACGATCGGTCGGCCGCGATACACGCAGTATCGTTCGATTTTCTCGACCATAACCACTCATTTTATTCGACTGTTCCCTCAAGCCGTTTGATGACAGCTTATTCCCAAGCCGCAAGGGCGACTGCATCAAACCAACGGAGATCAAAAATGGCGAAGGTACTGGTCCTCTATTATTCGACCTACGGACATATCGAGACGATGGCCTATGCCATCGCGGAGGGCGCCCGCAGAGCCGGAGCCCATGTCGATGTCAAGCGGGTTCCCGAGACAGTTCCAGAGGAGATTGCCCGCAACAACCATTTCAAGTTGGACCAGCAAGCGCCGATCGCCACCGTCGCGGAACTGGCGGATTATGACGCCATCGTCGTCGGAACCGGCACCCGTTTCGGCCGCATCACCTCGCAGATGGCGGCCTTCCTCGACCAGGCCGGTGGTCTTTGGGCGCGGGGCGCGCTGAACGGCAAGATCGGCGGCGCCTTCGCTTCCAGCGCCACGCAGCATGGCGGGCAGGAAACCACTCTGTTCTCGATCATCACCAACCTCCTGCATTTCGGCATGATGATCGTCGGCCTTCCCTATAGCCACCAGGGTCAGATGATCGCCGACGAGATCGTCGGAGGCGCACCCTATGGTGCCACCACGGTGGCCGGCGGCGATGGATCGCGCCGGCCGACCGAAATCGATCTCGCTGGCGCACGCCATCAGGGCGAACTTGTGGCCGCCGCGGCCATCAAGGTCTTCGGCTAAGCCGATCGGCCGGAGGTTCACGCCTCCGACCTACCCCACCTTACCAAGAAAATCGCAACGGAAACATCGTCCCGCAGGC
This sequence comes from Rhizobium sp. BR 315, assembly GCF_050577975.1. Taxonomy (NCBI): domain Bacteria; kingdom Pseudomonadati; phylum Pseudomonadota; class Alphaproteobacteria; order Hyphomicrobiales; family Rhizobiaceae; genus Rhizobium; species Rhizobium sp. BR 315. The sequence continues at coordinate 21,294 of NZ_JARWKZ010000010.1, read as the reverse complement.
GCGGGCGAGGAGCGAAGCCATGCTTACGGATTTCGACGGCAAAGTGGTTCTGGTCACTGGCGCGGGCTCGGGGATCGGGCGGGAGGCGGCAAGGCTGTTTGCCGAGCGCGGCGCGCATGTTTTCGCGGCCGACCTCAACCGGAGCGGCCTTGAGGAAACGAAGGACATCGCAGCGGCGGGAAAGATCGAGATCGCCCGCGTTGACGTTTCGAGCGAAGAGGAGATGAAAGCCTTTCTCGCGGGCATCGAAAAGGATGCCGGCCGGCTGGATGCGGCATTCAACAATGCTGGCATCACAGGCGGCACTCACCGCATTGAGGACTACCCGACCGAGGACTTCGACCGGGTGCTGACCGTCAACCTGCGCAGTGTCTTCCTCGGCATGAAATACGAGATCCCGTTAATCGCGAAGACGGGTGCGGGCGCTATTACCAACACGGCCTCCGTCGCAGCACTGACCGGGCCGGGCGGCATGAGTGCCTATGCCGCCTCCAAACATGGCATCCACGGCCTGACACGCGTCGCGGCGATGGAGAACGCCAGCCGTAACATCCGCGTCAACGCACTTGCCCCCGGCTGGACCGAAACGCCGATGGTGGTGGCCAACAGCGCCCAAAACCCGGCCTTCGCCGAGCTTGCCCGAAAAGCTATCCCCGCCAAGCGGGGCGGCCAGCCGCGCGAACTCGCCGAGGTCGCCGTGTGGCTCAGTTCCCCAGCCGCAAGCTACGTCTTCGGCCAGATGATCGTCGTCGACGGCGGCATGACCATCGGCGGTTTCGAACTTTAACCCCTGACATCGAAGGATAAGACCATGACCAGAAGTGCAGAAAGCGAAGCGGCGATCGCAGTGGTTCGCCGGAACACCGAAGAGGTGCAGGGAAAGGGCAATTTCGCCGTCTTCGACGAGGTCTTTTCCGAGGATTTTCTCGACCACACGCCGCAGCCGAACATGGTGCCGGACAAGGAGGGTGTGCGCGGCCTCTATGCCGGTCTGCGCAAGGCTTTTCCAGATTTCCACGCGGTCATCCACTGGCAGACGGCCGAAGGCAACCTCGTGACAACCTTCAAGACCTACTACGGCACCCACCGGGGAACCTTCCTCGGCATCGAACCGACAGGCAAGACGATCCAGTTCGAGACGGTCGATGCCATGCGCGTCGTCGACGGCAAGATCACGGAACACTGGGGCGTCGCCAACCTCTATTCGCTCGTCGGCCAGCTCGGCCTCCAGCTTCAGCCGAAGGGCTGAGCCATCCCCTCATCCCGAAGGACCATTGCCATGAGTGACATTCTGAAGAACAAGGTGATCGTCGTGACCGGCGCTTCGAGCGGCATCGGCCGCGCCATCGCCATCCGCGCCGCCGAACATGGGGCGAAAGCCGTCATCGTCGCCGACATCACCGAGGCGCCGCGCGAAGGCGGCCGGCCGACGGTCGAGGAAATCGAGGCGATCGGTTCGGCCGCCCGTTTCGTGAAGACCGACGTCAGCAAACGCACCGACAATGATGCACTTATCGAAGCATCGGCCGAATTCGGCGGCGTCGACGTCATGGTCGCCAATGCCGGCATCACGCTGCGCACGGATGGCGCGGATGTGCCGGAAGACGATTACCACCGGCTGCTGTCGATCAATCTCGATGGCCCCCTGTTCGGCGCGCAAGCTGCCGCCCGCCAGATGAAGGCGAACGGCAAGGGCGGCAGCATCGTGCTGATGGCCAGCATGGGCGGCATATCGGGCGCCGGCATCACCGTCGCCTACTCCACCAGCAAGGGCGGCGTCGTGCTGATGGCGAAATCGCTTGCCGACGCGCTCGGCCCTGACGGCATCCGCGTCAACGCCGTGGCACCCGGAACCATCGATACCGAGCTTCTGCGCACCAGCCCTGGCATCGCCGAGGCATCGGAAGGGTTTCGCAAGCGCACGCCGCTACGCCGTCTCGGTCAGCCTTCCGAGATCGGAGACGCGGTCGCCTATCTCGGCTCAGACCTCTCCAGCTACGTCTCCGGCATCGCTCTTCTCGTGGATGGCGGCCTGCTGGCGGTCCTCTGACCTGCAAAGGATTCTTGACCATGAAAGCCCTTCGTTTTGAACAATTCGGCACACCGGATGTGCTTGTTCACCGGGACATCCCCGTTCCCGCGCTCAATGCCGGCGAGGTGCTGGTCAAGGTGCACGCGGCGGCGATCAATCCGAGCGACGTCAAGATCGTCAGCGGCCTGTTCGGCGGATCGGTTCCGCGCACGCCGGGGCGCGATTTTGCCGGCGTGGTCGTCGAGGGCGTGCTTGCAGGGAAGGACGTATGGGGCAGCGGCGCCGGCTTCGGTTTCCGCCGGGACGGCGCACATGCGGAATATGTCGTCCTTCCGGCAAGCTGGCTCTCTGAAAAGCCCGCCGGCCTGTCTATGGTCGAGGCCGCGGCGGTCGGGGCGCCCTTCATCACGGCCTGGCATGCGCTAGTCGATGTCGGCTCACTGAAGGCGGGCGAGACGCTGCTGATCACTGGCGGCCTCGGCGCCGTCGGACGTGCTGCCATACAGATCGCCCGCCATCTCGGTGCCCGCACCATCGTCGCAGCCAGAGGCAAAGCGGTGAGCGAGGCCGATGAGACCATCGACATCTCAAAGAAGGACCTGCCAGAGGCCGTGCGCGCCTTGACCTGGGGCAAAGGCGCGGATGTCGTGCTCGATGCGGTCGGCGGGCCACTCTTCGAGCCGGCGCTCAAATCGCTGGCGCTTGGCGGCCGCCAGCTTGTCATTACCAGTGTCGGACAGAAACGCGTCGAGTTCGATCTCGCCGATTTCTACCACAACCGGTCGAAACTGCTGGGGGTCGATACCGCCAAGCTCACCGGCGAAGAGATCGCCGGCCTTCTCGACAAGCTGAAGGTAGCCTTCGACGGCGCTTCCTTCAAGAAACCGCCGGTGCGGCCATGGCGCTTCGACCAGGCCGCCGACGCCTACCGCAGCACCGCCACAGGGGAGGCTGCGGAAAAGAATGTTCTCGTCATGCCCTGACCCGGCCTACCACCGGTTGGAATAGGTCATGTCATCGTCTTCCGCCTGCTTCTCAAAATGCGAAATCAGGAAGCGGCCGGCAGGGCCGGGCGGGACATCCGTGCGATGCACCGCCTGAAGCCGGTACGGCCCTCCCTTGCAATCGGGCAGGTCGAGATGAACGAGGCGGCCCGCCCGGATATCATCGCGCACCATCGGCTCGGGCATGTTGCCCCAGCCGATGCCCTCCTTCAGCAGCATATGCTTGGAGCCGAGGTCGGCCAGCCGCCAGGTGCGCGCGCTGACGACGCCGAGCTGGAACCCTTGCGTCAATGTCGAGCGATCCGTCAGCACCAGTTGCACATGTTCGCGCCCGGCCCCGGGGAGATTTTTTCCCGCCTTCGCCAAGGGATGAGACGGTGCGGCCACCGGAATGAGGTGGACGAAGCCGGCGCCGATCCGCTCCAATCCATCGACCTCGATGTCGAGCGGGCCGCTGATGCCGATCACCGCCCCACGGTTCAGCACCATTTGCGTGACCGCGCCCAAAGCCTCAACATAGAGATGCAGCGTCACGGAGGGGAAGGCTTCGCTGAAGGCTTTCAACGCATCGGTTACGCGCGAGGCGGGCAGCATGACATCCAGCGCGACATGGATTTCCGGCTCCACCCCTTCGAGCATGGCCCGTACTTTCGCCCGCAGCCCATTGACGCCGTTCGAGACGATCCGCGCCTCCGCCAGCACCGTTCGCCCCTCCGTGGTCAGCTGCGGCTTCTTCGTCGTGTCGCGATCGAACAGGGAAACGCCGAGTTGCGCTTCCAGATTGGCGATCGAATAGCTGATGACCGAGGTGGCACGCCCCAGCTTGCGCGCTGCCCCGGCAAAACTCCCGACATCCACCACCGTAAGAAACACCTTGAGCTGGTCAAGGGTCGGCACGCCGGGATTCTGCATATCTATTTCCTCGAACGTTTTCGTCCAATTTATGTCAGTTTTTTCCGCAAGCCACCAGCGGTAATTTGCAGCTCGACAGCAACATCCCCTCGCCTTCCGGCCGAGCCGGGATCGTTGAAGGAGTTTTGAAATGACATTCGCCTCGAATGCCCGCATCGAACAGATCATCCTTCCGGCGACGCGCGATCTCGGTGGTTTTTCGGTAAAACGCGCACTGCCCTCGCCGCTGCGGCGATCCGTTGGCCCCTTCATCTTCCTGGACAGTTTCGGGCCTGTGACCTTCGGCCCCGGTGCCGGCATCGATTCCCGGCCGCATCCGCATATCGGCCTTGCGACGATCAGCTATCTGATCGACGGCGAGATCATCCATCGCGACAGCGAGAATTACGTCCAGGCGATCAGACCCGGCGAGGTGAACGTGATGACCGCAGGCCGAGGCATCGTTCATTCCGAGCGCAGCAGCGATACGCTGCGGGAAACGGGAGGACGTTTGTTCGGCTTTCAAAGCTGGGTGGCGCTGCCGGTCAGCCACGAGGAAACCGACCCCGGCTTCCAGCATTTTGGCACAGGGGACCTGCCGCGCATCGAAGGCGAAGGCATCGATATGCGCCTGGTCGCCGGCTCGCTGCACGGCCGGCGCGCGCCAACAAGAACCTTCTCCGACCTGTTCAATGCCGACGTGGCGCTTGTCGCCGGCGCACGCTTCCGCGTCGACGGCGAGCATATCGAGCGGGCTGTCTTCGTGGTCAGCGGCACCATTGAAGTTTCCGGGCAGGACGAACGGTTTACCACGGACCAGCTGATCGTCTTCAAACCCGGCGCGGAAATCATCCTCAAGGCGATCGGGCCTGCGCGGCTGATGTTGCTGGGCGGCGAACCGCTTGCCGAGAAGCGACACATCTTCTGGAACTTCGTGTCGAGCCGCCGCGAACGCATCGAGCAGGCGGCCCTCGACTGGCGGAACCGCGTGTTCCCGGGCGTGCCGGGAGAAACCGAGTTCACGCCGCTGCCCGTTGGGCCGGCGAACATAGCGTAACCTATCCCCAACCAACAAACCCAAAAGGAAATCGACCATGACTTACGCAATCATCGGCTCGGGCGCGATCGGCTCGGCTCTCCTCACGCAATTCTCGTCGAAGGGCATACCGGTCAAGGTGGCCAACAGCCGCGGTGCTGCATCGCTGGATGCCACCGCAACGAAATTCGGCAAAACGGTGGTCCCCACCGACATCGCGGACGCGCTCGCGCAGGATATCATCATCCTCGCCGTGCCGTTTACGGCGGTGCCTGATCTGGCGAAGATTCGTAAGGACTGGACGGGCACGATCGTCGTCGACGCGACGAATGCGATCAAGTTCCCGGAATTCCGCCCCGCCGATCTCGGTGGCAAGCTTTCGAGCGATATCGTCGCCGAGGCTCTGCCCGGGGCGAAAGTAGTCAAGGCCTTCAACACGATCCCGGCCGCGGTGCTGGCTGCGGATCCCGCCGAAGCGTCGGGGCGTAGGGTCGTCGTGCTATCCGGTAACGATGAAGACGCAAACACCAGTGTCGCGGGTCTTGTCGAGATGCTTGGCTTTGCCGCCTTGAACCTCGGAAGCCTCAAGGCCGCGGCGCCTGTGCAGCAGTTCGGTGGTCCGTTGGTCGCCGTCAACCTGATCAAGAAGAGCTGACGCGGCCCCTCGGCCATCGATTCCCACGTCCGATCTTCGACCCCCTGTCGCCCAACGGCGTCGACATCGTCTACGAACTGGTGGGCGCAGCGACCTTTACCGCTACGCTGAGCACGATCCGCGATGGCGGGACGATCGCCCTGATCGGCGTGGCATCCGCCTCGTGCGCGGCAGCACTGGCCAGCATGTAACGAAGGACAACCTGCAAGCCGGCGCCGACGAAGTGTTTGAAGCCTGGCGGAACGGAGTGTTCGGTACGGTCAGCGCTCAAAAATATCCGCTGTCCGAGGCGCGCGCATGCCGACATTCTCGAACGCCGCAGCGGCGGTCCGATGGTGCTCGTCCCCTGATCCCTACTTGGAAGGAAACCTCATGTCCGATTGTGACAATCTCCATCCCGGCTTCCGGGACATCGCAAAGGCCGAATATGGTTGTCGCCAGCACCGGCGCCTTTCCCTAGTGGAAGCGCTTGCCGCAATTGTTGTCCTGCTGCTCGTCCTCGTGACCAATTTTCACCGCTCGACCAACGACACCAATGCGGAGGCAACGCCCATGGTAGCCGCTCTCGGCAATACCAGTGCGGAGTTCGCGCCAGATCATTGCCGGGAGTGCTTCCCCGCTCTGCAGTTGCAGGGAAGATGACGGGCATCACCGTGGAAGGTGACGCCATTTTTCCATGCGCTCGCTGAAATCGAGCACGTCGCCATCGGCGGCAAAGACGCCGTCGCCGCGGTGATGCAGGGTTCGCCGCTCTTTGCGGTCCGTGTCGACCCACAGCCGTTCGGCTTCGAGAATGAAGAGGTTGTAGGCGTCTACGGTATCGACGACCCTGCATTCGATGTTGGCAAGGCATTCGCCGATCAGGGGTGCGGCGACGCTGCGGGCCGGCTGTAGCGTCAGGCCGAAGCGTTCAAATTTGTCGACGGTATCGCCTGAGCAATTGCCGATATCGACGACCGTCCTTGTAAGATCGATGGTCGGGATGGCAATGACGCATTCGCCGGTCGACCTGAGCGCACTGTAGCTGTGATCCCAGGGCCCGATCACGCAGCCGATCAGCGGCGGCTCGTGCTGGATCATCATGTGGAAGCCCATCGTCATAATGTTGGGCTTGCCCTGGTGGCTGGTCGTCACGAGCACGATCGGACCTGGTTCGAGCTGGCGAAAGGCCCCGGAGGCCGGTACTTCCTTCATGGGAAAACTCCTTGATCGTTGCCCTCCCCATCCTGGACAGGAAGGGCGATGTCTAACGATAGGGTTACCAGCCTTGTTCGACCGGCAGGACGAAGAGTTCGGCAACGTTGACGTGGGCCGGCGCCTGCGCGGCGAACAGGATGGTCTCGGCAATGTCGGCGCTTTGCAGGAAAGTCATCTGTTTGGCGAGATCGTCCATCTGCTGGCGGTAGCCGGGGTCCGTGATCTGGTCGTAGAGTTCGGTCGCAACCGCGCCCGGCTGGATGCAGGTGACGCGGATATTGTGCTTCTGGCCGACCTCCATGCGCAGCCCGTCGGAGAAGGCGGTCACGGCATGCTTCGTCGCGCAATAGACCGACAGCCCCTTGAACACCTTGCGGCCGGCGATCGATGACGTGTTGAAGATGTGGCCGGAGTGCTGTTTGATCATCTGCGGCAGCACGGCCGCCGTCGTGTTCAGCAGGCCCTTCACGTTGACGTCGACCATGCGAAGCCATTCGGAGGTCTTGAACTGGTCGATGTCGGAAAGCGGCATCAGGCCGGCATTGTTAAAGAGAATGTCGATCGCGCCATAGGCATCGACCAGCGTCTTGACACCGGCTTCGACGGAGGCCGGGTCGACCACATCCATCTCGATGACGAGCGCTTCGCCGCCCTTTTTCGTGATCTCGGCCTTCAGTTCTTCCAGCCGATCGGTGCGCCGGGCGGCGATGCCGACCTTCACACCGGCTCCGGCGAGCGCAAGCGCCGTTGCCGCGCCGATGCCGCTCGATGCGCCGGTTACCAGCGCGACTTTACCGTTTATGTTCGTCATGATCTGTCTCCTTGTTGCTTGCAAACCCGCTCCGGAAGCGGAGAGGTGTTCGCTTTCGACAAGGAGAAATCTATAAAACCAGGGCGTTTTCCTCTCTCGGCGGCTTGCCGAGGCTGTCGGGATTTTGCTCCAATCGCTGCTGACGGGCCGCCTGCAGCCTAGCCCCTGCGATAGTCGCTTGGCGAAAGGCCCGTTTCGCGGCGGAAAATCTGAGCGAAGTGGCTGGGGCTGGAATAGCCGACCGTCAGGCCGATCTCGATGATGCTGGTGTCGGTTTCCTGCAGCAGTTGTTGGGCCTTGGCCACCCGTTGCCGGATGAAATAGTGGGAGGGGGGAAAGCCGGTCGCTTTCTTGAACAACCGGCTGAAATGAAATTCGCTGATGCCGACCTCCTGCGCCAGGCGGCCGAGGTCGAACGGTTCGTCCAGCCGGTCCTCCATGAAGGCGATCGCCCGCCTGAGCTTTGCGCCGGGTAAGGCGTTTTGTTGACGCATCTCGGTATCGACGATCGCGTAGTGGCGCACGAGATGGACGGCAAGGCACTGCGCCAGCCCTTCGACATAAAGCGGGCTGCCTCCGCCATCGGCCGCCAGTTCCTCGTGGAGAAGGCTCAGGATATGTGAGAGCGTCGTGTCGCGGCCGCCGGAGACGTCCCTCAACGTCACGTTCCCGCCGTCCTTGCCGAACATCGCTTCGACCACCCGCTCAAACAGCGGCACGGAGACATAGAGGTGCATCACGCGGAAGGGCTGATCGCCCTCGGCTTGCCAGCGCATTTCATAGGGAACGGGCGAGCATGTCAGGAAGAAATCGCCAACCTCAACGCGGTTTGCCATCCACTCGCCGCCAAGATCCCGCTCTTCGACGACCGCACTTCCGGACATGATCCAGACGATGAGCGGCTCGGCGACAGCAGGCACCAAGAAGGGATGCTGAACGCGGTGGCGCGACAGTACCTGCACGAAGACGTCTCTCCATGCCGGCCCATCGCCGCTGACCAGCGTGTTTCCGCTAATATAGTTTTCGAGCCCGACGGGAGAGGTCCGCCCGGGAATTGGCGGGCCGGCGGATGGTTCGTCCAAAGCCATGATCGTGTCCCCCCATCGGCGGCTCACGCCAATGTGGCGCTGGAAACAAAGATATCCAGCGCCACAGAAAAGGAAAGAACCGAGGCTTCGCCGCTTAATCCGCTTGTCTACAATGCGGCAATGCCCCCCTTACCATGCCATCTCAACATCCGTGGAGGATACCGGCCTATGCCTACAATCATTCGCAATGCAGAGACCCGTGATCTCTCCTTGATAGAGAGGCTGTTCGAGTGCCCACCGTGTCCAAAAGACACGGGGCTCAAGATTTAGATTTTCTAACAAAGAACACAACGCCAGCCTGATTGTCAGTTCCTGAACGGCACGAATAATGAGCTTCATCATGGGGTGGGCGAGTGGAGATTTACCAAAAGCGTATGGAACACTGTCAGCTCGAACCATCTCATTCCGTTGCATGCGCTCGCGACGAGCGTTGCCAAGGTGGCTTGCCTGCCGATCCCGTCGGCCATGAAATCGACTGCATCTTCAAACCTCCGCTGCGCGCTCGATCGCAGACGGTGGCAGACGGAGCGCACCGCGCCATGAGCAGCAATCAAAAGGATAGTGAGACATATGTCGGCTGACTTGGATGCCCGGTTCCGCCCCTTCAAAGTCGTCGCAAAGGTGCGTGAAAGCTCAACCATCACGTCCTTTCATCTGGCCCCTCTGGATCGCCAGCATTGGCAACCTTTCGAGGCCGGGCAGTTTCTCACCATTCAGGTTCCGCAGCCGCTGACCGGCGGATACGTCGTCCGCAACTATACGGTCTCGTCGGCGCCCAGCGATGAAGGTAAGTATCGCATTACCGTAAAGAGAGAGGCTGCCCCGACGCCAGGCGCGCCCGACGGCTTGGCATCGTGCTGGCTGCATGACACGGTTGAAGAGGGTGCGATCGTCAACATTGCCGGTCCACGCGGCGCCTTCAAACTCAATAAAGCCAGCAACAGACCTGTCATCCTCTTGTCCGGTGGCGTCGGCCTAACCCCGACGGTCTCGATGCTGCAAGTGCTGGCGACGGAAAGCAATCGTCCGGTCTGGTTCATACATGCCTGCGACGGCGGAGCCGTCCATGCGCTCGACAAAGAAGTCGAAGTTTTGGCGGCCAGCAGGGCCGGTATTCACCTTCACTATTGCTACCGCTTTCCCAGCGACGACGATGTACGACAGGGCCGCTTCCATTCGACGGGATTTATCGCGCGGGAAACGCTGCAAAAGCTGCTGCCGCTCGACGATTGTGAAGTCTACATGTGCGGGCCACCGCCCTTCATGCAGGCAATGTATGATCTGCTGTCGTCCCTCGGCGTCGACGGCAAAAGAATTGCCTACGAGTTTTTCGGACCTTCGTCGCTGCTATCACCGTCTCAGCAACGAGACACGCCCGCCGCAGATACACCCATCCCCGAGCCCGTAAGCGATGCGACCGACAACGGCATCGAAATCACCCTGCAAAAATCGGAGGCGAAGTTCGCATGGGATGGGTCTTCGGTATCGTTACTGAGTTTCCTTGAAGCTCAAGGCATCGAGCCGTCGTTTTCCTGCCGGGCAGGCGTCTGCGGAAGCTGTCTCCAGGGCCTGGTTTCTGGAGAGGTGGACTATGTCGAAGAACCTCTCGATGACGTGCCACCGGGCCGGGTTCTCCTCTGTTGTACCAAGCCTGTGAGCTCGATCGTTCTTGATCTCTGAGCCGAAATCGACCCGAAATTCATCTCTCAATTCTATGGAATAGTGATCAGTATGCTCCGACTCAATCCGAACGTCGCCGAACTGCCGCCCTACAATGCTGGTATGAATATTGCGGTTGCGCGGAATAGAACCGGCCTTACCGATATCGCAGCCCTTGCCAGCAATGAGAACCCGCATGGGTGTTCACCTGATGTAGCAACCGCGTTGGCGCAGCTGGATCCCTCCCGATACGCCGATCCGGCCTGTACCGCTCTGCGCAATGCTCTCGGCAAAAAGCTAGACATCGCCACAAGCCGTATTGTGGTCGGCAACGGCTCGGAGGAGATGATCGCAGCCGTTTGCCGAGCGGTATTGCGGCCCTTTTCCACCGTCATGACGGTATCGCCCGGTTTCGGGCTTCATGAAATCGAAGCACGGGCAAATGGTGCAAAAGTCGTCAAGGTATCGATGACGGAAGACCTCAAATTCGATATCGAGGCTCTCATCGATGCGCTGCGAAAAAAGCCGTCGATCTTCTTTCTCTCCTCCCCCTCCAATCCCGTTGGTCCGGCACTTGATAGAGACGGCCTTTCCCGTCTCATCGCCGCAACACCCAGGGAAACGCTGCTGGTATTGGACGAGGCCTATTTCGAGTTTTGCGACGCGAAGACGCCGGACGGCCTGCAATTGCTATCAGGCAGTGGAATTTCCCATGTCGTGCTTCGAACATTCTCAAAGGCCTATGGCTTGGCCGGGCTGCGCGTCGGCTATGCCACAGCGTCCGACGAACGATTGGCGCAGGCGATCTCATCCGCCAAGACACCCTTCAACGTCAATGCAGCCGCGCAGCTTGCAGCGGTGGCAGCACTTGGAGACGAGGGCTGGATGCGTCATTCGGTGGCCAAGGTTACCGCGGAACGCGATCGCATGGCCCATAAAGTCCACTCCCTCCGCCTGTTCGCACCGGAATCGCAGACGAACTTTCTCTTCATCGACGCCGGTTGCGACAGCGCCACTGCATTCGATCATTTCCTGTCGCATGGGATCATTGTGAAGCCCTGGAAAGAGCCGGGATTCGAAACGTTCATCCGCGTTACGATCGGTCTGCCCATCGACAATGATCGCTTTCTCGATGCCTTGAGGCTGCTGAAGGCAAAACATCCTGAAGCGAGAACCGCATGATGAGCGGAGCAACGATCGAGGGACCGACGGCGCTATCATCTTCCTTCCTTGGTGAAATTCGCCAGATTGTCGGCGCTGGCAACTTGAAGGAAGGCGAAGCGATTGCGGCTCTGGATTACGGCGTCGCTGCGGGAAATCTCGGTGCAACGGCTGTTGTCCTTCCTGCTTCCACAGAGGAGATTGCGGCGATCGTGAGATGTGCGCTTGCCCATCGTGTGCCGATCATCACACAGGGCGGGCGAACAGGACTTGTCGGTGGTGGGCTCTCGTCGCCTGGGCAACTCGTTCTTTCGACCAGCCGGCTGAACCGCATTGTCCAGCTTTCCCCGATCGAGCGGGTCGCGGTTGTCGAAGCCGGCGTGACGTTGCAATCGCTGCAAGCAGCATCCGCCGAACACCGGCTTGAGCCCGGAATCGATTTGCCCTCACGAGGCTCGGCGACCATTGGCGGCATGGTATCGACAAATGCCGGCGGCATATCCGCCTTTCGATATGGCGTCATGCGTCATCGGGTTCTGGGAATGGAAGCCGTGCTGCCGGACGGCTCGATCTATTCCGACCTGACGCGGGTAGTGAAGAACGCGGCGGGATATGATCTCAAGCACCTGTTTATCGGCGCGGAGGGAACGCTGGGCATCGTGACGCGAATAGCCCTTAAATTGGAACCGCTGCCTGCCGCGACCGCGACCGCCCTCTTCGGCCTGCCGTCAGTCGCGGCAGCGCTCGACGTCACAAATTCCGGCCTTGCCGTTCATCACGGTCATTTGCGCGCCGCCGAAGCGATCTGGAGGTCTTATTTTCAGCTCACCTCGAGCGAACACCTTTGGTCTGCGGTCGATTATGACCCCAATCATCCCGTCAACCTGCTGATTTCACTCGGCGGTGGCGACGAGGAACAGCTTCAGATGGAGCTGGCACAGATCTATGAGAAGGTGGCGGAAAAATACCCTGAGATCTCGGCGGTGGTCGCCGCGTCTCAGGCACAGGAGGCACAGCTGTGGAGGTTGAGGGAGGATACCGATCTCATTTATCGCAAGCATGCCGGCGCTCCCTCTTACGACATATCCGTGCCGCTATCGGAGATAGACAGCTATTTGCGCCGCTGCCTGTCCGAGCTGCATCGTATCGACCCACAGTTCGATCCTTATGTCTTCGGCCATCTCGCTGACGGTAACCTGCACATTGTGTTGAATGCTTCAGCCGCAAACATGCCGCCTGAAAAGACGGCCGCGGTGGAGGCCGTGCTTTACGGCGGGATCGCGGCTATCGGAGGATCCTTCTCGGCGGAACACGGCATTGGGTCGAAGAGGGTTCACTCTCTCCGCGAAACGGCCGATCCGACAAAGTTTGCTTTCATGAAGCAAATAAGAGCCGCCATCGATGCCGCTTCCATCCTCAATCCGCGCAAAGTGACCGGATAGCCGGCGGATTAAAAAAACCGCGCCTCCTTGCGAAGGCGCGGCGAGGAAAAAGAGTTGCTTAGCCGATCCGGTCAATCCGCCAGAACACCGTTCTTCTTTGCGGTCCAGGTCGCAACATAGTCCATCAGGCCCGGTGACAGGCAATCATAGGGCTCCAGCCCCACTTCCTTCAACCTTGCACGCACGGCCCCCATCTGCGCCGGCGCGAAGCCAGCTTCGATGATCGACGAGACAAATGCGGCAAAGCCGGGTGCGGCCCAGCCCTTTTCTTCGAACCGCTCGGGATGAATGAAGGACAGGCCCTTGAAAGCGTGATCCCGCTCGACGGGGCCGTACATATGCACCCCGCACTCCTGGCAGGCGTGACGTTGGATCAGGGCGTTTGCATCGACGACCTTGAGCTTGGCGTCACCTTCAAGCACGGTGACATTCTCGGTGGGCGTGACGGCAACGACTGAGAAATTGGCGCCTTCGGGCTTCCAGCACTTGGTGCAGCCGCAGGCGTGGTTGTGAGCCACCTGCCCCTTGATACGGATTTTCACAGGATGGGCGGCGCAGGCACAGATAAGCGTCCCGCCAGCAAAATCGGCGCTCTCCGGCGCGATGCCGTTGTCGATAGCCGGGTGGATGGAGATAGCATGGGACATCATATTTCCTCCGTTTCGATGTCATTTCTTCAGGCAAAGTCTCTGGTGCGAGCGACAGGATTGTACGGGGCCATTGCGGCCAGCCGAGCCGCACCTCGCGACCATCTGGCGTGAAAGTCGCAATAAAATGTGCGGAGCGTAGCGCCCCAGAATTCTCGCACATGGTCGCTGAATGGAGCGCCAGTGCGGATGAGACGTAGCGGCGGGTATATCGTAAGCGAACCTTAGCATTGTTCGGAGCGCTTTTCGTCACGCTGAGCAACATCCGGTTGTCAGTAAATCACAGACCCTCGACACTCTCCCCGGGGTCCCTTTCCTATCCTCAGCGTATCAGGTCAATGGCCCCAAAACGGTTCCTCGACGCCCATCAACGTCCTTCGTGCCGCATCAAATGGCGCTCGAGTGTCCGGACGAGCGCGATGAGAATGAGGTTGATGACGAGGTAAATAGCGCCGGCGATCGCGAAAATCTCAAAGATCGCGTAGGTTTGGCTCATCAAGCGCTTGGCATATCCGGTGATTTCAAGAACGGTAATCGTCGAGGCCAGACTCGTTCCTTTAACGACCAGAACGAGTTCGTTGCCATAGGCGGGCAGCGCCTGCCGGATTGCCAGCGGAAACTCGATGCGGCGAAAGCGCAGCAATGGCGACATGCCGCCGGCTTTCGCAGCTTCTTTGAGACCCGCCGGTATTGACATCAGCCCGCCTCGCAGGATCTCCGAGGTATAGGCGGCCGTATTGAGCGCCAGTGCCATGACAGCGCAGCGCGTGGCATCGCCTATCACCCACCAGGCGATGGCATTGCCTCTTACAAATGGCAGCTGTGCAAGGCCATAATAAAACAGAAACAACTGCACCAAAAGCGGCGTCCCACGGAAGGCCATGCTGTAATATCTTGCGAAGGCCGCAAGAAATCTGTTTTCGGACAAGCGCATCAGCGCCAGGCCAAGGCCGAGGTTGAAGCCGATCAATACCGACACGACGGTAAGGACAGCTGTCGTCAAAAGCCCGCGTGCAAGCACCGGAACAGTCTGTTGAATCAATTCGAAATCCATCGGCTTACTTCCTTGATCGGAGCTGGAGGAAGCGCTCGGCGGAGTTGAACCCCGTCTGACTAACCACCGTGATCAGTAGGTACACGACGGCAGCAATCAGAAAGAAAATCAGCGGATGTCGCGTAGTTCCGGCGCCGATAAACGCAATCCGCATCAACTCCTGCAGCCCAACAACGGATACGAGTGCAGTATCTTTAATGGTTGTCTGCCATATATTGTTCATGCCGGGGATCGCTATCCGTAGCATCTGCGGCACGATTATTCGCCTGAAGATACGGCGGCCGGGAATACCGAGCGCGCGAGCAGCCTCGATATGACCGCTTGGAATTGATGCCAGCGCGCCGCGGATGACCTCGGTGGAATAGGCGCCGGAAATGGTGCCGATTGCGACGACAGCGATGATGAACGCATATCCGCTGTCCGCCAGACCGGCATAGCCGAATGCCGACGCGACCTTCGTCACGAATTCAACCGACGAGAAGAACAGCAGGTAAATGATAAGCAGCTCCGGCACCCCTCGCACGATCGAGGTGTAGACATCGATCACAAGCGTCAAAGGGAAGATCCTCGCCCATTTGACGACGCCGCAGACGACCCCGATGCCGATGCCGGCCATCATGCTGACGATGCCGACTGCTATCGTGATTGCAGCTCCCTGCAGAATAGCTGTCACCCAGCCATTCTGCCAAACTTGCATGAGACCAAAATCCATTGGATCTGCCTTAGAATTGCGCCGAGCAGCCCCCAAGACCAATTTGGATCTGGGGAATGCTGCAGCATGTCTGGATAGTGCGGACCTTCACGCTCTATCGCCATTGAGCGTGAACGAAGGCAAGGCGAACGCCTCGCACTTTAAGCGAGTGCGAGGCTAGGCATCCGTTAGTCGCAAGGCCGGGAAATATCAGACTTGAACCATTTCTTGCTTGCCTTGCCGATGGAACCATCGGCCACCAATGCGCAAAGCGCCTTGTCGATCTTGGCCTTCAGATCGGTATTTTCCTTGGCAATGCCGACACCGAGACCTTCACCAAGCGACGGATCGAACTTGCCCGGGATCTTCACATCGACAAACTGAAAATCCTTGCCGTCCGGCTTGGCCAGGAAATCCTGCAGTGCCGATGCATCCGCAAAAGCCGCGTCGACGCGACCGCTGGCGAGATCGATCTGCAAATTGTCGAGTGTGTCATATGTTTTCAGGTTGGCCTTCGGCACGCGCTTCTCGATGAAGTGCGCGTGCGTCGTTCCCGTCTGCACGCCAACCGTCTTGCCATCCAGCGCCTTCAGGAGGCTGTCGACATCCTTGATGCCGGCCAGATCAGATGTTTTCGGCACGACGAACATATTGGCGAGATCGGCATATCCGACGGAAAAGTTGATTTCCTTCTTGCGATCCGCGGTAATCGACATTCCGGAAATGATGACATCGAAACGCTTTGCCTTCAGCGCCGGTATGAGGCCATCAAAGGCCTGCACGACGAAATGGCATTTCATCTGCAGCTTGGTGCAAAGCAGGTTGCCGACATCAGCATCGAAGCCGGTGACGTTTCCAGCGGCATCGGCCATGCTCCACGGAGGATAGGCACCTTCGGTTCCGATGGACAATTCCCCTTCGGCCGCGCAGGCGCTGCCGGCAAAACCGGCGAGCAACGCGATGAGTGACAGGACTTTGAAATTCATCTGCAATTCCCCTTATTGATTTTTCGTTTGGGTATTTGCCGGGCTTCGACCCGGCAATTTGGATCAGCCGCCGGTCATAGTGTCCGCGATAGGAACTGGCGTAGGCGTTCCGATCGCGGATTGCTGAACAACTCTGCTGGGGTACTCTCCTCCTCCACTTTTCCTTGGTGCAGGAAGAGAATCTTGTGCGATACCTCGCGCGCGAACTGCATCTCGTGCGTCACGAGGATCATGGTGTTGCCTTCTTCCGCCAGTTGGCGGATCACCCGAAGCACTTCACCGACGAGTTCCGGATCAAGCGCCGACGTCGGCTCATCGAGCAGGATCACTTTCGGCTTCATCGCCAGCGTTCGCGCAATGGCGGCACGCTGTTGCTGTCCGCCGGAAAGCTGCCCGGGATATTGAGCATGCTTCTCGGAGAGCCCGACTTTCTTCAGGAGTTGATGCGCGTGATCCACGGCATCGGAGCGCCGCTCGCCGAGCACATGCACGGGCGCCTCTATGATGTTCTCGAGGACCGACATATGCGGCCAGAGATTGAAATTCTGGAAGACCATTCCGACACGAGCGCGAATGCGCTCCACCTGACGCATGTCTGCGGGTATGGATCTACCGCCCCCGAGGGCCTTCATGCGTATCTCTTCGCCGTCGACGACGATGCGGCCCCTGCTGGGCTGTTCGAGAAGGTTAATACAGCGCAGAAACGTGCTTTTTCCCGATCCCGACGAACCGATCATCGATACGACCTCGCCCGGATCGGCGGTCAGTCCGACACCGGTCAAAACCTCGTGCGTACCGAAGCTCTTATGCAAATCGTGAACTTCGACGGCCGGCCGCTCGTTCCTCTTGGCCTTTACGGGAACCGCCGGCGGCCATTCGGGCACCGCTGTATTGGCCACCGCCGGCTCGCTGCCTGAAGTCGGACGACCGATGGCGTTCAGTTCCGTCAAGGCACGATCGAAATAGCGAAGGCTTGTTGCCAGACAGTTGCGTTGCCATTCCGGATCTTGCGGGATGAATGCTGCTCTCAAGGTATCCTTGATCTTCTGTCCGAGCGGTGATGCGACGGAACCATAGAGATGCAGCCAATTGTCGGCCTGCACCGCGTCCATGACGACGGACCCTTCTAGAGTTCCGCACTCGATGACAAGAGGCATCACGCGGCTTTGAGGCAAAGCCTTGCGCACTGCCGCTGACACATAGCCGGTTGCGGTGGCAGCAATACCGGTATCAGTCGTGGCAGCAATTCCCGTCTTTACGATCGAGAGCGCCGGCCCATAAATGCTCTTTCCCCACCGCAAACCATCGTGATCAACTTCCGCCACCGATAGGAGCGCCGGATAGCCATAGGGTCCGGCACCCGTATGCAGGTCGAAAACGATCACATCCGAAGCCTGCTGGGAAAACGTGCGCAGAATGTCGTTGAGCGTGCGGTTCGACCAAACGGGACCGTCGCCACCGTAGAACATTCCCTCGGGAAATTCGTACTGCCCCGCATTGACGATTGCGGCTATCCCGGCATGCCCGCCCAAGGACTTTTTCGCTTGGGCAAACAGCTCCTCGGCTCGATCCCGTTTCGGTCCGACCCATTCGGCACAAACAAGCGCCTGATGAAGTTCAGCGTATTTTTCATTTCGCGGAACGCTACCGTCCCAATCGATAAAGTTCCGATTGAGATCGACATTGTCTTCGTTGACCCGTCTGCTCCAGGCAGTTCCCCAAGGGTTGATCAGGTGGACGAACAGAATTGCAGTGTCTTTCGGCAGTTGCCACGGACAGTTTGCCGACAGCCACTCGGCCTGACAGGCCGAACCGAATTGGCCCTCCACCCCATGCGTGCCGGAGATGATAACGAGCATCTTCGATGCGTTCCGCTCGCCCAGATGCGCGACATCCGTGAAGAGACCTTCCCCATCCGGTCCATGGAGAGGGTGCTGATATTCAAACAATGTCGCATTGGCTCGCCGGGCCGCGGCCAGGAACCGTTGCCGCAATACTCCATAGCTCACTGAGTAAAGCTCAGCCTGCCGGATATGGCGCATCAGATGGTACTCCCACTTTGAGTGGACGACGGACCAGGTCCGTCATTCTCTTTTTTGTTCCCAAGATTTTTATTGTGCGTCTCGACAGGCCAAAGCCATTGTGAGGTTATTTTGCGAGCCGAGACGGCATTCGCTAGGCACCTGCACGGCGCTGTTGCGCGTCCCGAGTCATTCCGCAGCAACGCGGTTGGCGCCCTCGCCTTCAATCATTTGCGCCAGCCTGCGGCGAAAGCGGAGTGGCCCGACATCGATCTTGAGGTCCAGGTTCGGGGTCTGCATAGTTGCGATACCGTGATGAACCGCCTCGAGCACAACACGGTCTTCCTCAAAGGCACCCCGCACGGATTTGGCAAATCGCGCCGACACATCCGCATCATCGGGAGCAAAGTTGCGCATCTGAAACCAGTAATATTTGGTGCGGTTCTCATCCACCGGCGTCATGAAATTATAGCTGTCCATGAGGAAGGTATTCGACGGCAGATCCCGCCCTTCGCCGCCGGCCCCGGACGGTGTGAAAATTGCCTTGATGATCGCATTGCTCGGATAGCGAACTTCATAATGCTGCTTGCGATCACATTTGCCTTCGAACTGCAGGAAGGGCGCATAGAAAGGCGCCGGGTCCGAATCCAGCATCCAGCGCCAGACCGTGACACCATCGCTCTTCACGGTGGTTTCCAGCGGCGTTTCCTCGCAGGCAGAACTTGCAAACGAGCTTTGATGCACCCAGGCGACATGCGACGGATCGAGAAGATTGTCAGTCATGTAGAGGTAATTGCAGTTGAGCGTCATCGACTCGCCGCGATTGACGCCCCAAGCCGGGTCGTCGAAATGTTCGACGTGAAAGATATCAGCCGGATCGGCCTTCTCGGCCTCTCCCATCCAGACCCAAACGAGCCCGTACCGCTCTTCGACAGGATAGGAGCGAACGCGGGCCACATGAGGGATACGCTCTGCCCCTGGGACGCGCGTACAGGTGCCGGAACAGTCGAACGTCAGTCCATGATAGCCGCATTCGACGTCATCTCCCTTAATTCGCCCCATAGATAGCGGCAGTTTACGATGAGGACAGGCATCCTCCAGCGCAGCGATCTTGCCGTCCTGCCGCCGGTAGAGAACAAGATTCTCGCCAAGCATTGTGACCGACTTGAGTTCGCGACAGATTTCGTAATCCCAGGTAGCGACATACCAGGCATTCTTGAGAAACATTGAGGCCTCCTGTTCCTTGCTCGACAAGGTGAAGTATTTTCGTTGGGAACAGCGGCCACAAGCGCCTCGCCATTACGTTCTAGTTTAGATAATCTAAACTAGATGCTTGGAATGGAGATCCTTGAACGTGACTATGCCCCCACTTCACGCCTTGCAGGCATTTGAAGCAGTTGGTCGCTGCGGAACCATGACCACCGCTGCAAAAGAACTGGGCGTGACGCCGAGTGCCGTCAGCCAACAGGTACGAAAGTTGGAGGAGTGTCTAGGCGTTACGCTCCTGGAGCGAATAGGACGACGCGTCGAGATGACCTCATGGGGTGTTCTTCTTCACAAGGAAATTGCCGTGGGATTCGCCCAGCTGACGCACTCCGTCGAGGTGCTCGAACGTGCCCGCAGCCAGAGTGGTATCGTCCTCACCGCTCTGAGCTCAGTGGTCAACAAATGGATCGGCCGAAAGATCTTCGAGTGGAAGGTCCTCCACCCGGACGCCAATGTCAGAATCATTGGAAAAGACGAAGAGCCGAGAATGGCCGATGGCCAAAGTGATTTCCGCATCACTTACGGAAAAAGGGCGGAGGTTCACACCCACTTCACCGTGCTTTACACCGATTGGGTGGTCCCTGCCTGTTCGCCACGGCTGCTTGGAATGCACAAGCTGAATGCCCCTGCGGATATCCTCACCTTTCCCTTGTTGAACATCGAGTGGGAATCACATTACAGCCGCCCGCCGCAATGGAGTGAATGGGCACAGCTCGTCGGCGCCGCCTGCAATGATAAGCCCTCCGGCCTTTTCTTCGCATTGTCGAGCAATGCGATCGACGCGGCGGTGAACGGCCACGGCTTCGTCCTCGGACAGGTGTCGATGATCGAGGACGAGCTGAACGCCGGTACGCTCGTCGTTCCCTATGACATTCGCATGCCATTGCCGGAAAGCTATTACCTTGCCTGGGACCGAGCAGCACTCGAGAAACCCTATGGGAAAGAGTTTCACACCTGGGTCATGTCCATCGCAAAGAAACAATCCGTCCGATCGGCCCCAAAATCCAATTCTGTTGTTTAGACGCAATAAGTGGTGCCTCGACGAGGCCGCCATCAACATCAGCGAAAAGGAGTCCTGGCTCCGTCGAGATGTATCACGATTGCGCTGGCCGGTTCCCCATATGAAATTCACGACGCCTTGCGAGCGTCGTGAATATTTTTGTATTTCGCTTGTGACTGATCGCACGATAGTTATCGTGCCACAGCCATTAGCTCGCGTGATAAGCCGCAATGACCGCAGAGACTTGATCTGTGTTCATGGCTTGCAGCTGCGTCGCCGTAATGGCGTGCACCTGGTCGCTCGACATGCTCCCGATATCCGTTGTCGAGAGACCACCGAGTGCGGTCGTGCTGATGGCGGCGATGTCGGATGTTGAGAAGGCCGCAATGTCGGCTGTCGACAAAGCACCGATCTGGCTCGAATTCAAAGCAGCGGTCTGTGCCGTGCTCAGAGCCCCGACCTGAGTGGAGCTCAAAGCACCGACCTGGGCGGTCGACAGACCGGTGACAGACTTCGATGTGAGAGCGCCGATTTGCGTGGTCGAAAGACCCGCGACATTGTCGGTGGTCAGAGCTGCAACCTGTGTCGCATTGAGGGTAGCGACCTGAGCCGTGGTCAATGCACCGACCTGTGTCGAGGTGAGCGCATGGACC